>NZ_JAHCAS010000001.1:313011-626023 GCF_019634775.1 Dokdonella sp.
CGGAAATCCGCTCCCGGCCCCCAGCCCGCCGATTCGCGCGACTCTACACCTTTTGAGGGGGTGTGATTCAAGGGGCGCGCCCGGAATCCCGATCTCGGCGCCGCGGGTGGGGAGTCCAGCCCCCCATGAATCCCTCGGTCCGCCCGCCTCAACGCACGGACGGACCGAATCGCGGGGAAAGTGCCGCCTACTGCCCGGCCTGCCTGGGCGTGGGCCCGAGGTAGTACCAGATGCCATCGGCGCCGCGAATCCATGTTTCCTCGGGGAAGCCGAGCGAGGTTGCCATCCCGGTTCCTCCCATCATCGGCACTTCAACGTCAACCTGCAGGATGATCGTGCAGGTATCTTCCTTCGCACAGGTCTTGCTGTGCAGCATGACCTTCTTCCAGCGAACCGGCCGGTTGTTCATGGCGCTTGCGTAGTCTTCGCGCTTCTCGATCGCTCGCTTGCCCGGGCTCATGTAATCGTAGGCCAGTTCGGCCTTGCGCTCGATCAGCAGGTTCCAGCGCTCCAGCGCGCGATCTTCCGGGGAAACCCCCTTGGCCTTGACCTTGCCTCCGGTGGAGGCGCAGGCGGACAAAGCGGCTGCCAGCAGGGCCAGCAAAATCGGACGCAGCAACGGCGATGACATGTTTCTACTCCTTCGATCAGTGATGTGGCGCGTGCGTCGACGCACGCCGGCAAGGGCGGCATTCAGATTCACGGATGGTGCAAAGGTTCCCGCGGATACCCGGCAACGGCAGCTGACGCGCACCCGGCGCGCATGCGGTCGGGGGCACGCAAGTGCAGCTGCGCAGAAGGTGCGCTCCTGCGCGCATCGACGCCATTGCCGTCCGGCCACTCATTCCAGTGGCGTGGTTTCCGCGGGCGGCGGCTCCTCGGCCGCCGGCGGCGGTTCCTCACGCGGTGACGGGCGCTCGTAGCTGCCCTTCATGCGAGCGCGTAACGGCTCGAGTGCCTGGAACTGACGACGGTAGCTTTCCGTGATCTCACGCGCCTCCTCGGAATTGCTCATGACCTGCGGCGTGATCAGCACGATGAGTTCGGTGCGGTTCTTGCGTGCACTCGTACTGCCGAACAGCTTGCCTAGCACGGGCACGCGATGAAGCCCCGGAACACCGCTCTTGGCCTCGCCGTCATCTTCGGAAATGAGGCCGCCAAGCAACACCGTTTCGCCGCTCTGCACGGCGATCTGGGTGTCGATCGTACGTTGGTTGATCGGCGGATTGGAGTTGCCTTCGGCCGGCGTTCCGGGGCTGCTGACGTCCTGCGAGACCTCGAGGTAGACAAGGCCGCCCGGATTCACGCGCGGTTTCACGCTGAGCATCACGCCGGTGTCGAGGTACTGCACGGTGCCGTAGCCCGATGAAGCAATGCCGGTGTTGTTGGTGCCGGTGTTGATGCCGTAGTTGGTCAGGTAGGTCTGCTGGATCGGAATCTGCGTGCCGACATTGATCTGCGCTTCCTGGTTGTTGATCACCACCAGCGACGGTGCTGACAACACCTTGGCCTGGCCATTCGCCTCGAGCGCGCTCAGCGCGACCTGGAACTTGCTGTTGAGGTAAGACCAGAAGATGTTCCCGCTCTCGCCGGGACCGGCCGCCCCCATGCCACTGCGCTGGCGATCCGTACGGTTGAGCACGTCGTAGTCGACCCCCGTATACGGCGCCTGCCCGCGCATACCGGCGAACCACCACTGCACGCCGTACTTGAGCTCGCCGGACAGGGTGACTTCGAGGATCTTGGTCTCGATGTGGACCTGCAGCGGTGCGATGTCGAGCTTGCGGATCGCCGCCTGCATCGCGTCCCATTCGATCGGAGTGGCCATGACGAGCAACTGGTTGCTCTCCTCCACCGCCGTGATGCGCAGCGCACTGTCCTGGTTGCCGCCGCCCACGACCGGCGTTGCTGCAGCGCCTGCCGCGGCACCGGACGCTGCCGCGGCCGTGGCGTTGGCAGGAGCCGATGTGGCGCCGCGGCGTCCCGACTGGCGCGAACTGCTTCTGCCCATGCCGCCACCAACTGTGACCGGTGTCAGTCCGGGGGCGACGCTGCCCGAGGTGCCGGTGCGGCGTGAGCCACCGCCGGAACTGCTGCCGAGGAAGATCTGATTGAGATAGTCGGCCAGATCGACCGATTTGATGTTCTTGACGTCGTAGACGAAGAGCTGGGTCATGCTCTCGTCACCGGCACGGTCGAGGCGGCGCAGCCAGTCCTCGGCCTGACGCAGATATTCCGGCTGTGGCGTCATGGCAATGATCGCGTTCGAGCGCTCGATTGGCAGAAAGCGGAACATGCCGGCCAGGGGTGACTCGCCGGTCGCACCGAACACCTTCTCGAGCTCGGGCAACAGGGTGGCGACCTCGGTGCGCTGCAGGGTGAATACGCCGATCGACATCCCCTTCATCCAGTCAACGTCGAACATGTCGATGGTCTGCGCGTAGTTCTGCAACTCAGCCGACGTGCCGGCCATGACGATCATGCTGCGAGCGGTGTCGGCGTTGACCACGGCCTCGGGCTTTGCGTAGGGCTTGAGCAGTTTGGCCATTTCGCTGGGCGACACGTAGCGCAGCGGGAACACGCGCACCTCGTAGCCCTTGGCGAGATTCGGTGGCGTCATGCGCGGGGTGAGATAGCCAGGCAGCGCATCCTTGATCTGCAGGACGATGTAGCGACCATCCTTGTAGACAAGCGTGTTGCCGGTCCAAGACAGCAGCATCTCGAGCACACCCATCGCCTGATCCGCGCGGATCGGCTTCGAGGTCGAGAACGACACGTTGCCACCGACATTCGGTGCGATCGTGTAGTTCTGCTGCAGCAGGTCGCCGAGAATGGCCTTGACCACCGCCTGGATCGGGTTGTTCTCGAAATTGAAATCAACCTGGCCATCGCCTGCAGCATCCGGCAGCGGCTTGCGCGCGGCCGCCTCATCGATGAACTTGCCGGTACCGACCTCGATCTCGGGTTTCGGCGCCTGCAGGGCTGATTCGTCGCGTCCGCTGACATCGATTCCGCCCAAGGCCGAAGGATCGACAGGCGGTCGCGGGGCGGTCTTGGCGGCGAAATTGTCGGCCGTCAGCGGTTCACCAGCCAAATGGGCGGGCGACTGCACCGGACGCGTCGCGCAGCCGGCCAGCAGCGTGATTGCTGCGACCCAGGCGAAATACGGGAGTCTGAATGACACGGCGCACTCCATCATTGCTTGCTCTGTTCGTTGGGCTCGTTGCCAGCGCGTTCCCTGCGCAGGCGCTCGGCTTCCTCGCGCATCTGCCGGCGGCGTTCCTCAATGCGCCTGGCGAGGTCTGAGTCGGTAGCGTTTCCCTTCTGCTCCGGAGCAACCGCGCCCGGCGCAGCCGGAGAGGACGTGGCGCCGCCCGGACGGCGCGCCGACGGCGGTGGCGGCGCCGGCCCAGCGGCGGTCTGCAACTCGATTTCGGAGGTTTCGTCATTCGCGTTCCTGAAGACCGCGAGCCGCGGCTCCAAGGAAGCCAAGGTCCAGCCAGCCTGTTCGCCGGTCAACGGCATTCCGACCTTGAGCGCAAGTGTTTCGTTCCGCGTGTTGTCGCGCACCATGGCGACACGCAGTTCCGGTGTGGTGTCGGTCTTGCGCACGATGACCACGCCGGTCAGGCTCACATTGAGCGGGGCCTGGGGTTGATCCTCGGCGACAGCCTCGGCCGACGCGACCGGCGTGGGTTTGCGATCCTCATTGAACAGCGGGCGTGCCTCGACCTCGCTGAAGCGCGTCTGCGCCGGCAGCGCGAACGGATTGCGATCGATGGCAAGCTCTTCGGCCTGGGGGTCGGGATGGTCAGGCGAAAGCCAGCCATAGCCACGCCCGTAACCACCGAGTTGGACCAGCGCAGTCAGCACGAACAGGCCGCAGATACCGGCCAGCACGAGCGTGGTGAGGCGGGCGAGTTGCGCATCCATCAGGGTGTCACCTTGCCGGGCTGGCGCAGATAGCCGGAGAGGTTGAAGCGGACGTCGAGCGGGCTCGCCACGGGCTTGCCTCCGGGCGGCACGTAGGTCTGCTGCTTGTAGATCATGAGCTGGTCGACGAACAGATACGGCTTGCCGTTCTCGAGGTCGTACAGGATCGCCGCCAGTGATTCCATGTCGCAGCGCAGGCGCGCCTGCATGGTGATGCGCTTGTACAGTTCTTCCTGACCGCCGCTGAAGGACTGCGTGCTGACCACCGAGCAGCGACGTGCATCGGTATGGTCGGACTGCGCCTGTTTCAGGCGTTGAATGAGGCCAGCCGAGGCAGCGTTGGCATCGGCTTCCGCGAGGAATGCCTGGTTGCCTTGTTCATAGCTGCGCACCTCGGCCAGGCGCTGCTCGATCGCCGGTCTCTCGAGGGCGATGCGGGCGAATTTCTGCTGTTGTTCGCGCAGGTCGCGCATCTCGCCGAAATAGCCGATATGCGGCGCGACGAACCACGAATGCACGCCGAGCAAATAGACGAGCAGGACGACAATCGCCAGCAGGATGACGGCGAGCAGGCGTCCGTCTTTCGGCCGCAGTTCAAGCATCGCCATGGGACGCCTCCTTGCGTGCTTCCGCGTCCACCGACGGCGCCGGCCCCGGCTGCGCATCACTGGCCATCGGACCGGCTTCGCCCGGCGCGACCTCGCGTGGTTCCGCACTGATCGTGAAGCGGTCCTTGCCAGTGCGTGGATCGGGCTGGATCTGGCCCTCGAAACGCGGGTTCGACAGGTACGGCGACGCCGCCAGCACGCTGATCAGGCCGGCGGCTTCCTTGCTTTGGCCCTGCAGCTGGATCTGGTTGTTCTCGATACTGAGGCGCTCGAGATAAGTGTCGTCAGACAGGCGTCGGCTGACGTCGTCAAGGAGACCGATCACGACCGGTCCCTTGCGCTTCTTCTCGGAGAGGAAATTCGCGCCCCCCACCGAATCCTGCAGGGCCTTCCTGAGCTCGAGCACGCGACGCGCCTCGACCTCGACCTTGGCGACCTCCTCACGCATCTTCTCGACCGCGATCGCACGGTTCTTCAGCGACAGCGACATGTTGAAGACGAGCAGCACGAGCGCAGCCGCGGCGAGGGCCAGGTTCAGCGGCAGGCGCAAGTCGCGTCGGCGCGCGCGACGCTCTGCGGGCAACAGGTTGAGATGGTGGCGCCCATGGCCCGGCTCGCCACGCCAGATGTCGACACCATCGAGCTCCAGCGCGCCACCGCCGACCGCCGCGAGTTCTGGATCGAACTGCGCGCGCGGCACGGCAACCAGCTCGACGCGCAGGTTGCGCGCAGTCGTGTCGCGCGCAACGACACGGCTGTCGAAATGCACCTGATCGGCCTTGAAAGGAGTCTGCCGGTCCATCTCGAAGGAGAGCACCTGGCGCAGGTTGTCTTCGGCTGCGGCCGGCAGGGTCAGGGTGCGACGCAGCGCGCGCGTTTCCGGCAGCACGACGAGGGAGCGCACGCCAGGATTGTCGATGCGCGCGCGCAGGCGGCGGAACTCCTCGGCCTGGGCCTCGGCGGGCAGGCTGAGGTCGATGCGGCCGAACTCCTGCGCCTGACCACTGCGTTCACGCCAAACCACGACCTCGTTGCCACGATGCTCGAGCAGCAGGACGTCTGAGCGGCCGGCCAATCGCTTGCGCCAGGTTTCCGGCAGGCAGGCGAGCAGCTGCGAACCCCACCACACGAAGAAGCGCGGTAGCGGCGTCTTGGCAAGGCGCATCCGCAGACGCGCGATTTGTCTGTCCAGGGCTTCTTTCACGCGGGTTACGAGGTTTCGCCGTCACGCCAGCGGAGCACCACATAGGGCCGCCCCGCCGAATTCATGCCACCCATGCGGATCGTGGCATCGAGCACCGTGCCTGCCCCGTTCGGCAGCCTGGCACGCGACTTGACACTATACGTCAGGCCACCCCCATCCGCCATGATCGGTGTGCCGTCCGGCAGCAGCAGGCCCGATGTGCCCATGGCCAGCGCACCGGGCGGCAACTGCTGACGACCTTCGATGATCGCCTGCGCCTGATCGGCGGTCATGCCGGGGATCGCCATCAGGGCCTCCATCGGCGCGTAGGCCGCGCTCGGCGTGGCACGCCCGGAGTACATGGTGATGGCCGGCTCGATCTTCATGTAGGTGTCGTAGTCCATCCCAAAAACCTGCTGGATCTCGGACAAGGTTTCGAAAGGGGCATTGCGCGGCCCGTAGGGCAGGCCCACCGCCTCGTAGTCGTCGACCTCCGCACCCTGCAGCGAACGCAGGTCGTCGGGGTCGCGCCAATCCTGGATCGCGTCAGCCAGTTCCTCGGCGCGCAGTTCATCGACACCGGTACCCATGAAAAGGTTCTTCAGCGCGAGCGGGTCGGCTGCATTGATGTCGATCTTGCCGGAGTCGTCGGTGATCTCGATCTCGACCTCGACGCCATCGAATGTGAACTGGTACGGACGGCCGTCGGCCATCCACTTCTCTTCCGGGTTCGGCTTGCTGAGACCGTAGACGGCGAGGTTGAGGCCCGCTTCGGCGGCGTAGCGCGCAGTCGCCGAATCGAACAGGTGGCGCGACTGCATGCCCTCGGTACGCGCGATCACGGCAAAGCTGCCGAGCAGGATCGACAGCAGCGCGATCACCCACATGACCAGCACGAAAGCGACGCCGCGCATGCGGCATCCGGGCACGCGGATGTTCATTCACGCCTCCTTGCACCACCGGCCGCATGGACCGGTGGCGCAGTCGACTGGACCGGCATGTTGCCGAACTGCGGGGCGCGCATCGACTGCTGCGCCGCGCCGGCATCAAGCACCAGCGGGATCTCCATGTCCGGCCAGTCGACCAGGGCTTCCGGCCGCATCTTCAGACGAATGCGCACCATCATCGGCGTGAAGCCCGGGTCCTCCCAGTCGTCGCTCCAGTCGCCGAGCTTGCCGTCGGCATCGAGCTTGCGGTACTCGAAACGGCCGCTCTCGATCTGGTCCATCAGCACGACCGGATCGGGATCGTCGCTGCGCAGTTTCTTCGGGTCATAGCCGTTGAGCATCGAATGGAAGAACAGCAAATGCTTGCCGTTGCGCGTATTGGTCAGCTCGAGGGTCTGCACGTAGGAACCGCCGCGCGAGAGGTATCCGGGCATCGGCGCCACGAAGCGCATGAAATCGCCCTCGCCCTGGAACATGAAGTTGACCCCTGTGCTCTCGTCCTGGCCGAACGGCAGGGGCAGCGTGCGACTGACCTGGTGACGGATGAACTCCTGGGCGACGCGCATGCGGTTCACGCGATCGATCAGGGCTTCTCCCGTGTGCATCGACTTGACCGCCGAACGGATGCCTCCGTAGGCCAGCGCGAGCATCACGGCCAGCAGCAGGATCGCCAGCATCAGTTCGATGAGGGTGAAGCCGCGCGGGCGCGCCGGCATGCGCAAGTCCATGTTCATCCGTCCTTGCCGCTGGAGTCGCGTGGGCGCGAGCCACTCGATGGGCCTCGTCCCATGCCCCCCTGAAGGCCGGCATTGAAATCCGGCAGAGCCAGGCGCAGGGTCGAGAAGCGCGCCACGTGCTCACTGTTGCGAGAACCCCAGATCACGCGCAGCTCGACATGGAAAAGCTCCATCTGCGCGATTTCGGTGATCGGCGAGGCACCGCCGTTGCCGACCTGGGCGCTGGTCGTGACCGAACCCATCGTGGTCGTCGCCTGCGCTTCGACCAGTTGCGGATCGATCTGCTCGATGTCCATTTCCCAGCGGAACGTGCGGTCGAACTCACCGCGGCTGCTGCCGGCCTCGACGCGCTCGCCGATGCCGACGTTGTCGAGCAGCGACTGCGCCCACAGGGCCGCGCGCGTCTCATCCAACGAACGCCGCGTGTCCTTCAGCGACAGCGTGAGGATCTGCATCAACGCACCGACCGCGATCGCGAAGATCACGAAGGCGGCGATCATCTCGATCAGGGTGAAGCCACGCGCGCGCCGCGCGGCGGCGCGCAAGCGGCGCGGACACGGCGCGTTCACCGGGTTTCCTCCGGGCGGTCGAGCGAGATCTCACCGGTCAGCCAGCCGACGTTGATCTTCCACTCGCGCTGCCCGAGCACGACGGCGATGTTGCCGCCGGTGGAACTGCCGTCGGGAAAGAAGCGGATGCCGCCCTTCATGTCACCGGTCAGTTCCTGCTCGGCGGTGGTCAGGCGCAGTTCCATGTCCTTCGGCAGCTCCACGGAGCCCTTGCCAGGCGCCTGGTAGGTGTTGGCCCCGAGATCGATCTCGAGCACCTTCTGCTGGCCCTTCACGATCGCCTGTCCGCGCGTGTAGCGCAGCGCGGCAACGAGATCTCGACTGGCCGCCTCGATGCGCGCGCCGGACAAACTGCGCGAGAACGACAGTGCGGCGACCACCGCGACGATGCCGATCAGCGCGATGACGACCACGATCTCGATCAGGGTGAAGCCGAGCACGCGGCGAGGCGCGCCTCGACTCATGCCGGCGGTGGAAACACGCATGTCGGCGCGCCCTCGTCCGCTGCCACGCGCAGCCGCCTACTTCTCCCAGCTTCCGAAATCCTTGTCCTGCCCCTCCCCACCGGCCTTGCCGTCCTTGCCGAGGAAGATGATGTCGAAGTCGCGCCCTTCGCCACCGGGCTTGTTGTAGACGTAGGGGCGGCCGAACGGATCCTTGAGGTCGGCCTCCTTCGCACACGGGCACATGCCGACCTTTTTCAGCAGATCCTGCAGGGAATCCGGGTAGTTGCCGGTGCCCATCTGGTACTGGTTGACCGCCATCTCGAGCTTCTTCACCGCCACGGTTCCGGCCTGGTACTTGCCGCCGCCGAAGAAGTCCATGACGTTGCCGCCGACGATCGCGATGACGATGCCGAGCAGGACGATGACCGCAATCATCTCCATCAAGGTGAAGCCGGCGTTGCGCGGCAGCGCGTACATGCGGCGCGGGGCATGGGTGTGCATGGTCAGGTTCCTCATTGGATCGAGCTGGTCAGTTTAAGGATCGGCAGGATGATCGCCATCATGATGACCGCGACGACGACCGTCATCAGCACCGTGGTGGCGGGCACGAGTGCCGCGAGCAGGCGTTCGAGCGTGTTCTTGACCTCGACATCGAAGGTATCGGCGACCTTGAGCAGCATCGTGTCGAGTTCGCCCGATTCCTCGCCTACGCTGACCATCTGCAGGGCGAGTTTCGGGAACTTCTTGGTCTGACCAAGCGCGAAACCGAGTCCGCTGCCGGTCTTGACGTCGGCGGAGGCGGTGTCCACGGCCTGGGCCAGCGCCGCGTTGCCCATCACGTTGCGCCCGATGGTCAGGGCGCCCAGCAATGGAACGCCGTTCTTGAGCAAAGTTCCGAGGGTGCGCGCAAGGCGCGCTGTTTCGAGCTTGCGCACGAGCTCGCCGATCACGCGCATGCCAAGCAGGCGCTCGTCGATGGCCAGGCGCGCGATCGGGTCGGCCATGCGCCGGCGCAGCCAGGCAATGCCAGCCACAAGGCCAGCCAGCAACAGCCACCAGTAGTTCTGCAAGGTGGAGCCGACGCCGACGACGATGCGCGTGATCAGCGGCATCTCGACGTCCATGTCGGCGAACATCTGCTCGAACTGCGGCACCACGACGACCAGCAGCACGAACAGCGACACCAGCACCATGCCGACGAGGAAGGCCGGATAGACCAGCGCGTTGATGACGCTTGCCTTCAACTGGCGCGAACGCTCCAGGTACTCGGCAAGGCGGCGCAGGGTTTCCTCGAGCGAGCCACCGGCCTCGCCGGCGCGCACCATGTTCACGTACAGGCGCGAGAACGATTCGCGCTCGGCTTCGAGCGCATCGGACAGAGTGGCGCCACCACGCACGACGTCGCGCACGCGTTCAAGCAGGGCGCGCGCCTTCTCGCTTTCCGGAAGATCGAGCAGGATCTGCAGCGCGCGATCGAGCGGCTGGCCGGCACCGAGCAGGGTCGCCAGCTGCTGGGTGAGCTGGACGATCTGCGCCTCGTTCAGTGTCGCCTTGCGCGTGAGCGCCGCGAACAGGCTGCCACTCCCGGCACTGTCGGCATCGCGCACCTCGATGGGGATGTTGCCGGCATCCTGCAGCTTGGCGATCACCTCGTCCTGCGAGGCCACGTCCATGCGCCCTTCGAGCGTCTCACCGGAGGGGGTGACGGCTTTGTACTGGTACAGGGTCATGGGCGGGAGGAATGGGCGATGGGAAACGGGACACAAGCGGAACTCCGGCACGCGGAACCCTGCAAACCGACGACCGGCGTCATGCCGATTGCGCAACCGTCCTCCCCCATCCCCGGCTTCATCATCAACCCTCCTGGGTCACGCGCAGGATCTCCTCGATCGTGGTCTGTCCGGCGAGGGCCTTGACCAGACCGTCCTCGTACATCGTGCGCATGCCCTCGGCGCGCGCCTGGGTTTCGATTTCACCCATGCTGGCATGCTGCATGACGAGGCGACGGATGGCGTCACTCATGACGAGGAACTCCATGATCGTCGTGCGGCCATAGTAGCCACTCGGATACGCCGGGCTCGGCACCGGCTTGTACAGGCGGATCGGGCGTTCGTCGGTCAGCTTGTCGAGCCCGAACTCACGCACGACTTCGGGCAAGGCCTCGTAGGGTTCGGCGCTGGCAGGATCGAGGCGGCGCAGCAGGCGCTGGGCGAGGATGCCGTTGACGGTCGAGGTCAGAAGGTAGTCCTCGACCCCCATGTCGAGCAGGCGGGTAATGCCACCGGCGGCATTGTTCGTGTGCAGGGTGGACAGCACGAGGTGGCCGGTCAGCGCGGACTGGATCGCGATCTTCGCGGTCTCGAGGTCGCGCATTTCGCCGATCATGATGATGTCCGGATCCTGGCGCACGATCGAGCGCAGGGCGTGCGAGAAATCGAGGCCGATCGACGGCTTGGCCTGGATCTGGTTGATGCCCTCGATCTGGTATTCGACCGGATCCTCGACGGTGATGATCTTGACGTCCGGCGTGTTGAGCTTGCTGAGCGCCGTGTACAGCGTGGTCGTCTTGCCCGAGCCGGTCGGGCCGGTGACGAGCAGGATGCCGTGCGGCAGTTCGAGCACCTTGTTGAACTTCGGCAGGAAGTCGTCGGTGAAGCCGAGCGTCCTGAAGTCGAACACGACCGCTTCGCGGTCGAGGATGCGCATGACCACCGATTCTCCGTGCGAAGTCGGCACGGTCGACACGCGCAGGTCGAGCTCCTTGCCCTGCACGCGGATCATGATGCGGCCGTCCTGCGGCAGGCGGCGCTCGGCGATGTTGAGCTTGGCCATGATCTTGATGCGCGAGATCACCGCCGCAGTCGACGCCGCCGGCGGCGACTCGACCTCGTGCAGCACGCCGTCGATGCGGTAGCGCACCTTGAGCCGACTCTCGAACGGCTCGACGTGGATGTCAGATGCACGCTGCTCGACCGCGCGCTGGATGACCAGGTTGACCAGGCGGATGACCGGCGCCTCGGAGGCGAGGTCGCGCAGGTGCTCGATGTCGTCCTCGCTGCGCGTGCTCTCGTCGGTCAGGCTTTCGACGATCGAACCCATCGCCGAACGACCCTGGCCGTAGAAGCGCTCGATGAGGTCGTCGATCTCCGGGCGCAGGCCGACGCTCAGGCTGGCCTTGCGGCCGGTGGCCAGCTCGATCGCCTCGAGCGGGTACGGGTCGGCCGGGTCGGCGACCAGCAGCTTGACCTCGGTCTCGCTCTCGCCGATCGGCACCACATGATGATGCTTGAGGAAGCGCACCGAGAGCTGCACGTTCGGCGGCGGCGCCTCCGGGAAGTCCTTGGACATCAGCAACGGCAGATCCATGATCTCGGCCACTGCGTCGGCCATGTCGCGTTCGGAAACGAGGCCGAGGCGCGTGAGCAGGCCGACCAGTCGGCCGGAGGGATCCTCCTCGTGCAGGCGCCGACCGCGCGCGAGGTCGGTTTCCTTCAGGCGCCCGCGCGCGACCAGATACTGGCAGATGCGCTCGTCGAGCTCGGCACCGGTGGAGGCAGCGGCGGGCACGGCGATTTCGGCGGCGACGGACATCGGTTACTCCTGGGATTCCGGGCTTCGACCCGGCGGATGCCCTGCCGGTTCCGCCACAGGATGCACGAGTGTCATCACGAAGTCGCGGTTGAGGCCGAGCCAGAGCGCGACCGGCATCAGCGCCGGCAGGATCAGATAGCCGAACTGATAGGCCAGCGCGATCGCGTTGGCCGGGATTCCGGCGCGCTTGATCGCGCTGGCGCCGACCGGCCCACTGTCGAAGGCGAGCAGCTTGAGGCTCTCGGCGACGAGACCGAATGACTGGGTCAGCCAGATCGCGGCGAAGGCCACGCCGAACTGCAGCAGGCGTTGTCCCATGTCCAGCGGCGCAGCCATGGCAAGGCCGGCAAACAGCGGCAGCGAGTAGCCGTAGATCATCGGGTTCTGCCGCAGCACCAGCTCACCGATGCCGCCGCGCCCCTGCGCATCGACCTGGTCGACGAGTACGCGCGTACCAGTCTCCATGAAATGACCGTGCTGGCCGATCTGGCCGAACAGGTCCGGCCACAGGCTGGTCAGGACGACCCCGGCCATGCGGATCACCGGCCAGACCAGCGCTTCGGCCAGCACGAACCACAGGAAGAACGCGAGCGGCAACCACAGCACCGCCTTCAGGCCGAACTCGCGGAGCGGCGAGACCCGCATCAGCCCACCCACGCGCGCGCATTGCGGAACAGGCGCATCCACGGCGAGGCGTCGCCCCACGCCTTCGGCGCCCAGCTCATCTGCGCGCTGCGGTGCACGCGCTCGGGATGTGGCATGAGAATGGTGACGCGGCCATCGGCGGCACTGAAACCGGCGGCGCCACCCGGCGAGCCGTTTGGATTGAGCGGGAAACGCTCGGTCGCGCGCCCGTGGCCGTCGACGTAGCGCAGGCAGGCACGCTGACGTTTCGCCTGGGCCGGATCGGCAAAACTGACGCGGCCTTCGCCATGCGCGACCACTACCGGGATGCGCGAACCCGCCATGTCGCGCAGGAAGATCGAATCGGTTTCGCCGACTTCCAGGGTGACGAAGCGCGCTTCGTACTGCTCGGAGGCATTGCGCTCGAAACGCGGCCAGGCCTGGGCGCCGGGGATGATGTCCTTCAGCTGCGAGAGCATCTGGCAGCCATTGCACACGCCAAGTGCGAAATGTGCGGGATCGGCGAAGAACGCGGCGAACTGCTCGCGCAAGCGCTCGTTGTAGAGGATCGACGCGGCCCAGCCACGGCCGGCACCCAGCACGTCGCCGTAGCTGAAGCCACCACAGGCGGCCAAGCCAGTGAAGCCGTCGAGGCGATGTCGGCCGGCCTGCAGGTCACTCATGTGCACGTCGACGGCCTCGAAACCAGCGCGCGTGAATGCGGCAGCCATCTCGACCTGGCCGTTGACGCCCTGGTCGCGCAGGATCGCCACGCGCGGACGGGTGCCGCTCGCGATATACGGTGCGGCGATGTCGTCGTCGGGATCGAAACTCAGTTTCGGCACGATGCCCGCGTCTTCCTCGTCGCAGCGCCAGTCCAGTTCAGCATCTGCGCAATCAGGGTTGTCGCGCAGGCACTGCATGGCGTGGCTGGTCGCCGACCAGGTCGCCATCAACTTCCGCCACGACCAGTTCGCCACCGGCTCGCCGTCCTGGCGCAGGCGCAGGCGCGGTTTGGCGACCGGGCGCGCGACCACGTGCGCGCAGCGCTCCAGGCCGTGCGCCTGCAGCAGCGCGCGGAATGCCTCGCGGTCGCGCGTGCGCACCTGCACGACGCCGCCGAGCTCCTCGTTGAACAAGGCGCGCAGCGTGTTGTCGGCCCAGCCGTCGAGGTCGACATCGAGGCCGCAATGACCGGCGAAGGCCATCTCGACGAGGGTGACGATCGCACCACCATCGCTGCGGTCATGGTACGCGAGCAGCAAGCCATCATGGTTGGCCTGCTGGATGAGGTCGAAATATGCACGCAGGCGTGCCGGGTCATCGACATCGGGCGGCAGGTCGCCGGCGCGGTTGAACACCTGGGTCAGCACCGAACCGCCAAGGCGACCTCGGCCCTGACCGAGGTCGATCAGCCACAGCTCGCTGTCGCCCGCGTCGAGCACGAGCTGCGGCGTCAGCGCGCGGCGCACGTCGGCGCAGCGCGCGAACGCGGTGACGATCAGCGAGACCGGCGACACGGTCCGCTGCTGCACGCCATCGCCATCGGTGTAGCGCACCTGCATCGACAGCGAATCCTTGCCGACCGGGATCGACAGGCCGAGCGCGGGACACAATTCCATGCCTAGCGCATGCACGGCGTCATAGAGATCGGCATCCTCGCCCGGATGGTCGATCGCGGCCATCCAGTTCGCCGATAGCCGGATTTCATCCAGTTTCACCGGCGCCGCGGCGAGATTGCTCAACGCCTCGCCGACCGCCATGCGTGCGGAGGCCGTGGCGCTGAGCAGGGCCAGCGGCGTGCGCTCGCCCATCGCCATCGCCTCACCGGCATGACCGGCGAAATCGTTGAGCATGACCGCGCAATCGGCCACCGGCACCTGCCATGGCCCGACCATCGGATCGCGTGCGCACAGACCACCGACGCTGCGGTCGCCGATGGTGACGAGGAAGGCCTTGCTGGCCACGGCCGGAAAGGCGAGCACGCGCTCGACCGCCTGCTCGAGCTCGATGCCCTCGGTATCGGCGACGACCGACAGGCGACGGGCGACGCGGCGTGCATCGCGCTGCATGCGCGGTGGCTTGCCGAAAAGGACATCGAGCGGAAGATCGATGGGATGAAGCCGGGAATCGGGATTCGGGAATCGGGAATCGGACAGCAGAAGGCGGCGCTCCGTCGTCGCATGGCCTATCACGGCGAACGGACAGCGTTCGCGTACGCAGATCGCCTCGAACGCGGCAAGGTCGGACGGACGCACGCCGAGCACGTAGCGCTCCTGCGACTCGTTGCACCAGATCTGCATCGGCGAAAGCTGCGGATCGGCGCACGGAATGCGTGCGAGATCGAGCACGCCGCCAACGCCGGAATCGTTGAGCAGTTCAGGAATCGCATTGGACAAACCGCCGGCACCGACGTCGTGGATCGACACGATCGGATTGGCCACGCCGCGCGCCCAGCAGGCATCGATGACTTCCTGGCAGCGCCGCTCCATCTCGGCGTTGTCGCGCTGCACGGAGGCGAAGTCGAGTTCGGCCGAGCTGGTGCCGGCCGCCATCGACGAGGCCGCGCCACCGCCGAGGCCGATCAGCATGGCCGGACCGCCGAGCACGATCACCGCGTCGCCCTCGGCGAGTTCGCGCTTTTCGACATCGCCGGGGCGCAGGTTGGCAAGTCCGCCGGCGATCATGATCGGCTTGTCGTAGCCACGGCGCAGGCCGGCCTCGTCGGTGCCCTGCTCGAACGTGCGGAAGTAGCCCCCGAGGCAGGGGCGGCCAAACTCGTTGTTGAACGCCGCCGCGCCGATCGGACCGTCACGCATGATCTCCAGCGGGGTGGCAAATCGCGGCGGCAGCGGGCGCTCGGGCTCCCACGGCTGCGGCAATGACGGGATGCGCAGGTGCGACACGCTGAAGCCGGTAAGCCCGGCCTTCGGCTTGCCGCCACGCCCGGTCGCACCTTCGTCGCGGATCTCGCCGCCGGCACCAGTGGCCGCGCCGGCGAACGGAGAGATCGCGGTCGGGTGGTTGTGCGTCTCGACCTTGATGGCGTAAGGCGTCGCCTCGCCATGCGCGGCGTAAACACCGGTGGCCGGATCAGCGAAGAAGCGCTGCGCCTCGAAGCCGGCCACGACGGCGGCATTGTCCTTGTACGCCGACAGCGTGTGCGCGGGTGCCAGCGCATGCGTGTTGCGGATCATCGCGAACAGCGATTTCTCCTGCGCCTCGCCATCGAGCGTGAACGCCGCGTTGAACACCTTGTGCCGGCAGTGCTCGGAATTCGCCTGGGCGAACATCATCAGCTCGGCATCGCTCGGATCGCGGCCGAGCGCGGCGTAGCTTGCAGCCAGATAGCGGATCTCGTCTGCGGCGAGGGCGAGACCGAGGCGCACATTGGCCGCATCCAGCGCAGCCACGGCATCGCCGCCGAGGGCGATGCGTTCGAGTGCGCCGGCGGGACCGACCTCGAACAGGCGCGGCAAGGCCGCTCTGTCGGTCACCACCGATTGCGTCATCGGATCGTGCAGGACAGCGACCACGGCCGCCCAGGCCGCCGAGCCCGGTGCGGGTGCAGGGTCCAGCTCGAAGGCCGTGCCACGCTCGACACGCGCGACCGCGAAACCGCAGCCGCGCAGGATGTCGGTGGCCTTGCTCGACCATGGCGAGATGGTGCCGAGACGCGGCACGACCCACAGCGTGGCCGGCTGCGGCTCGCCCGCCACGCCATCGAGGATGCCGGCGAGGCGCGCGGGATCGGGCGCCGCGCCTGCTTGCGGCTCGACGAAGTACACGTGGCGCGCTGCGACCAGGCGGCAAGTGCCGCCGACCCGCGCGAGCGCGGCGTTCTGCCGGTCGATGCGGAACGTGGACAGGGCCGGCTGGCCGTCGAGAACGATCATGGCGGACACGTCGAAAATGGCCGCGCATGATAGCCGATACGTCGGCATCGTCCCGCAACAATCCCTGATGGAGCCCCCGCAGGAGCCCCTTCAGGGGCGATATGTCCCGTCACATCCGAAGCGCACGCCGGTCGCCCGTTAACGGGCTCCTGCGGCGCCTTTGTCAGCCTCCCGCCTTCGCCATCGCGGCAACGCGGTCGAGGGTCGCCTGCAATTGGTCGGGAGTCAGGTAGCCACCGATCTTGCTGCCGTCTGGCGCGTACACGGCCGGGGTGCCGTCGACGCCGACCGACAGGCCGAGCTGATACTGCTCGGTGATCGGGTTGTCGCACTTGAGCGGCGCCGGATTCTGACCGGCCTTGGCGTCGGTGAAGGCCTGGTTGCGGTCCTTCGCACACCATACCGACACCGCCTTGTCGAACGACGCCGTGCCGGGACCGCTGCGCGGGAAGAAAAGGTAGTCGACCTGGATGCCGCGTTCGTTGTACTCGGCGATGTGCTGGTGCATCTTGCGGCAGTAGCCGCAGTCGATGTCGGTGAAAACGGTGATGCGGTGCTTCACCGCCCCCTTGGGCTTGAACACGAAACGCTTGTCTGTCGGATAGGCATCGAGCCGGGCGACATGCTCTCGTGACATGCGCGCGGCAGTGAGGTCGATCTTCGCATCCGCGTCATACAGCGTGCCCTGCAGCACATAGCGGCCGTCATTGCTGACGTAGACGAGCTGACCACCGATGATGGCCTGCGAGTAGCCGGTGATCGGCGAAGGCTCGATCTTCTCGACCTTGGCGTTCGGCACGAGTTTCTTGATCGCCGCGCGCACGTTGTCGTCGCTGGCATGGACCGATTGCACGCACGGAACCGCGAGGACGATGGCGAGCAGGGTGGAGAGTCGGGATTTCATCGGGGATCCTCGGCGGGATTGATGGGCGGAGTTCATTTCGTCGCAACCGGAGCCTGGGCCAGACGGTCGAGTTCGGCAAGGAGCTGATCGGGAACCATCGCCGCCTGCGGCGATACACGCGTGCCGTCGGCGGCGAGCACGGTCGGCGTGTGGGTGATGCCCATCTCGCGCGAGAGGCGGCCGGTTTCGGCCACGGGATTGGCGCAAGCCGTGTCGTTGCCTACATCGGCACCGTTCATCGCCGCAGTCAGCGCGGCCTTGCGATCCTGGGCGCACCACACGGCCATGGACTTGCGGGCGGCGTCCGGATGGCTGTCGAGCGGCATGAACACGTATTCAACAGTGATACCAAGCTCGTTGTAGCGCTCCATCTGCTGGTGGAAGCGCCGGCAGAACGGGCAGTCGATGTCGGTGAACACGATCACCCTGTGCTTCGGCTTGGCCGGACCGTAGATGATGCGCTTGTCCACACCGATCCGCGCAAGCGTGGCCTGGCGCTGCTTCGCACGGGCAACCTCGGTCATGTCGCGCGCATTGCTGGCGTCGAACACGCTGCCATCAAAGACGAAGCGGCCATCCTTGCTGACGTAGACGAACTGGCTGCCGACGATCGCTTCGTAGAAGCCCGGCGCGCTCGCCTCCTGCACCACATCGACCTTGATCTGCGGGGCCAGCTTGAGCATGGTCGCACCGACGATTTCCTCCGGCGTGGCCGCCGCGACCGTGCCGGTGACCAACGTGAGGAACGGCATGGCCCAGCTGAACGGGATGGATCGAGCAGGCGTCACGGGGTTTTCTCCTTGGCAGCGGCCGTGGCACCCGCCATGGCGATGCGGTTCAACTCGTCGAGCAGGCGATGCGGGCTCATCAGCACCGCCGAAGGGATCACGCGTCCGTCCGGGCCGATCGCCGTCGGTGTCGCCGCCACACCGATCTCCCTGCCGGCGGCGACCGTGGCGGCGACGGGGTTGGCGCATTGGCGGCGCTCGAGCGTCGTGCCGGCCATGATCGCGTCATAGGCGGCGTTGCGGTCCGGAGCACACCACACCTCGACCGACTTGCGATGAGCATCGGGGTGCGCAGCCAAGGGAAAGAACAGGTAGTCGATGCCGATGCCCAGCGCGGCGTAGTCTGCGATCTGCGCATGCAGGCGCTTGCAGTACGGGCAGTCGACATCGGTGAACACGGTGATGCGATGGCGTGGCCTCGGCGGCAGGTAGCGCAAGCGTTGCGCATCGCTGACGCCGGCAAGCACCTCCAGTCGACGCACGGCCATGCTCGCCTCGCTGAGATTCTCGCCGCGCGCGGTGTCCTCGATCTGGCCACGGATCAGGTAGCGTCCGTCCAGACTCGCATAGACGACCTGGCCGTCGATGATGCCTTCGTAGTACCCCGGCAGGGCCGAGAGGCGGAAACCCTTGAGCTGCTGCATCGGCGCGAGCTTCTGCATCGCCGCGCGCGCGGCATCGGCCTGCGCGGCCCAGGCCGCGGCGCTCGGCAGGAGCAGCAAAAGGAAGAGGGGAAAGAGCCTGGACATTCGGGAGTATCGACCTTGGCGCAGCCGGTGATGGACCGCGGCGGCGGGGGATGGTTCCGCAGGGGTCGATGATTCTGGCATGTGCCGGCGTGGGGGCCAAGCCGCTGGAACGCCAACGGATGCTCCGATCAATCCCTTCACGGTGACGCCGTTGTGGGATTGATCAGACCATTACTAGCCGCGCGGGTGGTGCTCGGCATGCAGGCGCTTGAGGCCTTCCTTGGCGACCAGGGTGTAGATCTGGGTGGTCGACAACGAGCTGTGGCCGAGCAGCATCTGCAGGGCACGCAGGTCGGCGCCGTGGTTGAGCAGGTGCGTGGCGAAAGCGTGGCGCAGGCCATGCGGCGAGATGCGCGCGGCGCCGATGCCGGCCGTGGTCGCGTGCTTCTTGACCAGGGTCCAGAACATCTGCCGGGTCATGCCTTCGGCGCGCGCAGTGGCGAACAAGGCATCGCAGCGGCGCCCCTTGAGCAGCAGCGGGCGCGCTGATTCGACATAGCGCACCAGCCAGTGCTGCGCTTCGGCACCGACCGGCACGAGGCGCTCCTTGCCGCCCTTGCCGGTCACGCGCACCACGCCCTGGCGCAGGTTGACCTGTTCGGCGCGCAGGCCAACCAGTTCGCTGACGCGCAGGCCGGTCGCATACATGAGTTCGAGCATTGCGCGGTCGCGCAGGCCGAGCGGACTGTCATCGGGCGCATGCAGCAGGCGTTCGATGTCGCCCTCGCCGAGTGCCTTCGGCAGGTTGCGCGGCAGTTTCGGTGCGTCGACCAGCAGGGTCGGATCGCAGGTCAGCACGCCGTGGCGCTGCAGGTCGCGATAGAACTGGCGAAGACACGACAGCAGGCGCGCATTCGATCGTGCGGTGTAGGGCCTGCCGTCGCGCGCACCACCCAGCGAGCGCCGGGCAAGGTAGTCGAACACGTGCTCGCGCGCGGCGTCGGCGAGACCGCGCCCCGCTCCGGCGAGCCAGCGCGCGAAACCCTCGAGGTCGCGTCGGTAGCCAGCCAGCGTATTGTCGGCGAGACCGAGCTCCGACCAGGCGCGCTCGAGGAATGCGTCGATCAGCGCGTGGTCGGCAGGAGCGATCGGCGCGGCAGCGCGGCTCGGGGTCTTCGACACGGTGTAGGCTTGGAGCCGGGAACGGGGAATGGAGAATAGGGAATGGCAAATCGCCAGAGCAACCAGCTCGAACCGCCCCACATCCATCCTTTCCCATTCCCGGCTGCCCCATGAACGAACCCACTCCCGCCCCCCTGTGGTTGCGCCTGGCCGCGCTCGGCTACGACTTGCTCGTACTCGTCGCCGTGTGGATGCTGGTGGCCGCGCTGGTGCTGTTGGCCTTCCGTGGCGAGGTCGATGTCGCTGACCAACCACCGCTCTACCACTTCGTGTTGCAGGCTTCGCTGCTGGCGGCAACGGCTGGCTACTTCGTGATCTCGTGGACGCGCGTCGGCCAGACCATCGGCATGCGCGCCTGGCGGCTGCGCGTGGTCGATGCGGGCAATGGCCGGCCACCGCCGGTACGGCACGCGCTGCTGCGCTTCGCCGTCGGTCTGGTCTCGCTGCTTGCCGCCGGCCTCGGCTTCGTCTGGTGCGTGCTCCAACCAGACCGTCGCGCCTGGCATGACCTTGCGGCGGGTACGCGGGTGGAGCGATTGAAGAAACCGGGATTGGAGATTCGGGATTAGGGACTCGGAAAAACCTGCGCAGTCGCCACACCGCACAATTTCGTGCAGACCACCGCTTTTGATCGTCCTGATCCCGAATCCCGAATCTCCAATCCCGGCTTCTACGCCTTTCGCCGGAAGTACAGCCCCGCAGCGGCAATCAGCAGCAGTGGCGGCAACAGGTTCGCCAGTGCCGGCGACAGGCCGTAGACCGTACCCATGTTGACCACGGCACGCTGCAGAAAATAGAAGCCGATGGCCAGCACGATGCCGACGAACAGGCGCTTGGACAAGCCGCCGCTGCGCAGCGCGCCAAACGCGAACGGCAGCGCGCAGAACGCCAGCACGAGCACGTTGATTGGATAGAAAACGCGGCCCCACCAGGCCGCGCGGAAGTTGCGCGCGTCCTGACCGTTGCGTTCGAGGTAGGCGATGTTGCGCGCGAGGTCACGCAGGCCGAGATAGTCGAGCTTGACGATGCTGAGCGAGAGCAGGTCGGGATCGATCGCCGAGGTCCAGTGTGCCTGTGCCTGCACGGTGCTGGTGGCGGAGGTCGCGCCGAACTCGGTGCGGCGCACATCGAACAAGGTCCACGCCCCGCCCGCATGGGTCGCGCGCGACGCCACCGACAGCACGCGCAGGCGCCCGCCAGCCTCGAACTCGAACACGCGCACGCGGTTCAGGTCGATTACCGGACCTTCGACGGTCTGCAGCGTACGTCCGCTGCCGGCATTGATCACGGTGTCGCCGTCGCGCGCCCAAACGCTGCCGCCCTTGGCGAGGGCGACGTCCTTCGATTTCGCCGCCAGGGCGAGCGCCTTGGCCTGCTGGTCACCATAGGGTGCCAACGTCTCGCCAAGCACGACGACACCGGCAGTCAGCGCAACCAGGGCGAGCACGACCGAAGCGCAGATGCGCATCTTCGACAGGCCGGCGGCGCGCAGGGCAGTCAGTTCGCCGGTGCCGGCGAGCCCGCCCAGTCCGAGCAGCGAACCTATCAGCGCGGCATGACCGAACATCTCGTAGAGACGGCGCGGCATGGTCAGCAAGGTGTAGCTGACCGCCTTGGCCAGGGTATATCCCCCCTTGCCGATGTCGTTCAGCTCGCCGACGAGGATGGTCATGGCATCGAAGCCGGCGAGCACGAGCCAGACCAGCAGCACGGCGCCGAGCACCGAACGCGCGATCAGGCTGTCGACGATCCGCCACGGCCGCGTCATGCCGGCACCCGTCGCGACTTGCGCGCGCGCTTGAGCGGCTGGCCTCGCAGGATCAGCCAGAGCGCGATTGCCATGGTCGGCAAGTACACCCACCACAGGCCAAAGGCGAGGGAAAGCTTCTCCTGGACCAGCCAGGAACGGCCGAGCGCCAGCAGATTGGCGTAGACGATGTAGGCGAGGATGGCGACGATCAGGCCGCCATAGCGCGGTTGGCGCGGATTCGAACGCGACAGCGGCAGCGCGAGCAGTGTGAGCACCAGCACCGACAGCGGCGGCGCCAGACGCCAGTGCAGCTCGGCCTGCTGCAGTGGCTCGTCACTGCGCCAAAGCTCGCGCGTCGGCGCGGCGCGCTTGATCGAGTCGCTGGATTCCGTGTTCTCGTTGTCGGGCAGACGTAGTTCGTTGCGGGCGAAACGCAACAGGCGGAAATCGTCCTGACCCGGCACACCTTCGACGCGGAACCCGTCCTCGAGGGCGAGGTAACGGTTTCCCCCATCGGTGTCGCGGTAGAGCTCGCCCTTTTCGGCGGTGATGATGCTGATCTGCGAACGGCCATCGGCTTCGAGCTTCTCGTTCTCGACGAACATGCGCGCGAACTGCGTGCCATCAGCCGACATGTCGCCCACATAGATGACGCCTTCTTGGCCCGGCAGGGTGACGAAGCGACCCGCTTCCAGTCCGGCGATCAACAGCGAACGGTTCGCTTCGGCGACCAGCTGCTGCGACAACCGCACGGCGGACGGCGCCAGCCACAACGACACCAGGCCGAGGCCGAGCATCAGCGGCAGCACGAGCAGGGCCAGTGGGCGCAGCAGTCCGGTGATGTCGAGCCCGGATGCGCCCAGCACAGCCATTTCGCTGTCGCGGTAGAGGCGTCCGTAGGCGAGCATGACCCCGAGGAAGACGGCCAGCGGCAGAAGGATGTTGAGGCCGTCGACCGCGCGCAGCGCGATCAGGGTGAACATCAACTCGGCCGGCACCTTGCCGCGCGTGACCTGGTTGAGCACGGCGACCACGGTATCCCCTAGGCTGATCAGCAGCAGCACGGCGCCGACGGCAGCGAAGCTCAGGACGAGCTCGCGCAGCAGGTAGCGGTCGAGAATGCGCAGCACCGGTGTTCCATGCCTTAGAATCGCGGGTTTCGTACCGCGGCGGGCCGCAGTCTAGCGGCCCGCGTCCGCTTTCGCCCGTTTCCTGGAACACCCGATGACCCTGAAGTTCAGCCAGACCACCGCGACGCCGGACGCCGCCGACGTCGATTGCGCCATCGTCGGCGTGTTCGAGGACCGCAGCCTGAGCGCCGCCGCCGCGCGCGTCGATGAGGCCTCTGGCGGCGCAATCAGGCGCCTCATCGACAGCGGCGACATCACCGGCAAGATCGGCAGCCACGCCCTGCTGCACGCCCTGCCCGGCATCAAGGCGGCGCGCGTGCTGGTGGCCGGCCTCGGTGACCCACGCAAGTTCGATGGCGCCGCCTTGCGCCGTGCGACGCGTGACGCGCTCGCCGCACTGCGCAACTCGCCGGTCACGTCGCTGGCATCGTGGCTGACCGAACTCGAGGTGCCGGGCCGTGACGAAGCCTGGAAACTGCGCATCGCGGCGCTTGCCGCCGACCACCAGAATTACCGCTATACGGCCACCTTCAAGTCCAAGGACGGAACCCGTGCGGCGACGCTGAAGTCGCTCGCCCTCGCCGGCCGCGACGGCGCACACGCGCTGGCCGAGGCCGAGGCGATCGCGCTCGGCGTGCGCTTCGCGCGCGAACTCGGCAACCTGCCGCCGAACATCTGCAACCCCGCACACATCGCCGCGCAGGCGCAAGCTTTCGCCGACAGCCATGATGGCGTCACCTGCGAAGTGCTCGAACGTGAGGCCATGCAGGCACTGGGCATGGGCGCCCTGCTCGGCGTCGCCCAGGGCTCGGCGAACGCGCCGAAGCTGATCGTGCTGCGCTGGAACGGCGCCGGCAACGGCATCAAGCCATACGCACTGGTCGGCAAGGGCATCACCTTCGACACCGGCGGCATCTCGATCAAACCCGGCGCCGGCATGGAAGAGATGAAATTCGACATGTGCGGCGCGGCCGGCGTGCTCGGCGCCTTCGTCGCCGCGGTCGAGCTGAAGCTGCCGCTCAACCTGGTCTGCATCGTCGCCGCGGTCGAGAACATGCCTGATGGCAATGCCTACCGCCCGGGCGACGTCTTGACCAGCATGTCCGGCACGACCATCGAGGTGCTCAACACCGATGCCGAGGGCCGCCTGATCCTGTGCGACGCGCTGACCTATGCGCAACGCTTCGACCCGCAGGTCATCATCGATGCGGCAACCCTGACCGGGGCCTGCGTGGTCGCGCTCGGCAAGCATGCGAGCGGGCTGATGAGCGCGGACGACGAACTGGCTGCGCAGTTGGTTGCCGCCGGCGAGGCCTCGCTCGACCGTGCCTGGCGTCTGCCGTTGTGGGACGACTACCAGTCGCAGCTCGAGTCGGGCTTCGCCGACGTCGCCAACATCGGCGGCAAGTATGCCGGTGCGATCACCGCCGGCTGCTTCCTTTCGCGCTTCACCAACGGCCAGCGCTGGGCCCACCTCGACGTCGCCGGCACGGCCTGGGACGAGGGCCGCAAGGGTCTCGCCACCGGTCGCCCGGTGCCACTGCTCGTGCAATACCTGGTCGACCGCTGCACATGAACGCCCCCACGCCCGCACCGAACCAGGCGCAGCAACGCAAGGCCTCGACGATCGCCGCGATGTTCGGTGTCGCCCTCGTGCTCGGCGTACTCAATGTCGCACTCAATCCTGACGTCGTGCAGAACGCTCGCGTGACCGGCACGCAGATCGCCGGCAACCTCGTCCTGCTGTACCTCGGCTTCCGCTGGCTCGCCATCGACAGTGCCCAACTCGACATCCGCCGGCCGCTGTGGCTCAACGTCTGCATCATCCTGCTCGCCATCGTCTTCGTGCCGTACTACTTCTACAAGACGCGCCGACCCGGCCAGCGCGCGCAGCCGATCCTGCTTTTCCTCGCGTTGGTGGTCGGCATCGGCATCGTCTCTGCGATCGGCAGCACGCTGATGCTGACCCTGCAGTCCGGCGCCGCGCCGGGCACCCCGGGCATCTGAGCGATGCCCCGCGCCGATTTCTACCTCATCGACAAGCCGCGCTTCCGCGAGGATCCGCTGCTGCTGGTCTGCGAACTGGCCAAGCGCGCCTTCGCCGCCGCGCTGCCGACGCTCATCCTCGCTCGGTCGCAGGATCAGGCCGAAGCCATCGACGCCAAACTCTGGGAGTTCGATGAGGACGCCTTCATCCCGCACCAGATCGCCGGCGACGACGACGATGCGATGACCGCCGTGCTGATCGTGCCGCCCGGCGTCGACAGCAGCGACCGCCCGCTGGCGATCAACCTGCGCGACACCCCTGCGCTAGGTCGCCATGAGCGCGTGCTCGAAGTGGTTGCCGCCAACCCGGACGACCGCAGCGGCTCGCGCGAACGTTGGCGCATCTACCAGCAGCGCGGCTACGACCTGGCCAAGCACGACATGTAGGTGTGGAGCAGGGATTGGCGAATCGGGAACAGGAAGAGAAGAATCCTCAGAACAACAAGATCGAGCCGACCCGCTTCAACCATTCCCCATTCCCCATTCCCTGCTTCCCACCATTCCCCATCCCCCATTCCCGATTCCCACCCATGGAAAAGAGTTTCGAACCCGGCCAGATTGAACCGAAGTGGTATGCCCGCTGGGAAGCCGCCGGCTGCTTCAAGCCGCACGGCGAGGGTGCTCCGTACTGCATCCTGCTGCCGCCGCCGAACGTCACCGGCACCCTGCACATGGGCCATGCCTTCCAGCAGACGATCATGGACGCACTCGCGCGCTACCACCGCATGCTTGGCTGCCGCACGCTGTGGCAGGGCGGCACCGATCACGCCGGCATCGCCACGCAGAAGATCGTCGAGAACCAGCTCGCCGCGCAGGGACGCTCACGCCACGACCTCGGCCGCGATGCCTTCGTCGAGCGTGTCTGGGAATGGAAGGAGCAGTCCGGCTCGACGATCACCAACCAGATGCGCCGCCTCGGTGCCTCGGTCGACTGGTCGCGCGAACGCTTCACGATGGACGAGGGCCTCTCGGCCGCGGTACGCAAGGTATTCGTCGAGTGGTACCGCGCCGGCCTGCTCTACCGCGGCCGGCGCCTGGTCAATTGGGACCCGGTGCTGATGACGGCCGTCTCCGACCTCGAGGTGGACAGCCAGGAGAAGGATGGTTCGCTATGGTCGATCCGCTATCCAGCGACCGACGGGGGCGAAGGCGTCGTCGTCGCGACCACGCGCCCGGAAACGATGCTCGGCGACGTCGCCGTGGCCGTGCATCCGGAAGACGAACGCTATGCACACCTGGTAGGCCAAAAGCTCGTGCTGCCGCTGACCGGACGCGAGATCCCGGTGATCGCCGACGACTACGTCGAACGTGAGTTCGGCACCGGCTGCGTGAAGATCACGCCGGCGCACGACTTCAACGACTGGCAGGTCGGCGCGCGTCACCGCCTCGAACCGATCGTCATCCTGACCCTCGACGCGAAAATCACCGACGACGCGCCCACGGCCTACCGCGGCCTCGACCGCTACGCGGCACGCAAGCAGATCCTCGCCGACCTGGAGGCTCAGGGCCTGCTCGTCGAAACGAAGAAGCACAAGCTGCAGGTACCGGTCAGCCAGCGCAGCGACGCGGTCATCGAGCCGATGCTGACCGACCAGTGGTTCCTCGACCTTACCCGCGAGACGCGCATCGACGGCAAGCCCGGTCCGGGCGGCCGTCGTGCGATCACTGAGCCCGCGCTCGCCGCCGTGCGCGACGGCGCGATCCGCTTCGTACCGGAGAACTGGTCGACCACCTACAACCAGTGGCTCGAGAACATCCAGGACTGGTGCGTGAGCCGCCAGCTCTGGTGGGGCCACCAGATCCCGGCCTGGTACGACGAAGCCGGCAACATCTTCGTCGGCGAGAACGAAACCGATGCCGTCGCACATTCCAACGTGGTACCGGTCGGTGCGCTGAAGCAGGACGAGGACGTGCTCGACACCTGGTTCTCGTCGGCGCTGTGGCCGTTCTCGACAATGGGTTGGCCAAACTCCGGCCCGACCAGCGAGGGTGGCCGAGTCGTCGCTCAATGGGGAGAGGACCAGGCCTTCCTGCCCAGTGCAGTGCTCGTGACCGGCTTCGACATCATCTTCTTCTGGGTCGCGCGCATGGTCATGGCGACGGTTTATTTCACCGGCAAGGTGCCATTTCGCGATGTCTACATCAACGCCATCGTGCGCGACGCAGAAGGCCAGAAGATGTCGAAATCCAAGGGCAACACGATCGACCCGCTCGACCTCATCGACGGCATCGAGCGCGAAGCCCTGGTTGCCAAGTCCACTGCCTCGCTGCTGATTCCGCAGGTACGCGAAAAGGTCGAGAAGCGCATCCGCAAGGACTATCCCGACGGTATCGCCGCAGTCGGCGCCGACGCCGTGCGCTTCACTTTCGCCGCGCTGGCCACGTATGGCCGCACGATCAACTTCGACCTCAAGCGCGCCGAGGGTTACAAGAACTTCTGCAACAAGCTGTGGAACGCGGCGCGCTTCGTGCTTTTGAATACGGAAACGGGCGGGACAGCGCCTGCCTTCCCTCCCCCGCCGGGAGACGGTGGCACGGCGACGCCGGGTGAGGGTTTGGGTTGCGCGCAGCGCTTGCCCGCCACCGCCGCCGAGCACTGGATACTGTCGCGCCTCGCGTCGACACTCGACGAAGTGCGGGCGCAGTTCGCCAGCTACCGCTTCGATCTGGTCGCCCAGGCGCTCTACGAGTTCGTCTGGAACGACTACTGCGACTGGTTCCTCGAACTGGCCAAACCCGCCCTCAACGGCGATGACGCCGGCGCAGCGGCCTCGACGCGCATGACTCTGCTGCGCGTGCTCGAAGCGATCCTGCGCGCGCTGCACCCGATCACGCCGTTCATTACCGAGGAGATCTGGCACTCGGTGGCACCACGGCTGGGCATCGAAGGCGACAGCGTGTCGGTACGTGCCTATCCGCAAGCCGGCGATTTCGGCGCGGGCCTCGACATGCAGGCCATCGCCGACGTCGAATGGCTGCGCGCCGTGCTCTCGGCCGTGCGCCGCATCCGCAGCGAGATGAACATTGCACCGGGCAAGCAGATTCCCCTGCTGTACGCAAAGGGTGACGCCGGCGACCGCGAGCGCACGGCACGCTTCGCAGCGCAGATCGGCTTCCTCGCACGCACGCAATCGCAGCAGTGGCTCGATGCCGGCAGCGAGGAACCCGCCTCGGCCACCGCCATCATCGGCGACCTGCGCGTGCTCATCCCGCTGGCCGGCCTGATCGATCTCGGTGCCGAGAAAGCGCGCCTCGACAAGGAGATCAAGCGCATCGATGGTGAAATCGGCAAATCGCAGGCCAAGCTCGCCAACTTCGCCGCGAGCACACCGGCGGCCGTGGTCGACAAGGAACGTCAGCGCCTGGCCGAGTTCAACACGACGCTGGCCGCGCTCAAGGAACAGGCCGCACGCCTCGGCGCAGGCTGAACAGACCGGTGCGTCGCGACTGAAGTCGCTCCCACAGGGGGCGTCGTCTTTTCGTGGGAGCGCCTCGAGCCACGACCGCCGCGCGGAAACGTGCGACAGATCCGCTACGCGGCGCGCACGAGCCGGCCGCGATCATCCAGTTGATGCCAGTGCGGCGGACTCGGCCAATCAGGCTCGGCCGCACGCTGGACGACACGCACGAGGTCGCGGCGGTCCAGGTGCGGAGCCAGCGTGGCAATGACATCAAGCGCGTAGTCGCGCAGCACGCGATCGCGACGCAGTACGACCCAGGCTGTGCAGGTCGGCAACAGGCCGTCGGCCGGCAGTACACGCAGATCGACCAGATCCTCGTCCGCGAATGCCATCTCGGCGAGTATCCCGACGCCGAGGCCGGCGCGAACATAGGTCTTGATGAGATCGGCATCACGCGCGGTGACGGCGAACTTCGGCACATGACCGGCGGCGGCGAAGGCGCGCCGCAGCGAGGATTCCGCTGCCAGCGAGGATTCGTAGCTGACCAGCGGCTGCGCGGCGATGTCGTCGATGCGCAGCGGGCGTCCGAGCGCAGCCAGCGGGTGTGCACGCGGCGCCACGATCACGCGTTCCCAGCGGAACAGCGGTATTGCCAGTTCAGCCGCAGGTGCCGCGCCGGCCGTGCTGACGATGGCGAGATCAGCCGCACCCTTGCCGAGCAGCTCGACGAGTTCGGCATCGCCATGCGGTTCGATGCGGATGCCCACTTCGGGAAAACGCCGCTTGAGCGCAGCCAGGACCGGCGGCAGCACGAAGCGTGCCTGCGTATGCGTGGTGACGATGACGAGCTGGCCATTCACATCGCTGCGCAGGTTCGCCGCCAGTGCACGGATGTTGGCCGCCTCGGCGAGGATCGTGCGCGCGCGCTCGATGACCTGACGCCCGCCAGCGGTGATCGCGTCGAGGCTCTTGCCCTTGCGCAGGAAGATCTGGAATCCGAGTTCGCCTTCGAGCTGCTTGAGTTGTTTCGACAGGCCCGGCTGGGTGGCGTGCACGCGTTCGGCGGCGAGGGTGATGTTGAGGCCGGCATCGGCGATGGCGACGATGCAGCGCAGCTGGGTCAGGGTCATGTCTGTCGTTCCGTTGCGGGGATGGGCACGAGCGGCACATCACGACGGCAACAACAGCATGTCGGCTCGAACGGTTTCATCGGAAACTCCCGGAGCGACCCAAGGATGCGGTGTTGCGACGCAGCATATAGCGCGCCAACCGGCTCGTCCAGTCTGGACGTCCAGACGTCCATCCGTCCGCATATGACCGGACGACATGAACTGCGTACGCTGTGGCATTTGCGCTGCTGCGGCTGCACGATCGATCCTGTGCGCGGCTCCACCGTCTCGCCGCGATACCTGCCTTTCCATGCGGAGCGCCACGACCATGCCCTTCGACAGCATCCTCGACACGATCGGCCGCACCCCGACCGTCAGACTGCAACGGCTCGCACCCAAGCACGTCGATCTCCACGTCAAGGTGGAGTCGTTCAACCCGGGCGGCTCGGTCAAGGACCGCCTCGCCCTCGCCATCGTGCTCGATGCCGAACAGTCCGGCGCACTCAAGCCCGGACAGACCATCGTCGAGGCGACCTCGGGCAACACCGGCATCGCCCTCGCCATGGTCGCCGCTGCCCGTGGCTATCCGTTCGTCGCGGTGATGAGCGAGACCTTCTCGATCGAACGGCGCAAGCTGATCCGCGCCTACGGCGGCAAGGTGATCCTCACGCCGGCTGCCGAGCGCGGCAGCGGCATGGTGCGCAAGGCTAGCGAGCTCGCACACAGGCACGGCTGGTTCCTTGCCCGCCAGTTCGACAATCCGGCCAATCCGGCCTATCACCGCAATACCACGGCGGCCGAGATCCTGCGCGAGTTCGCCGGACGCCGGCTCGATCACTTCGTCACCGGCTGGGGCACGGGGGGAACCCTGACCGGCGTCGGCGAGGTCCTGCGCGTGGCCCGCCCCGAAGTCGAGATCATCGCCAGTGAACCAGCCGGCGCTGCCTTGCTGTCCGGACAGGAGTGGAAGCCGCACAAGATCCAGGGCTGGACGCCCGACTTCATCCCTGCCGTACTGAACCGCGAAGCGGCGCATCGCATCATCCCGGTCGACGACATCGTCGCCCGCGACACCGCGCGCGCACTCGCCGCGCAGGAAGGCATCCTCGCCGGCCTCTCCTCGGGCGCGACACTCGCCGCCGCACTCGAAGTCGCCAGAGGCGCGCAGGAAGGCTCGGTGATCCTTGCCATGCTGCCGGACACCGGCGAACGCTACTTCTCGACGATCCTGTTCGAGGGTGTCAGCGACGCCTCCGACGACGATTGGCTCGCTACGCTCACCTGAGGACTGGTGCGATTCCCTGTGCCGACATTGGTTTCCGCTGAAAGCGACTCGATCGATCCGCGACGCGTACTGTGCGCGTGATCATGGTTTATGTACGACTGTGCGGATATTCTCCCCACGCCGTGCAAGTGGGGATGGCCATGATTCGACGCACCCTGATCAACGCAGCCGGTTTCGTGCTTCTGATGGTGGCGACGGTCGCGGTGGCGCAAAGCCATCGTCCCGACGCGATGTTGCGCCATGGTTTCGAGAGTGCGGCCGACGGGCCCTACAGCGATGCCGAGGCGGCGCGCTTCCTTGCCCAGGCGACATTCGGGCCGACCCTGGCCGACATCGCCCACCTGCGCGCGATCGGCTATCGCGCCTGGATCGACGAGCAGTTCGCCCAGCCGGTGGCGACGCAGATCCCGTATCTCGACTGGGTCAACGGCATTCCCGGCAACGACGTCACCGACGGTACGCGCGTCGAGGCCTGGACGATCAATGCGCTGGGTACCCCCGATCCGAGCCGCGGCATGGCGCGACCGACCGATCAGTTGCGTCAGCGCATGGCTTTCGCACTCAGCGAGATCTTCGTCGTCTCCAACAAGAACGGCACCCTGGTGTACCAGCCGTGGGCCCTGGCCAGTTGGTACGACATGCTCGCCAACAACGCCTTCGGCAACTACCGCGAGTTGCTCGAGGACGTGACCCTGCATCCGGCGATGGGCATCTACCTCACCCATCTCGGCAATCAGAAGTACAACGAGGCGCTGAACATCCGTCCGGATGAGAACTATGCGCGCGAAGTCATGCAACTGTTCTCGATCGGTCTCGTCCAGCTCAACCAGGACGGCACGCCGGTCCTGGTCGGTGGCCAGCCACAACCGACCTATGACCAGGCGACCGTGCGCGGTCTCGCCGCCGTGCTGACCGGTTGGATCTGGAGCAACGAGGGCTGCGGACCGGGCTCGTATGTCTGCTGCACGGCTGCCACGTTCAATTACTGCGGACCGTACAACGATTACGACCGGCCGGTCTGGCGGCATCCCATGCAGCCGATCGAGGCCTTCCACGACAACACCAGCGCGAAACAGCTGCTGATCTATCCGGGCGTGGCCCTGCCCGGTGGCGTGCTCGCTCCGGGCGGCAATGCGCAGACCGAACTCACCGTCGCACTCGACAACCTGTTCGGACATCCAAACATCGGCCCGTTCATTGCCAGGCGCCTGATCCAGCGTTTCGTCACCAGCAACCCGACCCCTGCCTACGTGCAGCGTGTCGCTGCAGCATTCGCCAACAACGGCAGCGGTGTGCGCGGCGACCTCAAGGCGATGCTGCGCGCGATCCTGCTCGACCCCGAGGCGCGCTTCGGCCAATGGTTCAATGCAGAACGCTTCGGCAAGCTGCGCGAGCCACTGATCCGCAACACCCATCTTTGGCGTTCAATGGACGCGATCGCGCCGAGCGGGCGCATCGTCACCCTCACACCATACCCGGCGATCGAGGACTGGTACGGACAGGGCCCACTGAGTTCGCCGTCGGTGTTCAATTTCTTCCGACCCGACTTCCGCGCGCACGGCGAGATCAGCGCACGCGGCCTGGATTCGCCGGAGTTCCAGATCGTCAGCGATTCCTACATGGTCAGCACCGCCAACCGCCTGTTCAGTGTGTCACTGTGCTGGTACCGCACGGGCACGAACTATGACGGCAGTTGCTGGGCCGACAATTTCAACGGCAGCCGCACGCTGTACCTCGATATCGGTCGCGATTCGACGCTGGCGACGAACGATCCTGCCGGCCTGATCGAGCGCTACAACCTGCTGTTCATGTCCGGACAGATGTCGCCGTTCATGCGCGAGACGCTGCTGACGCGGCTCAACGCGATCAGCGGCAACAACCGCGCCCGCCTGCGCATCCAGCATGCGCTGTACCTGATCCTCAATTCGCCCGAATACGTGGTGCAGAAATGAGCACGTCAATGACAAGCCGCCGCCGATTCCTCAAGCACAGCGTTGCCTCGCTCGCCGGCGCGGGCCTGTTTGGCGCCTTCGGCAACCTGCGTGTGCTGGCCGCCGCGGCCAACCAGTACGTGTTCCCCGCCGGCGACTTCAAGGCGCTGGTCTGCGTCTACCTCAATGGCGGCAACGACAGCTTCAACAGCATCGTGCCGTACTCGACCCAGGCCTACGCCGACTACCGCAGCTCGCGCACCGTGCTGATCGCCAACGGCGGACTCGCCTTCGACCAGGCCACGCTGGCGGCAAATGCGTTGAATCCGCTCGCGGCGAGCGGCGGTCTGCCCGGCGGCCTGCCGTCCGATGGCGCGAGCTACGGCGCGCATCCGGCCCTGGCCGAGCTGCGCGGACTGTTCAACAGCGGCCAGGCAGCAATCATCGCCAATGTCGGCACGCTGTTGCATCCGACCAGCCAGGCCGCCTACCAGAACGGCAGCGTGGCCGTGCCCCCGCAACTGTTCTCGCATTCGGACCAGACCACCTACTGGCAGACCTCGCGCCCGGACGATGCCAACGCGAACGGCTGGGGCGGGCGCATCGCCGACCGCATGCAGGCGGCGAACACCGGCGCTATCCCGGTGTGCATCTCGCTGTCGAACAACAACCTGTTCCAGCGCGGCGATGTCGTCGACAACTATTCGGTGTCGCCGAGCGGCGTCGAGAAGATGAGCTATCTCGGCGGAGGACCCGAGTCCTGGGTGATCGGCGCACCCGGGCAGAACCAGGCGGGCATCGCCGCATGGGATGCCCTGCTCACCGAAGGCTCGCAGCAGCACGTGTTCGAACGCACCTATGCCGACCGTGCACGCAGTGCGGTCGCCAGCTACGGCATCGTCGATGCCGCGTTGTCCGCTGCGCCGCCACTGGCCACGCCGTTCCCGGATTCGTCCCTAGGCGCACAGCTGAGGATGGCCGCCCGCCTGATCCAGGTACGCGGCGCACTTGGCATGGCCCGCCAGATATTCTACGTCTCGGTCGGCAACTACGACACGCACAACTACCAGGTCGACCACCAGCACGACAACCTCGCCCAGCTCTCGCAGGCACTTGCCGCCTTCCACGCGGCCACGGTCGAACTCGGCGTGGCCGGTTCGGTGACTGCCTTCACCGCCTCGGATTTCGGTCGCTCGCTGGCATCCAATGGCGATGGCACCGACCATGGCTGGGGCGGCCATCACTTCGTCGTCGGCGGTGCCGTGCGTGGACAGCGCTTTTACGGACGCATGCCTTCGCTGCGCGCGAACAACAATCCGGATGAAACCGGCTTCGGCCAGATCATCCCGACCACCGCGCTGGACCAGTACGCGGCAACCCTCGCCGCCTGGTTCGGCGTCAGTGCCGGTGACATCGCCGACATCTTCCCGGCGTTGTCACGCTTCGACACGCCGAATCTCGGGTTCATGGGCTGAGCGCCCGCGGGGGGACGCCTTCAGGCGCGAGACCTGTCAGGGATGTTCTTTATTCAGGACCACAACGCGCGGATCGCGGCAATGCCCTGGGCACCGCCGGCGCGGGCCGTGGCGATGTCGGCCGAACCTAGGCCACCCAGTGCATAGACCGGCAGGCGAGCCTGGGTGATGAGGGCGCGCGCGGCGTCCCAGCCGAGTACCGGTGCGCCCGGATGGCTGGCCGTTGGCAGCACCGGCGCCAGCGTGGCGAAGTCGGCACCAATGCGCGCGGCATGTTCGAGTTCGTCCTCGTCATGGCAGGAAACACCGACCAGGCGTGATGCCGGCAAGGGGCGTGTGTCGAGCCGGCGCGCGATGGCGGCAGGCAACTGCACTCCGTCGAGACCGAGCACCTCGGCGAGCATCCAGTCGGCATGCAGCAGCAGCTTCGCCTCGTGCTTCCTGCACAGTTCACGCGCCATGCGCGCAAGGGGAGCGACGCGTTCGCGTGGCGCATCCGGCAGGCGCAGGTCGACCAGGCGGATGCCGGCGCCCAGCGCACGTTCGAGCCCGGCAAGGAACGGCATGTCATCCGCAGGATCGACGTCGGGCGTGACCAGGTAGCGGTCGGGCAAGCGCAGCGCGGTCAACACCGGACGATCGGCCGGCGGCATCGATTCTGCGTCGATCGCCGAAGCATCGACCCAGGAGATCGCCTGCGCCTCGCGTGCATTCGGCCGACCGGACCAGGCAACGACTTCCCAGGCATCCAGCACAATGGGTCCGTGCGGGACCGACATCAGCGGTCGTGCCGCCCGTACGTCGATGCCGAGTTCCTCGTCGAGTTCGCGGGTCAATGCGACAAGCGCATCCTCGCCCTGCTCAAGCTTGCCGCCGGGAAACTCCCACAGGCCTGCGTGCTGCTTGCCTTCGGGACGTCGTGCAAGCAGCACGCGGCCGCGCTCGTCGCGCAAGACGCCAGCGACCACGGCGATCGCCGCCGGCGTACTCGTGATCGTCATCTGCCCGCGGTCAGCTCAGCGCGCCGTGGCAGTGCTTGAACTTCTTGCCGGAGCCACAGGGACACGGGTCGTTGCGGCCGACCTTGGGGGCGTCGCGCATGACCGGCATCGCCTGCGCGCGAGCCTGACCTCGGGCCTCGTCCTCCGCGGCGGCGGCGGCGCCACCGAAACCTGCCGGTTCTGCGTGCTGGAATTGCATCGCACGGGCCTGCGCCTCGGCCTGGGCGCGTTGCTGCGCTTCCATCGCCGCAACCTCCTCCTCGCTGCGTATGCGCACACGCGTCAGCAACTGGACGACATCGAACTTGATGCGCTCGAGCATGCGCTGGAACAGCTCGAACGACTCGCGCTTGAACTCCTGTTTGGGCTGCTTCTGCGCATAGCCACGCAGATAGATGCCCTGGCGCAGGTAGTCCATGCTGGTCAGGTGCTCCTTCCATGCATTGTCGAGTACAGACAGCATCACGTGTTTCTCGAGTGAACGCATGGTCTCGTCGCCGAGCAGGGTTTCCTTCTCACGGAACAGGCGTGCGGCGGCATCCTCGACATGGGCGAGCACATCCTCGGCGTCGGCTTCGTCCTGATCCTCGAGCCAGCGCCGGAGATCGAGCTTGAGGCCGAACTCCGATTCGAGCTCGGCCTCGAGCGCGGGAATGTTCCACTGCTCGTCGACCGAGTTCGGCGGCACGTGGCGGCGCACGAGCTCGGCGAACACGTCCTGCCGGATCGCCGCGACGGTCTCGCCGATGCCTTCGCTGTCGAGCAACTCGTTGCGCTGTTCGTAGATGACCTTGCGCTGGTCATTGGCAACGTCGTCGAACTCGAGCACGTTCTTGCGATAGTCGAAGTTCTGTGCCTCGACCTTGCGCTGCGCATTCATGATCTGCTTGGTCAGCATGCGATCTTGGATCGCGTCGTCTTCCTTCATGCCGAACATGCGCATGAGGCCAGCGACGCGCTCGCCCATGAAGATGCGCAGCAGGTTGTCTTCGAGGGAGAGGTAGAAACGACTCGAACCCGCGTCGCCCTGGCGGCCAGAGCGACCGCGCAGCTGGTTGTCGATGCGGCGCGACTCATGACGTTCAGTGCCGATGATGCGCAGGCCGCCAATCGCCAGTACGTGATCGTGGCGCTCCTTCCACTCGGCTTCGATTCGCGCACGCTCACCTTCGGGCGTCTCCGGCGGCAATGCGGCGAGTTCGGCCTCGAGGCTGCCGCCGAGCACGATATCGGTGCCGCGACCGGCCATGTTGGTGGCGATCGTCACCGCCTTGGGACGACCGGCCTGGGCGACGATGATCGCCTCGCGCTCGTGCTGCTTGGCGTTGAGGACCTCATGCGGTATGCCCGCCTTGCGCAGCAGTCCGGCGAGATATTCCGAGGTCTCGATCGAGGTCGTGCCGACCAGCACGGGCTGACCGCGCTCCCAGCAGTCCCTGATGTCCTCGAGGATCGCATCGTACTTGTTCTTCGCCTTGAGGAAGACAACGTCAGGTTCATCCCTGCGGATCATCGGCCGGTGGGTTGGGATGACCACGACTTCGAGGCCGTAGATCGACTGGAACTCGAAGGCTTCGGTGTCGGCCGTGCCGGTCATGCCGGCGAGCTTGCGGTACAGGCGGAAGTAGTTCTGGAAGGTGATCGAGCCGAGGGTCTGGTTCTCGCGCTGGATCGGCACGCCTTCCTTCGCCTCGACAGCCTGGTGCAGACCATCCGACCAGCGGCGCCCGGCCAGGGTGCGGCCGGTGAACTCGTCGACGATGGTGACTTCACCGTCGCGCACGATGTAGTCGACATCACGCTGGAACAGCGAATGTGCGCGCAGCGCCGCATTGAGATGGTGGACGACGGCGAGATGCTTGGAGTCGTACAGGCTCTCGTCCTCGCCGAGGATGCCGTCGCGGCGCAACAGCTCCTCGGCATGCTCCATGCCGGCCTCCGAGAGATGTACCTGCTTCTGCTTCTCGTCGACCCAGAAATCGCCCTCGCCGTCCTCCTTGTCCTGGCGCACGAGCTTCGGAACGATGCGGTTGACCTTGACGTACAGCTGGGGAGACTCGTCGGTAGGCCCGGAGATGATGAGCGGCGTGCGCGCTTCGTCGATCAGGATCGAGTCGACCTCGTCGACGATCGCGTAGTTGAGCGGGCGCTGGTAGCGTTGCTCCTTCGACAGCGCCATGTTGTCACGCAGGTAGTCGAAGCCGAATTCGTTGTTGGTGCCGTAGGTGATGTCGGCGGCGTAGGCGCCGCGCTTGTTGCCATGGTCCATGCCCGGATAGACGACACCGACGGTCAGGCCGAGGAAGCCGTAGATGCGGCCCATCCAAGCCGAGTCGCGCCGCGCGAGGTAGTCGTTGACGGTGACGACGTGGACGCCCTTGCCTTCCAGTGCGTTGAGGTAGACCGGCAGCGTGCCGACCAGTGTCTTGCCTTCGCCCGTGCGCATCTCGGCGATCTTGCCCATGTGCAGGACCATGCCGCCGATCAGCTGCTCGTCGTAGTGACGCAGGCCGATCACACGTCTGGCCGCCTCGCGCACGGTGGCGAAGGCTTCCGGCAACAGCGCATCGAGCGTCTCGCCGGCGGCGAGACGCTCGCGGAACTGCCCGGTCATGCCGCGCAGCGCATCGTCGTCCAGCGCCTGGAAACGTGGTTCAAGCGCGTTGATCTTGTCGACATTCGTCTGCAATGCACGCAGGATGCGGTCGTTGCGGCTGCCGAAGATGCCGGTCAGGAGGCGTTGAAACATCGGTGGGGTCGTCCCGTGGAGGGCCGCATGGTCAGCAGGCGGCAAGGTGCGGTTGAGCGAAGCCGGCAATGATAAGGCGCAGCCCACTGCAACACCAAGGGATGCCCTGATCAATCCCAGGCAACTTGGTCTCGAATGCGGCGATTCAAGGGTGCGACAGGGCAGGACCGATTCGCCGCATCGCAGTCAGTCGTCGACCGCGTAACGCGTCGGCGGCTCCCGAAAGCCTCGAAAGCCTGAGGAATCGCGCCTGAAGGCGCCCCCACAGGCGATCCTGCAAGGGCCTTCAGGCGCGCGGCGAGCGGGTTTGGCGCACGTAGGCCATCGGATTGACCGGGCGACCGTTGAGCCAGACCTCGAAATGGCAGTGCGGGCCGGTCGAGCGACCGGTCGAGCCGACCTTGGCGATGACATCACCGATGTGCACACGCGCGCCCACCTCGACGACATTGCGCGAATTGTGCGCATAGCGCGTCATGTAGCCGTTGCCGTGGTCGATCTCGACCGTATTGCCATAGCCGGCGCGGTTGTCCGAATACGTGACCACGCCCTCGGCAACGGCGAGCACGTCGGTGCCGAGGGGCACATCGAAATCGACGCCGAGATGCTGCGCCTGGCGGCCGGTGATCGGGTCGACCCGCACGCCGTAGCCCGAAACGACGTAACCGTGTGCAACCGGCATGCCGGCAGGTAGCAACGCATTGTCGATCTTGCGGTCGAACAGAAGATTCTCGAGCACGCCGAGTTGCGCTTCCTGACGTACGAACTCGGCGCGCAGGTTCTCGATCTCGGCATCCAGCGGCAACGGCGCGCTGGATTGCGCAACCGGATCTTCAGGACCTCCGAGGGCCGGTTCGGTGGCGAAATCGAACTCGCCATCATCGAGCTTGCCCACCTGGGTCAAACGCTCACCGAGCGCGTTGAGGCGCATCGCCTGTGCGCGCAACTGGCCTAGTTGCAGAGCCAGCGCGTCGACGTCGCGACGCGAAACGGCCTCGAACTCGGCCAGCGTGGTTTTCTGTCCGTCGATCAGCGCTCGCATCTCGGCGAGATCCTCGACTGCCGTCGAACGCGGATCGATGGTCAGCATGGCCACGCCGAAGCCGACGCCGGCGAACAGCAGGAATGCGCCGGCGAGGACGGAGCCAAGCAGCAAGCGTCCGCGCAGGCCGCCGAGATCAAGGCAGCGCGGGGTCGAATGGGATTTCGCGACTAGAATGATGTTCATTGCCGACCGCCGAATGGTTTCCGCCATGCAGCCCAGCCGTCCGCCGCGTCCGCATGCCGGCTTCATGCCGGTTGCGGAGTGCGCCGCCCTCGACACGCTCGCTGTGCGCGCGCGCGCCCTGGATGCGCTCGACGGAAGACTTCGCCACCTCTTGCCCGCCACGCTGGCCCGCGAATGTCGCCTCGCGGACGTACGCAACGGACGGCTTGTCTTTCTCGCGACCTCCGCCGCGTGGGCCACGCGCCTCAGGCTCCACCAGGAAGCCCTGCTCGCAGAAGCCCGTGTCGCCATCGGCGACACTGCCACGCAGGTCGTTGTGAAAGTGGCAGCCCTGCCGCCCGTTCCCCCGGAACCGGCAAGGCGGAAGCCTCTTTCCGCTACCGCCGCAAACCATTTGCGGACGGCGGCAAGTTCACTGACGGACCCGGAACTCAGGGCCCTCTTCCTCAACCTGGCTTCCCTCGCCGAATCCGATCCCCAGGCGGAGGCGTGAGCGCCCCTCTGCTGTCCCCGTGAAACGCCGACGACTCCACGCGGGAGTCGTCGTCCGAACCTGTGCTGCCTAGACCGCCTGCGCCGGATGGGCGTAGGAGATCGGGGCCTTGCTTTCGTCCTCGAAACTGACCTCTTCCCACGCGCTGCGATCGGCGAGGAGCGTGCGCAGCAGCGTGTTGTTGAGGGCGTGGCCAGACTTGTAGCCGTAGAACGCGCCGATCAGGCTGTGCCCGAGCAGGTACAGATCACCGATCGCATCAAGGATCTTGTGCTTGACGAACTCATCCTCGTAGCGCAAGCCATCCTCGTTGAGGACGCGGTAGTCGTCGAGCACGATCGAATTGTCCATCGAGCCGCCAAGGGCAAGGTTGCGCTCGCGCAACATCTCGATGTCGCGCATGAAGCCGAAGGTACGCGCACGACTGACTTCCTTGACGAACGAGGTGGTCGAGAAATCGATCTCGCTCGAGGACGTTCGCTTGCTGAACATCGGGTGGTCGAAGTCGATCGAGAAGCCGACCTTGAATCCGTCGAACGGCTCGAAACGCGCCCACTTGTCGCCGTCGCGCACGGTCACGGTCTTCTTGATGCGCACGAAGCGCTTGGCCGCTGGCTGTTCCTCGATGCCGGCCGACTGCAGCAGGAACACGAACGGGCCGGCGCTGCCGTCCATGATCGGCACCTCGGGCGCCGACAGGTCGACATAGGCATTGTCGATACCGAGGCCGGCAATCGCCGACAGCAGGTGTTCGATCGTCGAGATGCGCACGTCGTCCTTGACCAGGGTGGTCGACAGGCGGGTATCGCCGACGTTCTCGCAGCGAGAGACGATTTCCACGGGTTCGGGCAGGTCGACGCGGCGGAACACGATTCCCGAGTCCACGGCGGCAGGGCGCAGGGTCATGTAGACCTTGTCGCCCGTGTGGAGACCCACGCCTGTCGCCCGAATGACATTCTTGAGCGTGCGCTGTCTGATCATATTCTTGTGCTGACCCCTGGGGCAGGAGCATCAAAACGCCGGGGATGCTAGCACAGCGACTTGGTCAGTCCAAGTTCATGCGACGCCAAAAGCCCACATTTTGTTGCTTTCTAGCAACAGCGGGCAGGGTGTGGCGTGATGGCTACAGAGTCAGGTCGTCGGTTTGGCGGCTGGATCGCGTCGTCCTTTCGATTCGGAAAAGCCCGCTGCGACGCCACGCAGCGGGCGGGTTCCTGCATGCCGCGCCTGCCGGTGGCAGCCGGACACAGTGCGCGGGACTAGCCGATCGGTCCCTCGAGGCAACGGGAACACTGACGGAAAACTCCGCAAATCCTCCTCAATCGGCCTGGCGGCGCAGGAACGCCGGGATGTCGAGATAGTCGATCTGCGTGTCCGCCGTCGCCGCGGCCTGCTCGGCCGGGGCCTGGCTGCGGACGAGGCCAGTGGCATGCATCGGCGGCACGGCGGCGTAGTCGACCTCGCCGGTGGTGGCATTGCGCACCACGCGAATCGGCGGACGTGGCACATTGGCGACTTCGCGCTCTGTGCGCAGCACCGGCTGGCGCGCAACGCCGCGATTGAGGCCGGTGGCAACCACGGTCACACGCACCTCGTCCTGCAGTTCCGGGTCGAGCGCGGTGCCGACGACCACGGTGGCATCCTCGCTGGCGAACTCGTGGATGACCTGGCCGATGTCGTCGAACTCGCGCATGGTCAGGTTCTGGCCGGCGGTCACGTTGACGAGGATGCCGCAGGCGCCGGCGAGGTTGACGTCCTCGAGCAGCGGGTTGTTGATCGCCGCCTCGGCCGCCGCCACGGCGCGGTCGTCGCCGCGCGCGCTGCCGCTGCCCATCATCGCCATGCCCATCTCGGACATGACCGTGCGCACGTCGGCGAAGTCGACGTTGATCAGGCCCGGCCGGGTGATCAGGTCGGCGATGCCCTGCACTGCGCCGAGCAGGACATCATTGGCCTGTTTGAACGCACTGAGCAGGGTGACATCGCGACCGAGCACGGTGAGCAGCTTTTCGTTCGGCACGGTGATGAGCGAATCGACGTGCTGGCCGAGATCCTCGATGCCCTTGAGCGCGACCTGCATGCGCCGGCGGCCCTCGAACGGGAACGGCTTGGTGACCACGGCGACGGTCAGCACGCCCATCTCCTTGGCCAGTTGGGCGAACACCGGTGCGGCGCCGGTGCCGGTGCCGCCGCCCATGCCGCAGGTGATGAACACCATGTCGGCACCCTGCAGCAGTTCGACGATACGCTCGCGGTCCTCCAGAGCGGCCTGGCGGCCGACCTCGGGATTGGCGCCGGCGCCGAGACCCTTGGTGACGTTCACACCGAGCTGCAAGGTGTGCTTGGCGCCGCTGTTCTTGAGTGCCTGTGCATCAGTGTTGGCACAGATGAAGTCGACGCCGTCGACATGCGCCTGGACCATGTGGCTGACCGCGTTGCCGCCGCCGCCACCAACACCGATGACCTTGATCACCGCATTCGGTGAGGTCTTTTCATAGAGCTCAAACATGTTCCCGTCCTCCGTCGGCTCTGGCCGTATTGGTTATGTGTTCATGCATGTGCGGTCTCCGAGACCGCCCCTGCGTCTTGCCATCGGCTGGCGTGCCGACGGCACATCCCGGTCCGCCTGGACCCGGGTGTTTTCAACCGCGACCGTTTCGGTCGCCTCGCCGCGCATCCCGCGCGACCGTGCAGCCCAACCCTAGAAATTGCCCTTGAGCCAGTGCGTGACCCGCCCCCACAACCCGGTTCCGGCAACGTCGCCGCGCGCACCGCCGGCATGCGCCTGCTGGCGACTGCCGTACAGCAGCAGGCCGACGCCGGTGGCGTGGATCTGGTTCGAGACGACATCGGCGAGGCCGGTCACGTGCTGCGGCGCGCCCAGACGCACCGGCATGTGGAAGATCTCCTCTGCCAGTTCGACCGCGCCTTCCATCTTCGAAGCACCGCCCGTCAGCACGATGCCGGCGGCGACCAGGCTTTCGTAGCCGGAGCGACGCAGCTCGGCCTGGGCCAGCGAGAACAGCTCTTCGTAGCGTGGCTGCACGACTTCGGCGAGGGTCTGCCTGGCCAGCCGCCGCGGCGGACGATCGCCGACGCTCGGCACCTGGATCGTTTCCTCGGCGTGCGCGAGCTGGGCCAGCGCACAGGCGTACTTGACCTTGATCTCCTCGGCGTGCGCGGTCGGCGTGCGCAGGGCCACGGCGATGTCGTTGGTCACCTGGTCGCCAGCGATCGGCAACGAGGCGGTGTGGCGAATCGCACCCTGGGTGAAGATCGCGATGTCGGTGGTGCCGGCGCCGATATCGACCAGGCACACACCGAGTTCGCGCTCATCCTGGGTCAGCACGGCGAAGCTCGAAGCAACCTGCTGCGGCACGAGGTCGTCGACGCGCAGTCCGCAGCGCGACACGCACTTGCGGATATTGGCCGCCGCACTCATCGCACCGGTGACCAGATGCACACGCGCCTCGAGGCGCACGCCGCTCATGCCGATCGGATGGCGGATGCCTTCCTGCCCGTCGATGACATAGTCCTGCGGCTCGACATACAGACGCTCCTGGTCGGCCGGGATCGCGACCGCGCGCGCCGCCTCGATGACGTGCTCGCGATCGGCCTCGGTCACCTCCCGGTCTCGGATCGGCACGATGCCATGCGAGTTGAGGCAGCGGATGTGGCTGCCGGCGATGCCGGCGTAGACCGAGCGGATCTCGCAGCCGGCCATCAACTCGGCTTCCTCGATCGCGCGCTGGATCGACTGCACGGTCGATTCGATGTCGACCACCACCCCGCGCTTGAGCCCGTGCGATGGGTGCGTACCAATGCCCATGATCTCGACCGGCTGGCCGGGCTCGTGCTCGCCGACGATCGCGACGATCTTCGACGTGCCGATGTCGAGGCCGACGATAAGGTTTTTTTCGGTCTTGGGTTTCATGGGGCCGTGGGTCGGGAATCGGGTGTGGGAAACAGCCGGGAATGGAGCATGGAGAATGGAGAATGGTTTGCCGCCAGAGCGTGCAGCTCTTGCCCGTTTCCCATTCCCGATCCCCCATTCCCCGCGTTGGGCAAGGCCCAGCGCACGGCGAAGCCGTTCTCGTAGCGCAGGTCGACGTAGACCGGCGGACCGCCGGCGCCGGAGGCGAGCTTCGGCCAGACATCGAGAAAACGTTTCAGGCGCGCGTGAGCATCGACGCGACCGATCTCGATCAGTGCGCCGGTACTCAGGGTCAGGGTCCAACTGCCGCGCGGACTCAGTTCGACCGCGCGCACGGCCAGCCCGCTGCCGGCGAATTCACGCAGGATCCCGGCGTGGAAGGCGAGCACGTCGGCGAGACGCTCGTCGGGGCCAGCGAGTTGCGGCAGGCCCTGCATGCCCTCCGCACCCGGTACCTGGAAGATCTCGCCGCTGCGGCTGAGCAAGCGATCCTCACCCCAGTGCGCATACGGCTGGCGCTCGTAGACTGTCATCTGCAGCGTGTCCGGCCAGCGCTTGCGCGCATCGACGCGCTCGACCCAGGGCAGTGCCTCCAGTGCTTTCTGCACATCGCCGAGACGCAACGCGAAGAATCCCGCGCCCAGATGGTTCTCGACGGTCGCCCGGATCTGCTCGGCGCTGACGTGGTTGTACTCGGCGCGCAGCTCGATCTGGCGCACCGGCCAACGATCGGCAGCGAACCATCCGTTGAGCACGCCCACGATCGGCAACCCGACCAGGGTCAGGGCGATGCTCCAGGCGAGGACCTTGACCGGCAGCGACTTCATGCGTCGGCTCCGCCGCCTGGGGAATGGGAAGGAGCAGCGCGCTCCGGCTGCCAACCATTGCCGACTCCCGACTCCCGATGCCCGGCGTTACCCCATTCCCGGACCAGGCTGGTCTCGAGGATGCGCCAGCACAGCTCGTCGAACTCGATGCCGGCGACCCGAGCCGCCTTCGGCACCAGCGAGTGACTGGTCATGCCGGGCGTGGTGTTGACTTCGAGCAGGAAGTTGTTGCCGGCGCGGTCGCGCATGACATCGACCCGACCCCAGCCCGAACAGCCGGCCGCGTCGAAGGCCGCCACGGCGAGCGCGCGGATGTCGGCTTCCGCGCTACCGTCGAGGCCGGGACAGAGATACTGCGTATCCTCGGCGACGTACTTGGCGTGGTAGTCGTAGAACGCAGCTTTCGGCACGATGCGGATCGACGGCAACGCCACGCCATCGAGGATGGCGATCGTCAGCTCGTCGCCCTCGACCAGTTGCTCGATCAGCAGTTCACCGTCGTAGCGCGTGGCCAGTTCGACCGCGCCGGCAAGGTCGGCCGCGGAGAATACGCGCGTGATGCCGACGCTCGAGCCCTCATGCGAGGGCTTGACGATGGCCGGGTAACCGATCGATGCGATCGCCGCACCGATATCGTCGCCCCGCTTCCATGCCACGTAACGCGGCGTCGGCAGGCCGAGCGCCTGCCACACCTGCTTGGTGCGCACCTTGTCCATGGACAGTGCCGAACCGAGCACGCCACTGCCGGTGTACGGCACGCGCAGCGCATCGAGTGCACCTTGCAGCATGCCATCCTCGCCACCGCGGCCGTGCAGGATGTTGAACACCCGCGCATAGTGACCGGCGCGCACAGCATCGAGCAGGGCGGGAATGCCATCGACCGGATGCGCATCAATGCCACGCGCACGCAGCGCGGCAAGCACGTTGCGGCCCGAATCGAGCGAAACCTCGCGCTCGGCAGAGGCGCCACCGAAGGCGACGGCGACACGGCCGAAGACCTTCGCGTCGGTCACGCGCATGGCTTGCCGGGTCATCGGCCGCCCCCCTGTGATTTCAGTTGGCCGACCGAAGCCAGTTCGGCGGCGGTGGCCCCGATGTCGCCGGCGCCGAGCAGGAGCAGCAGGTCACCGTCGGCAAGCAAGGTCGGCAAGGTCGCGCGCAGATCACGCGGATGTTCGACGAGAACCGGATCGACCTTGCCGCGCGCGCGCACGGCGCGGGCCAACGCGCGGCCGTCGGCATTGGCGATCGGTGCCTCGCCGGCCGGGTAGACCTCGGTCAGCACGAGTACGTCGACGTCGGCGAGCACGCGCGCAAAGTCATCAAGCAGGTCACGCGTGCGCGAATAGCGGTGCGGCTGGAAGGCGACGACGAGGCGGTGCCCGGGCCAGCCGCCGCGCGCAGCGGCAAACACCGCAGCCAGTTCGCTCGGATGGTGGCCGTAGTCGTCGACCAGCAACACCTTGCCGCGATCCAGGGCGACCTCGCCGCGCAGCGTGAAACGACGACCGACGCCCTGGAACGCCGCGAGCGCGGTCTGCATGGCCGCTGCGGACACGCCTAGCTGCCAGCCGACCGCGCAGGCGGCCAATGCGTTCTGCACGTTGTGCCGGCCGGGCAGATTCAGCTTCACCGGCACGGCCTCGTCGGCGTCCGGCAGGTGCAGGTCGAAGTGCATGCGCGCGCCGTCCTGGCGCAGGTTCGAGGCGCGCACGTCGGCCGCGCTGTCGATTCCACAGGTCAGCGTGCGCCGCGGCGTCAGCGCGGCCAGCGCGGCGACCTCGGGATCGTCGATGCAGAGCACGGCCACGCCGTAGAACGGCAGGCGGTGCAGGAAGGCCTCGAAGGCCTGCTTCACGCGCGCGAAGTCTCCGTCGTAGTTTTCGAGGTGGTCGGCGTCGATGTTGGTGACGATGGCGATGACCGGCGCGAGCATCAGGAACGAACCATCCGACTCGTCGGCTTCGGCGACGAGGTATTCGCCGGTGCCGAGACGCGCATTGGCGCCCGCCGCGGTGAGTTGGCCGCCGATGACGAAGGTCGGGTCCAGCCCAGCTTCGGCGAGCACGCTAGCGGTCAGGCTGGTCGTGGTGGTCTTGCCGTGCGTGCCGGCAACGGCGATGCCGCGGCGGAAACGCATGAGCTCGCCGAGCATTTCGGCGCGCGGAACGACCGGGATGCGCCTCTCGCGCGCAGCCAGAAGCTCGGGATTGTCATCGGCGATCGCACTGGAGACGACCAGCACGTCGATGTCCTCGACGTGCGCGGCGGCGTGGCCGCGACGCACGTCGATGCCGAGCCCGGCGAGGCGGCGCGTGGTCGGCGAATCGGCGCGATCGGAACCGGATACCGCATAGCCGAGGTTGTGCAGCACCTCGGCGATGCCGCTCATGCCGACGCCACCGATGCCGACGAAATGGACATGGCGGAAGTCCTGCATGATGTCACCGTGCTGGCGCAGCCGCTGCGGCGTCATGCTGCGACCTCCAGGCAGATGTCGGCGATGCGCGCGGCGGCCTGCGGGCGCGCGAGCGCGCGCGCGGCGGCGGCCATGCCGGACAGGCGACCGCGGTCGCGTGCGAGGCCGTCGATGGCCACGCCAATGCGGCGCACGAAATCCTCTCCTTCGGCAACCAGGCACGCGGCACCCACCTCGACCAGCATCTCGGCGTTGCGCGTCTGGTGGTCGTCGACCGCAGCGGGGAACGGCACGAGGATCGCAGCCACACCGGCCGCGCACAGTTCGGCAATGGTCAGCGCGCCGGCACGGCAGATCACCAGATCGGCCCAAGCGTAGGCTGCCGCCATGTCGTCGATGAACGGTTCGATGCGCGCCTCGATGCCCGCCTGGGAATACGCCGCACGCGTCTTGTCGAGATGTTTGCCACCGCACTGATGGCGGATGTCGAGCGCAGGCGCGCTGCCGCGGCGCTGGAACACCAGCGGCAGCTGCGTGTTGAGGCTGGCCGCGCCCTGGCTGCCTCCGAGCACGAGGATGTGCAGTGAACCGGTGTGGTCGGCTTCGCCCGGCGGCGGCATCGCTGCGATCTCGGCACGCACGGGGTTGCCGATCCATTCGGCACCGGGCAGCGCACCGTCGAAGCCGCCAAGCACGCGACGCGCCAAGCGTGCCAACAGGCGGTTGGTGAAACCGGCGACGCGGTTCTGCTCATGCACGACCAGCGGACGCTTCAGCAGCCACGCGGCGATGCCGCCCGGCGCCGCAGCGTAGCCGCCCATCGACAGCACGCTGCGCGGAGCGAGGCCGGCGATCAGGCGGCGCGCAGCCAAGACCGCGCGGGCGAGGCGCAGCGGAGCGAGCATGAATGCGAGCAGGCCCTTGCCGCGCACACCAGAAAAATCGATCGTCTCGAGTTGAATGCCGGCGCCCGGCACGAGCTGCGACTCGAGGCCCTTTCGACCACCGAGCCAAACCACGGGCACGCCGCGCGCGAGAAGCTCGCGCGCGACCGCGATGCCCGGAAAGATGTGACCGCCGGTGCCGCCGGCCATGATCAGTACGGGCGCGCTCACGCCGGCGCTCCGCTGGGCTCGCCAGACTGCACGGCCTGCACGGCCGCCGCTTCGGCGCGCGAAAGCTCGAAACTGACGCGCGCGAGCACGCCGATCGCGAGACAGGTCATCAGCACGCTCGAACCACCCGAACTGATCAGCGGCAAGGTCAGGCCCTTGGTCGGCAGCACGCCGAGATTCACGCCGATCGACACCAGCGCCTGCAGCGACAACATCAGCGAGATGCCGAAGGCCGAGTAGCCGGCAAACCGCAGGCCACGCTCGACCGCACGCAGACCGATGCTGAAGCCGCGCCCGACCAGCCAGGCGAACAGCACGAGCACGAGCACGATCCCGGCAAGACCGAGCTCCTCGGCGATCACTGCGAGGATGAAGTCGGTATGCGCCTCGGGCAGATAGAACAGCTTCTGCACGCTCGCGCCGAGGCCGACACCGAGCCATTCGCCACGACCGATCGCGATCAACGCCTGGGTCAGCTGGAAGCCGTCGTTGAACGGATCGGCCCAGGGATCGAGGAACGACTTCAGACGCTTGAAGCGGTATTCCTCGAAGATCGCCGCCCAGGCGATTGCCGGTGCGACGACCGCACCGAGCATCGCGAGGTTGCGCAGGCGCGCACCACCAAGCCAAACCATGCCGAGCGACACCGCCATCAGCAGCATCGCGCTGCCGAAATCCGGCTGCGCGAGGAGCAAGCCGACCAGCAGCACGCCGATGCCGAGCGGCTTGAACACACCGAACATGCTCGACTGCAGGCTGTCGCGGTGGCGCACCAGGTAGCTGGCGAGATAGGCGATGAAGATCAGCTTGACCGCCTCGACCGACTGGAACCCCGAAATGCCCAGGTTGATCCAGCGCCGCGCACCATTGATGCGTGTGCCGATGCCGGGCACGAACACGAGCAACAGCAGGACGATGCCGAATACGAGCAGGATGCCGGCATGGCGTTCGATCCATTCCAGCTCGATCTTCGCCACCGTGATCGCCAGGGCAACGCCCAGCGCGAGAAACACGAGGTGGCGGATCAGGTAGTAGAACGGCCCGATCTGCTGGTTGTCGGCGACCGCGATCGAGCTCGAGGCGACCATGATCGTGCCGAGACTGGCCAACGCGATCGCGCTCAGCACGATGCCGGCGTCGTAGCGCCCCTTCGCATCGCTGCGTCGCGTGGCCTGGGTATTGGCGGTCGTGGCGAACATCAGCGCACCTTCAGAGTGGCCAGGCCAACGAGCACAAGAACGACACTGATGATCCAGAAGCGCACGATCACGCGCGGCTCCGGCCAGCCCTTGAGCTCGAAGTGGTGATGGATCGGCGCCATGCGGAAGATGCGTTTGCCGGTGAGCTTGAAACTCGCCACCTGCAACATCACCGACACCGTTTCGATGACGAACACGCCGCCCATGATGATGAGCACGATCTCCTGGCGGACGATGACCGCGATCGTGCCGAGCGCGGCACCGACCGCGAGCGCGCCGACATCGCCCATGAAAACCTGCGCCGGATAGGTGTTGAACCAGAGGAAGCCAAGTCCGGCGCCGGCCATCGCCCCGCAGAAGATCGCCAGCTCGCCGGCACCCGGGATCGACGGAATCTGCAGGTAGCTCGAAAACACCGCGTTGCCAGCGAGGTAGGCGAAGGCGCCGAGTGCTGTGACCACGAGCACGCTCGGCATGATCGCCAGGCCGTCCAGCCCATCCGTCAGGTTCACCGCGTTGGAGAATCCGACGATCATGAAATACGCGAGGGGTACGAAGGCGATGCCAAGTGGGATCGCCACGCTCTTGAACACCGGCAGGTAGAGCACGGTCTCCGCGGGCGTCTCGGCGGTCAGATACAACACCACGGCAACGGCGAGGCCAAACACCGACTGCCAGAAGTACTTCCAGCGCGCGGCAAGACCACGGCTGTCCTTCAGCACGAGCTTCTTCCAGTCGTCATAGAAGCCGATGCCGCCGAATGCGATCGTCACGCCGAGCACGAGCCAGACGTGACGGCTGTGGATGTCCATCCACAGCACGGTGGCGATGATCACGGCGAGCAGGATCAGGCCGCCGCCCATGGTCGGCGTGCCGGCCTTGGCCAGATGCGTCTGCGGGCCGTCGTTGCGGATGACCTGGCCGGCCTTCAGTTCGGCCAGCTTGCGGATCACCATCGGGCCGACCAGCAACGACACCGCCAGCGCGGTCAGTGTGCTCATGATCGCGCGGAAGGTCAGGTACTGGAACAGATGGAAGCCGCTGTACCAGTTGCGCAGCAGGTCGGCGAGTTCAAGCAGCATGGCGGCCTCCCGGTGCGGCATCGGCGCTGAGTGCGGCGACGACGCGATGCATCCCCGAGCCATGGGAGCCCTTGACCAGGGCGGTGGTGCCGGCGCCGAGTTCAGCGCGCAGCGCATCGACCAGGGCAGCCTGGTCGCGGTGGTGCGCGGCATTCGCTCCGAATGCCTCGACGGCAGCGGCGCTGAGCGGACCGACCGCATGCAGGCGCTCTATGCCTTCCTGTTTCGCCAACGCACCGATGCGGGCGTGCAAGGCAGGCGCGTCGGGGCCGAGTTCGAGCATGTCGCCCATCACCAGCACGCGCGTACCGGGCTCGGCGGCGAGCGTGGCGACGGCCGCGGCGAACGAGCCCGGATTGGCGTTGTAGCTGTCGTCGATGAGCACCGCGCCATTGGCCAGCGCGATGCGTACGTTGCGACCCGGCACCGGCGTGGCTGCTTCGAGGCCGGCCTTGATCGTCGCCAGCGGCACGTCGAGCGCATGCGCGATGGCCGCCGCGGCAAGCGCGTTGCCGATGTTGTGCCGGCCCGGCAGGGCGAGCTGCACCTGGGTCTCGCCCTGCGGCGTGACCAGCACGAACTGTTGCGCCGGCGCGCCGACCTCGAAGCGCGCACCGATTTCTGCCGGCGTGGTGAGGCCGAAGCGTACGATGCGGCGCGTGCCGGCCAGTTCGACGAAGCGCGGCGCGTAAGCCTCGTCGGCATTGATGACGGCGATGCCGTCGGCCGGCAGCTGCGCGTACAGCACGCCCTTGGTTTCGGCGATCGCATCGAGCGAGCCCATGCGCTCGAGATGGGCTGGAGCGATGTTGTTGACCAGTGCGACCGACGGCCGCGCAATGCGCGCGAGGTAGTCGATGTCGCCCGGCTTGCCGGCGCCCATCTCGAGCACGACGTAGTCGCTGTCGGCCGGTGCCGAGAGCAGGGTCAGCGGCAGGCCGATCTCGTTGTTGAAGCTGCCACTGTTGACGTGAGTACGGCCATGGCGTGCAAGGATCGATGCAGTCAGTGACTTGACCGTGGTCTTCCCGTTGGATCCGGTGATGCCGATCACGCGAGCCTCGCGTGATGCACGCACACCGCGCGCGACGTCACCGAGCGCGACCAGCGTGTCGGCAACCACGACTTGCGGCAAGTCGGTTTCGAGTGCATGGTCGACCAGCACCGCCGCCGCGCCGCCTGCGCGCGCCGCATTGGCGAAGGCGTGGCCGTCGTGGTGCTCACCGCGCAGGGCCACGAACAGCGCACCGGGCGCGAGCGTGCGTGTGTCGGTCGACACCGTGCCGATGCGCACGGCGGCACCGATCAGATGTCCTTCGCACCAGCGCGCGACGTCGGCGAGATCGAGGTTCAGCATGGCCGCCCCTCCAGCACCGCGTCCACGACGGCACGATCGTCGAATGCATGGCGCACGCCGGCGACTTCCTGATAGCGCTCGTGGCCCTTGCCGGCGACGAGGACGACGTCATCCGCGCCGGCCATGCCGATCGCCATGGCGATCGCGCGCGCGCGGTCGCGCTCGACGCGCACCGCTCCCGCGTCGGCGAAGCCGGCGACGATGTCGGCGATGATCGCATCGCCGTCCTCGCCGCGCGGGTTGTCGTCGGTGACCATGATGGCGTCGGCGAAGCGCTCGGCGATCGCCGCCATCTGCGCGCGCTTGCCGGTGTCGCGCTCTCCGCCGCAGCCGAACACGCAGACCAGGCGCCCGGCGCAATGCGCACGCAGGCTCGACAGCGCCTGCTCGAGCGCGTCCGGTGTGTGTGCATAGTCGACCACGACCAGCGGCTGGCCATGGTTGCCGCCAAGGCGGTTCATGCGTCCTGCCACCGGCTCGAGCATGGCCAAGGTCGCCGCGATCGCCTCGAATGCGTAGCCGAGCGCATGCAGGGCTCCGGCAACGGCAAGCAGGTTGGAGACATTGAAGCGACCGAGCAGGCGCGTCGCCACCCGGCCTTCGCCATCAGGCAAGCGAAGCTGGAATCGCAAGCCGCCGGCCGGCGTCTCGATGGCGCTCGCCGATACCGGCGCGACGGCATCGTCGATGCCATAGGCGAGTGCGCGCACCCCGGCCGGAAGGCTCGCCAGCAGCTCTCGACCGAAGGCATCGTCACGATTGATGACGGCGTGGCGCAGGCCCGGGAGCGCGAACAGGCGTCGCTTGGCGGCGCCGTAGGCTTCCATCGTGCCGTGGTAGTCGAGGTGATCACGACTGAGGTTGGTGAAGACCGCCAGGGCGAAGTGCGTCCCCTCTACGCGACCCTGTTCGAGCGCATGCGAGGACACCTCCATCGCCACGTCGGTCGCGCCGGCAGCGCGGAACTCGGCGAACAGTCCTTGCAGGGCGATCGCGTCGGGCGTGGTGCGCTCACCGGGATGGAAGTTTTCCGGCAGACCGGCACCGAGTGTGCCGATCGTCGCTGCGCGGCGGCCGAGATGGCCGAGTGCCTGGGCCAACAGCTGTACGGTCGAGGTCTTGCCGTTGGTCCCGGTAACCCCGCTGACGCGGATCGCCTGCGACGGTTCGCCGTGAAAGCGCGCAGCGATCACACCGACTTCACGATGCAGGCGCTCGATCCACACGATCGGCACGCCGGGCGCATCGATCGGTTCGGCCGGTGCCTCGGCGAGCACGACGACCGCCCCGCGCGCGACCGCGGCGGGCGCAAAATGGATGCCGTGCGCGCGCGTGCCGCGCAGGGCGAAGAATGCATCTCCGGCGCGCACACTGCGCGAATCGAGGCTGAGACCACGCACGACGACATCACCGGCCGCCGCAGGCAGAGCGGCGCCGGTGATGAGTTCACGCAGGGGCAGGCCGGCACTCATTGCGGCACGGCCTCCTCGTAGTTCGGCTCGTCCGGCGGATAGTCCGGCGGAAGACTCGTCGCGCCGATGGCATGCCCCATGTCCGGGGAACCGGCATACCAGCGCTGCACGTTGTCCGGGGCGACGTCGAGCAGGCGCATCGCCTCGTTCATGACCTTGCTGAACACCGGTGCCGAGATCAGGCCGCCGAAATAGGCGCCGCCGCGACCGCCACCCGGATCGTGGATCACGACCACACCGACCAGGCGCGGTGCGCTGGCCGGCACCATGCCGGCGAACAACGACACGTAGCGTTTCTCGTAGCCGCCGCCGATGGCGCGGCGCGAGGTGCCGCTCTTGCCAGCGACGCGATAGTTGGGCACCGCTGCACGCAGGCCGCCGCCCTCGGGACCAACCACGGTCTCGAGCATGGCGATGACCTGCCCGGCGATGTGCGGATCGACCACCGCGCTGTCCGGATTGATGGCGCCCTTGACGAAACCCGGCTGGCGCAGCCGCCCGCCGTTGGCCAGCGCGGCGTAAGCCTGAGCGAGTTGCATCGGCGTGACGCTGAGGCCATATCCGTACGAGATCGTCGCCTTCTCGGTCGGGCCCCACGCCTTGGCGACCGGCAGCAGACCCGGCGATTCACCAGGAAAACCGCAGCCGGTGACCTCGCCGAAGCCGAAGCGGTGGAACACGTCGTACATGTGCTCCGCACTCATCGACATCGCCATCTTGGTCGCGCCGACGTTGCTCGACTTGGTCAGCACGCGGGTGACGTTGATCGGCCCGAAATTGCGGATGTCGCCGATCGTGTAGCCGCCCGGCAGGGTCATCCTGCCGGGCGTGGTATCGATCGGCGTGTCGGGCTTCCAGCGCCCGCTCTCGAGCGCGGCGACGACGGTGAACGTCTTCATCGTCGAACCGGGCTCGATCACGTCGGTCACGCCGCGATTGCGGCGAAACGCCGGTTCGGCACTGCCTTTCGCGTTCGGGTTGAACGAAGGCTGGTTGACCATCGCCAGCACTTCACCGTTGCTGACGTCGAGGATCACCATCGAACCCGAAGAAGCGTTGTGTTCGAGGATCGCGGCCTTCAGTTCGCGGTAGGCGACGTACTGGATGCGACGATCGATCGACAGGGTAAGGTCGCGGCCGGGCTGCGCTTCCTTGAGCAGTTCGACATTCTCGACGACATGGCCGAGACGGTCGCGGATGACGCGCTTGACGCCGGGCTTGCCGGCCAGCCAGTCGTCGAAGGCGAGCTCGAGGCCTTCCTGACCGCGATCGTCGATGTTGGTGAAGCCGAGCGTGTGGGCGAGCACTTCGCCACTTGGGTAGTAGCGGCGGAAGGCGCGTTCGCTGGCCACGCCGGGAATCTTCAGCGCGAGCAGTTCCTCGGCGGCATCGGGATCGACCGGACGCTTTAGGTACATGAACTCCTTGTCGCGACGTTGCAGCAGGCGTTCGGTCAGCGCGTCCAGACTGACCCCGAGCGCCCTGGCCAGTTCCGGCAACCGATCCGGCGCGGCCAGCAATTCCTGCGGATTGCCCCAGATCGATTCGACCGGTGTCGACACCGCCAGCGGCTCGCCGTTACGGTCGAAGATCGTGCCGCGCGACACGGCGATCGGGATGTCGCGCAGGTAACGCGCGTCGCCCTGGTCCTGGTAGAAGTCCTTGCGCACGACCTGCAGGTCGACCGCGCGCACGATCAGCGCGGTCGAGGCAAGCACGAGCACCATCAGCACGGTGTACAGGCGCGCGCGCAGATTGGCCGGCTTGGCGCGCTTCATGGCGAACCCCGGCGGATTCGCGTGCACGCGCAAGCCTGCGCCTGCGCGCAGCCACGAAGACGACCGCCAATGGCGGCGCCTGCGGATGTCGCCCCGCTGACCGGGCGTCCGTTCATGACTGTGAGTTCCCCCTCACCGTCGTCCTACCGTCTTGTCACGACCATCTCCGCGGGGCCCGGCGAAACCATGCCGAGGCGCCCACGGGCGATCTGTTCTATTCGATTGTTCTCGGCCCAGGTCGCCTGCTCGAGCTGCAGGCGTCCGAACTCGTAGTTGAGGTCGTCGCGTTCACTGGTGAGGCGATCCAGCTCGATGAAGTGGCGGCGGCTTTCGTGACGCGCGTAGACGATGCCGATCGAACTGGCGACCACCGCCGCAGCCAGCAACAGCAGCAACGCCACACGCACCTTCACGGCCGCCTCTCCGCCACACGCAGCACGGCGCTGCGCGCACGCGGATTGGCCGCCAGTTCGGCCTCCCCGGGGAACTGTTTGTCGATCGCGACCAAGGTCCGCGCGGGCGCATCCAGCGGCGGCAGGTTGCGCCGATTGGCCGGCCGCATGTCCTGTCCACGGATGAAACGCTTGACCACGCGATCCTCCAGCGAGTGGAAGCTGATCACCACGAGCCGCCCGCCAGGCCGCAACCGGGCGAGCGCACCTTGCAAACCTGCCTCGAGGGCGCCGAGCTCGTCGTTGACGGCGATGCGCAGCGCCTGGAACGTGCGCGTCGCCGGATGCTTGTGGCGCTCGCGATAGCCGATCGTGCGCGCCACCAGTGCAGCCAACTCGCCGGTCGTACGCAACGGCGCTCCGGCGCGGCGCTCGACGATCGCGCGCGCGATGCGCCGGCTCATGCGTTCCTCGCCGTAGCGCCACAGCACATCGGCGATGTCGGCTTCGTCGGCGGCAGCCAGCCATTCGGCGGCGCCAATCCCGGCGGAGCTGTCCATGCGCATGTCGAGCGGGCCATCGGCCTGGAAGCTGAAGCCACGCGTCGCGTCGTCGAGTTGCGGCGACGACACCCCGAGGTCAAAGAGCACGCCATCCAGGCCTTGCGCCGTTTCCGGCCAGTCCGCGAGTTCCGCGAAGCTGGCATGCCGGATGCGCACACGCTCGTCCCTGCCCAATGTTTCCCGCGCCGCCGCGATCGCCTGCGGGTCACGATCCATCAACAACAACCGCCCTGCCGGCCCGAGCCTCGCCAGCACTTCGAGCGCGTGACCGCCGCGACCGAAGGTGCCGTCGAGATAGGTACCATCCGGACGGACCCGCAGCGCCTCGATCGTCTCGACGAGCATGACCGGCGCATGGGTGAAGGTTTCCGCCATGACAGCGTCCCGACTAAAGCGGCAGTTCGAGCATGTCCTCCGTCAGATCCTCCTCGCCGATGGTCTGGCGGATCTTTGCGTGGTGGGCCTGCTCGCTCCAAAGCTCGAGTTTGTTGCCCATGCCCAGCAGGACCGCCTTCTTCTCGATGCCCATCGCGCCGCGCTGGCTGGCCGGCACCTGGATGCGCCCGTTGGCATCCGGCTCGACCGCGGCAGCGGCACCAACGAGCTTCATCTGCAGATTGCGATGCACGGTCTTGGCCTTGCTCAGTGCGTTGACCTCGTCGCGCAAGGTTTCCCACTCCTTTTCCGGAAAGATCCACAGGCAACCGTGTTCGAACGGGTTGTAGGTGACGACGAGGTGGTTGGCGCTGGCCCTGGCCACGGCCTCCCGATGGGCGCTCGGAATGGCGAGCCGGCCCTTGTCGTCGAGCGTGACGGGGGTTTCACCCTGGAACATCCCACCTGACACCACTAAAACCCACTTAAAGCCACCTTATGTCGCAGTCCATGAGACTGTCAAGAAAAATTCCATGGCGAAGCGGTGCCCTGAGGGCTGCTCCGGGACAATCCGTGGCGGGGAACTGCACCGGCCGGGACTGACCCGCAGGCAGGGCCAGCCGGAACCGCACGGCGCGCGCAGGGTCATGGTCAGTGGTCAACCCGCCACCTGATCGGAGATCCGCGAGAGCCGCGCTCGACTTACACCCGGATCAGGTCGTGCCGGGACATGGACCGCACCCGGAGCCAGGGGCTCGACCGGAATCGAGGCACTGCGATTCAACGCATCCCGTCGTGTTGCAGCAGATTGGCGAAGCCAAGGTCGTCGTCGGCGCCGCGGCTGCGCATGAGCACGCGTATGCCGCCGGCGGCGCCGCCGGCGCGGCGTTCGATCAGGCTCGATGCCGGGAACGGAACGTCGTCGAGAACGATGTCGGCGCGGGCGAGGAAGTAACTGCTGGCCACGCCGAGGCCGCGCCGGTCGAGATCGGCGATGACGATGCCTTGCTGCTCCCATTCGCGCAGGGCCGCAGCCACATCGCTCCAGCGCGCCTGGCCATCGAGACTGACGCGGCCGGCGAGCGCGGGCGTGATGCGTGAATCGAGGCTCATCAGCACCGCCGTGGTGGCCGTGTTGAGATTGAGCCGGGTGCCGGGAGGCAGCGCGCAGACCTCGGGCAGCAGGCGTGCATACGCGGCACCGTCGATGCCGCGCACGAGGCGCAGTTCGGAGACATGCGCGAACGGCCGGTTGGCCGCGCGGTATGGCACACTCTGGGCCAGATAGGCCGGATCTTCGGCACCACCGGAAGTGTCGACATTGCCGTCGCCATCGACCCAATCAGTGATCGCGCCGGCCAGCGCCGGATCGAGTTCCAGTGCGGTCAGCAGCCGGCGCAGGCGCTCGCGCCAGAGGCCCGCGAGCGCGGCATCGGCAACGATGAGGTTGTTGAGGTTGAAGCAACCGTTGAGGTCGCGCAGCGAAGCCGAGATGCGCCCGCCCGGCACGTCCTGAGGCGGCAACGGCAACGCCCAGATGTCGGTGCGCGTGTCGATGCGCTCGTCAAGATCCTTGATCAACACCTGCGCGGCATAGGCTTCGAGGCCGTCGGCATAGGCGACCGCCTGGGCGCCGCGCAACACGTTGCGCGTGCGTGCAAAGGCGAGCTCACCGCGATCGAGCAATGCGGCAATCAGGATCACTGCCAACGCCACCGCGAGCAAGGCGATGATCAGGGCGACGCCACGCTGGCGATGCGCAAGACTCATGGCACACCGATGGTCAGCGGCGTGGTCGGGATACCGGTTTCCGCAGCCGCCTCCGCGGCACGCATCGGCAGGCCGGACGACAGGATGACGATGCGGCGCAGCTCGCCGAAGTCCTCGACGAGCAGGCGCCATTCGACCGCGCGCGGCAGCGTTTCGGCCGCGATGTCACGCGGCGGCCAGGCGTCATGCCACTGGTTGCCGTCGCCGAGGTAGCGCAGGCGCAGCGATGTCGCACGCTCGAGCAGGTCGCGCCGCGCAGGCGTGCTGTTCGCCGCGCGATCGAGCACCGCCCAGCGTTCGCGCACCAGCTTGCCGGCATTGACCGCATAACCGACGCGCTCGACATGACTGCGCGGTTCCGCGCGCGGACTGGCGAAACCGACGCGGCTCAATTCGACGCGATCACTGCGTCCCATCACGGCGGCCAGCACCTCGCCGTAGTTGCCGCGCACCGGTCGCGACACGGCCTGGCGCAGGTCGCGCTCGAGATCGCCCATCGAACGCACGACAGCGGCAAAGCGATCCTGCTGCGCCGCCAGCTCGCCGCGCGTGCGCACGACCTGGCCGAGCGCACCCCAGGTGATCGCCGCGACCGCGGCGAACACGACGAGGGCGACGAGGATTTCGATGAGAGAGAAACCGGGATCGGGCTTCATGGCATCTCACTCCCAAACCCCGACAACGTCGCCAAGGGCTGTGCGTCGTCGCCGGCATGCACGGCGATGTCGAGGCGGCGGATCTGCGTGTTGGCGGTGGCCTGCACGTCGAGGGTCCAGCGCCATTCGCGGCCGGCGAACTGCATGCGGCCGTCGCGGCGGCCGGTCGGTGGAAGCGGCGTTGCCAATCGTGTTTCGGCCAGCACATTGGCAGCGACCCAGCCGGCCAGCGTGCGTTCGCGCAAGGCATCGAAGGCGGCAACCTGGCCGCCGGCGGTGCGTGTCAGCGCAAGCAGGGCCAGGGCGACCACGACGAGGGCGACCAGCACCTCGATCAGGGTGAAGCCGCGCGCTTGCCTCATTGCCGCGCTTCCCGGCGTGCCAGTTCGACACGCCCATCGGCGTGGCCGACGACGTCGATCGCGGCGAGGCCTTCGCCAAGCGAGAGCGTGAGGTGGAACGGCGTCAGCTCGCCGGATGGAAAGCACACCAGTTGCGGCGCCGCTGCGTCGTCGGCAGCCGTGCGCAGTTCACGTCCGTCGCGCGCGAGTGTGACGTGCATGCCCTGCATCCATTCGCGCGCACGCAGCTCGCCCTCGCCGCGACCCTCGCGCCAGCCTTCGATGCCCAGTGTCATGAACGCATAGCGCGCGGCGTCGACACGCAAGCCGATGCTGCGCCCGCCGAGTTCTGCCTGCGTGCAGGCATGCACGACCAGCGCCTGGAACCGCTCCGCCTCGCGCTCAAGCCGCCGCTCGCCACCGACACTGGCCACGCCGATCCCGACCGCCAGAACCAACACGCCGACGATGGCGAGCACGACGAGCACTTCGATGAGGCTGAAGCCAACCGGTGGCCGGGCGCCGGAATCGCACCGAACCATCGGCGAAGACGCGGCGCGACGCAGCTTTGCCCGCTCCTTTCCCTCGCTTGCCACGCTGTGGGCCCCTCGCGCCTTCACGGCTTCGACCCATTTCCCATTACCGGCCTCAATCGCCCCAGTTCCCGATATCGGCATTCTCGCCTTCGCCGCCCGGACGGCCGTCGGCACCGTAGCTGAAGATGTCGATCTCACCGTGCTGGCCGGGCTGCAGGTACTGATAAGGCTGGTTCCACGGATCCTTCGGCAGGCGGTCGAGGTAGGGCCCCTTCCAGTTCGGTGCCTCGGGTTGCCCGGAAGGCTTGCTGACCAGCGCCTGCAGGCCCTGGTCATTGCCCGGATAGCGGAAGTTGTCGAGCTTGTAGAGGTTGAGCGCCGTGGTGATGCCGGCGATGTCCTGCTTGACGCGCGTGATGCGCGCCTCGGCCGGACGCTGCATGACGCGCGGCACGACGATCGCGGCAAGAATGCCGAGGATCACCACGACAACCAGGATCTCGATGAGGGTAAAGCCGCGTGATGAGGCCGGGAATGGGGAACGGGAAATGGGGAATCGGCAAGACGGGCGGCTCGAGCTGCGTCGCCGCGCTGCGTCCATTCCCGATTCCCGATTCCCCGTTCCCGGCTTCCCGCCATTCCCCATTCCCCATTCCCCGTTGTCGGATTCAATGTTCATGCGTGCAGCGCTTGTGTGGCGGCGGGAATGGCGGGGATCATAGCAAAGCATGTCCCAGCCCCCGCCGCCGCATTTCCACGTGCCTGCGCATACCGACCTGGCCGCACGCGATCTCGCCGTGGTCTGGCATCCGTGCACGCAGATGCATGATCACGAGACGTTGCCGATGCTGCCGATCACGCGCGCCGATGGCGCGTGGCTGTACGGCGACGACGGCCGACGCTGGCTCGATGCAGTCAGCTCGTGGTGGACCTGCCTGCTCGGTCACCGCCATCCACGCATCGTCGCCGCACTCAAGGACCAGCTCGATCGGCTCGATCACGTGATGCTCGCCGGCATGACGCACGCGCCGGCCGTCGAACTCGCCGAGGCACTGGTCGCGATCACTCCAGCCGGCCTCGAACGGGTGTTCTATGCCGACAACGGCTCGAGCGCGATCGAGGTCGCACTCAAGCTCAGCTTCCACTACTGGCGCAACCTGGGCAGCGGCGAACGCAGGCGCTTCATCGCCCTGCGTGGCGGCTACCACGGCGAAACGCTCGGCGCACTGTCCGTCACCGACGTCCCGCTGTACCGCGAGACCTATGCGCCGCTGCTGCTGCAACCGCTGTTCGCACCCTCACCCGACGCCTACGAAGCCGAACCGGGCGAGAATGCGGTGGATTGCGCACAGCGCCGGCTCGGTGACATGCGCGCCCTGCTCGAACGCCACGCGCACGAGACCTGCGCGGTCATCGTCGAACCACTCGTGCAGTGCGCCGGCGGCATGCGCATGCACGATGCCTCGTACCTGAGCGGCCTGCGCGCACTCTGCGACGCCTACGACGTGCACCTGATCGCCGACGAGATCGCGGTCGGCTTCGGGCGTACCGGCACCTTGTTCGCTTGTGAGCAGGGCGCGATCGCACCGGACTTCCTGTGCCTGTCGAAGGGCCTCACCGGCGGCACCTTGCCATTGTCGGCCGTGCTGACCACGGCGGACATCTACGCAGCGTTCTATGCCGAATACACGGCCGGCAAGGCCTTCCTGCATTCGCACAGCTACACCGGCAATCCGCTCGCCTGCCGCGCTGCGCTGGAGACGCTCGCTATCCTGCGCGAGGAAAAGATACTCGAACGAAACCGCGCGCTGGCCGTGCACCTGGCCGCGCGCCTCGCCCCGCTCGGTGACCATCCTCATGTCGCCGACGTACGCCAGACCGGAATGATCGCCGCGCTCGAACTGGTCGCCGACAAGGCCACGCGCAGGCCGTTCGCACGCAACGACCGCCGCGGCCTGCGCGTGTATCGGCACGGCCTCGAACGCGGCGCGATCCTGCGTCCGCTCGGCGACGTCGTGTATTTCATGCCGCCTTACTGCATCACTCCGGACGAGATCGACTTCATGGTCGATGTCGCCATCGATGGCATCGAGCTCGCGGTTCGCTGAGCCCCACGCGTAGAATCGCAACATGCGCATTCCCCGCATCTGCGTTTTCGATCCGCTCACTACCGGCATGGAGCTTGCCCTGCCCGAGCAGGCCGGCGAGCATCTCGCGCGCGTGCTGCGTCTCGAGCGCGGCCATCCGCTGGTGCTGTTCAACGGCGACGGTCGCGAATACCGCGCCGAGATCGCTCAACTGGCCAAGCGTGCGGTCACCGCGCGTGTGCTCGGCGAAAATGCCGTGGTCGATCGCGAAAGCCCGCTCGCCCTGACCCTCGTGCAGGGCATCGCGCGCGGCGAGAAGATGGACCTGATCCTGCAGAAGGCGACCGAACTCGGCGTGGCGCGCATCGTGCCGGTCATCACCGACCGCACCGAGGTCAAGCTCGACGCCGAACGCACCGGCCGGCGCCTCGCGCACTGGCAGGCCGTGATCGCCGGCGCCTGCGAGCAATGCGGGCGTTCCATCCTGCCCATGCTCGACCCGCCACAGCGGCTCGTGCACTGGGCCGGCGAACTCGGCAATGCCGGCGGCCTGCGCCTGGCGCTTGATCCCGACGGCGAAGCCACACCACGCTCGCTCGCGTCGTTCGATGCGGCGATGCTCGTCGTCGGCCCCGAAGGCGGACTGTCCGACAACGACATGACCGTACTCGACGAAGCCGGCTTCACCGGCCTGCGCCTCGGTCCACGCATCCTGCGCACCGAAACCGCCGGCCTCGCCGCGATCGCGGCCTTGCAGGCGCTTTACGGAGACCTCTGACGGACCGTGGCGCGAGACCTGCCCCGCCCGCTTCTGGTCGCGAATGGCGCAGGCTCAACCGATGTCGGTGGCCTTGCTGACAGTTCTCCGCATTGTGGGGAACGTGAATCCGAAGTTCGGGCGGTCAGACGGAGATCGCTGCGGCGACCATTTCCTCGATCTTCGAAAGATCGGGAATGACGGCGTGGTCGTCGCGCACGAGCACTTCGGAGTGCACACCAGGCCCGAGTTCGGTGTGGTCGCCGGTGGTGACCAGGAGTTCCGAGGTGATCGTGGTCAAGCGAGGGAAGCCTTGGGCAAGCATGGCGATGAACGGCATCTTGGCGTTGCCGCCGAGCGCCTTGAGCACGGTCACGCGGGCGTTGCGCGTGCTTTCCTCGCTGGCATGGCCGGCAAGCATCGGGAACGAGAACAGCGGCAGACGCCAGCCGCGCCAGCCGAGGCGGCCGAGCAGCCACGCTGGTGCACCCGCGATCGGTTCGGGAGTGGTGAAGGTGATTACCTCGGCGACGGTCGCGTTCGGCAGCAACACGCGGCCACCGGTGACCGGAATCATGACGCCACGGATTTCGCGCGGAAGCTCGGCCATCGAGGGTGTCCTAAGAGTTTGAGGGAGCGCCACGTTCGGCGAGCACGCGTTCGGCGAGCTCCTGCGGCGAACCCGTGAACGAAGCGACGCCGGTCTCGAGCACCCCATCGACCATCGAACTGATGACGCAGGTCTCGGGATCCTGCACGTAGACACGACCACCCTTGGCGACGAGGATGCGGCTGCCCTCTGCCGCATCCTCGGCCATGCCGGAGAACACGATCGCACTGGCCTTCGCGCCGAAGCGGTCGGCGACATCGACGAGCAACTGGTCGATCGATGGGCTGTATGCGGGCTGCTGCTCGTCGAGCGGTTCCAGCACTACCACGCCTTCGGCGTCGATGCGCAGGCGGCGATCGATCGGCACGATGACGATGTCACCGTGGCCGACCCGCTCGCCATGCGAGGGCATGCGTACGGTCAGCGAGGTGGCCTTGGTCAGTTGCTGGGCCATCAGGTCGACGAACTCGGCACCCATGTGCTGGGCAAGCAGGAACAACGCCGGATAGTCCTTCGGGATGTGGGCGAGGAACTCGCGCACGGCTTCGGGACCGCCGATCGAAGCGCCGAGCACGATCACCCTGCGCACCGCGATCTTGACCGCCGCCGTGTCCATCCAGCTCTCGTGCGCCGGCGCTGCATCGCGCGGCTGCGGGGCGACCGCCTCCTCGAGCGGCACGAGTTCGAGGGAGAAACTCGCCGGTTCCGCGGTTTCTTCGGCGGCCGGCTCGGCCTCCGGAGCGAGATACTCGGCGGCGCTGATCGTCTCGATGCCGAAGTCGGCCTTCGCGTCGGGTGGCGGCGCTGCGGTCTCGGCAGCCTCTTCACCGTCGACCTCCGACAGAGTCCAGGAGAAGGCTTCATGCGATACCGGTGGAGGCGGAACCACCACGGCTTCAGGAGCCTCCTCGCGAGCTGGAGGCGCCGGCGCATCGGCCCAATCGAGATCGAGCAGTTCGAGTTCAACCAGGCCATCGCGAGCGCTGGCCGCACGGTCGATCGCCTCAGCGGAGGCCACCAGTTCGGCAGCCACGTCCTGGGGCGGGGGCGCGACCGTGGCCGGCGCTTCATCGATCGGGTCAAGGTCGAATCCGAACGCCGATTCGTCATGCGGACGCGGTTGCGTTGGCTCGTCCGCCACGAAACCGATACCGTCTTCGACGCCGCTGTCGCCGGCAAAATCGTCGAGATCGCCGAAGCCCAGCGCGGCAATGTCGGTGGCGTCGGAATCTGATCCGGCAAGCGGCGATTCGAATGCCTCGGTATCGCTCGCGGCGACCACGTCTTCGGAGCCGCTGGGCTGCTCGACCTCGGCAATCTCGAAATCGAAGCTGAAATCGCCCGCCGGCGTCGCGGCAGTGGCGTCATCGAGCGCAAACTCGGCGGCGAGGTCGGTTGCCGCCTCGATCTCGACCTGCGGCCCTGGCGCAGGCACCTCCTGTCCGGGCTGCGTGGCTTCGACTACATCGGTGACGTCGGCGGCGGGCGCCATGCGCGGCGCAGGCTCCGGCTTCGGCACCGGTTCGGCATCGGCCGGGCGCGGCGGATCGGCATGTTCGGCGCCGAGCACCTTGGCGGCGAGATGACGCGCCCAGCGCGCCTGCTCCCAACCTGCGAGCTGCAGCGAAACCTGCGCCTCGTTGAAGATCACCTTGTAGCGGTCATCGTCAAGCAAGGCATAGACCTCGTCGAGCTGCGCCTCGACATCACCGTCGAGATTGACGACGACGACGCGCGCGCCGGAGGCTTCCAGCGCGTCGCGGTCCAGCGCGGCGGCATTCGCCTCGTAGACGATTGGAGTGCCGGCTCCGGCCAACGCCTCACGCACATGGCGGCTCGATTCACCGACCTGCGACAGCAGGGCGATCGGAACGCTGGACTCAGGCATCGACACGGTGTGCCCTCAGCGTTTCCTGCACATTGCGCAGCAGATCGGCTTCCTGGTACGGCTTGCCGAGGTAGCGCTCGACACCAATCTCGATCGCGCGCTGGCGATGCTTTTCGCCCGTGCGCGAGGTGACCATGATGATCGGCACTCCACGCAGGCGCGCGTCATTGCGCATGTAGGTGGCCAGTTCGTAGCCATCCATGCGCGGCATCTCGATGTCCAGCAGCATGAGATCGGGCACGTTGTCCTGCAGTTTTTCGACTGCGTCGAGGCCGTCCTTCGCGGTGATGACCTCCATGTCGGCACGTTCGAGCACACGCGTGGTCACCTTGCGCATGGTGATCGAGTCGTCGACAACCATGATGAGCGGGTTGCGACGCGTCTCGACCGCCACCGGTTCGGCTGCGGCCGGCATCTCCGACACCTCGCCGGCGGCGACGCTCGCGCGCAGTGCGGAGACGCGACGCACCAGCGGAGCGAGGTCGAGGATCATGACCACCGAGCCGTCGCCCATGATCGTTGCGCCGAAGATGCCCGGCACCGAACTGATCTGCGGACCGACCGACTTGACGACGATTTCACGCGAACCGACCACCGCATCGATGCGCACCGCGGCGCGCTGGTCGCCGGTGCGCGTCATCAACAGCGGCAACTGCGTCTCGTCGACGATGCGTCCCGGCGGCACGCCGAGCAGGTGCGAGAGTTCGTAGATCGAGAACTCATCGCCGGCATATGCATACGTCGGGTTTCCACTCGTCATGCGGCGCTGGTAGTCGTCGAGAGCAATGCGCACGACGCCCTGCACCGATGACATCGGCACTGCGTAGACGGCATCGCCGAGGCGCACGAGAATCGCCTGGGTCACGGCAAGGGTGAATGGCAGGCGGATCGTGAAGACCGAGCCCTCGCCCGGCTTCGAATCGATGACCAGCGAGCCACCGAGCTGCTTGATTTCACTGAGCACGACGTCCATGCCGACGCCGCGTCCGGAAAGCTGGGTGACCTGTTCGGCGGTGGAAAAGCCGGGCTCCATGATGAAGCCGTAGAGGTCGCGGTCGGAAAGTTGCGCGTCCGGGCTCAACATGCCCTGGCTGATCGCCTTGGCGCGGATCGCGTCGCGATCCATGCCTGCGCCGTCGTCGGTGATGCGCAGCACGACTTCGGTCGATTCACGCGTTACCGCGATCGTCACCGTACCATCGAGCGGCTTGCCCGCAGCAAGGCGCTGCTCCGGCGTCTCGATGCCGTGGGCGAGCGCGTTGCGCAGCATGTGCTCGAACGGCGCCTTCATGCGCTCGAGCAGGTTGCGGTCCATTTCACCCTGCGCACCCTCGACCTTGAGTTGGGCGCGCTTGCCGGTTTCCTGCGCAGCCTGGCGCAGTGTGCGGCGCAGCGAGGGCACCAGCGAATCGAACGGCACCATGCGAGTACGCATGAGGCCTTCCTGCAGGTCCGAGCTGACCCGCGACTGCTGCAGCAACAGGGTTTCCGACTGGCGGGTGAGGTCGTCGAGAAGGCCCTGAATCGATACCAGGTCAGACACCGACTCGCCGAGCGCGCGTGAATACTGCTGCAGTTGCGAGAATCGGTCGAGCTCAAGCGGATCGAAGGTTGCGTCGGCGCCTTCGTGATGCTCGCGCTGGTAGCGCGCGATGATCTGCGCCTCGGTCTCGATCTCCAGCTTGCGCAGCTGCTCGCGCAGACGACTGACGGTCTGTTCGAATTCGATGAGGTTGAAGCGGAATGTCGAGATTTGCTGCTCGAGGCGCGAACGGTAGATCGACACCTCACCGGCATAGTTGACCAGCGAGTCGAGCAGTTCGGAGCGCACGCGGATCATTTCCTGCGGCGCACGAGCCTCCTCCTCGATCTCGGCCACCGGCATCGGGCGCGGAGCCGGTCGCACCGGTGCCGGTGCCGGTGCCGGTGCCGGCTCAGACACGGCTGCAGCGGCGGCAGCGCGATCGCTCGCCGTCGGCGCTGACAGTGTTTCGCCGGCGACGAGGTTCTCGAAGCGCATGATCGCGCGTTCAGGCATGGCAATGGCCTGGCGCCGCGCGACGCGCTGAACCAGGCCGTGCAGACCGTCGAAACCGCGCTCAAGCGCCTCGACCGCCGGACGGTCCATCTCGCGGAGTCCTTCCTGCACGGCGTCGAGCAGGGATTCCATGACGTGGGCGAGATCGCCGATCGGAGCAAGTCCGGCCATGCGCGCACCGCCCTTGAGGGTGTGCAGGTTGCGCTGCAGACCACCGAGCAGCTCGCGCTCGTGAGGCGTCTCGCGCAGGCGCGCCATCGTCGTGTCGGCCTGGTCGAGAATGTCGTTGCCCTCGAGCACAAAGATGTCGAGCAGGTCTTCGTCCATCTCCGGCAATTCGAGGCGGCCCTCGGGCTGTTCGTCCTCGAGCGCAGCGCCGGTCTCACCGAGCAGAACCTCGAGTTCGGCGCCAGCCTGTTCGACATCGACCACCGACGCTTCAGACTCGATGGCCTCGTCGGACTCGATGGCCTCTTCAGACTCGATGGCCTCGGTGGACTCGACCACAGCCTCGTCCACTGCTACCGGTGTCTCGAAGCCGAGCACCACTTCGTCGGCGAAGGCCTGCGCTTCAAGGAGCGGCTCGTCGGCTTCCGCCGAAACCGGCTCACCGTCGACGTCGGCGACCGCGAACCATTCGGATTCGAGTTCTTGCAGAGGCTCCGCACCGTCGTTTGCGGCGATCGACACTTCCGCCACGGTACTGTCGAGGTCCTCGCCGGAAGTCCCGGAAACTTCGGCAACGTCACCCTCCAATGCAATGTCGCCTGCCTCGGCGTCGGCCGCACCCGCGGCAGATTCCGCCACTGCAGCAGGCTTGTCGGGCAGTTGCTCGAATACATTGGCCGCACTCAGCAGGATGCCGGCGTCGACCAACTCGGCGTCTCCACTCGGCAACTGGCCAGCAAACATCCGCGTGACTTCTACCGCGACAGCAGCCTCGGCATCGTCCGCCGTGATCGACGGTTCCACCATCTCGCCGGCGAGACCTTCGAGTTCAGCCGTCAGCTCGTCGAGGCCGACGAGTTCCTCGTCGGGCCCCACCGCAGCGACTGCGACATCCTCCGCCCCCACGTCGCCTTCGTCGGCATGTCCCTCGTGATAGAACTCGAGCGCGCTGACCGGCTCGGCCAGCTCATCCCGCATCGCCGAGATGCGTTCGGCGAGTGCCGTGGAATCCGGCAGGGCGCTCGAACCCTCGTCGAGCCGACGCATGACCTCGCGCACGATCTCCGACGATTCGGCGATGACAGCGAGGCCCTCCGCTGCGAGCGGCGCGGCTTCGGCGCGCGCGCGCTTGAGGTACCCCTCGAGTGGCGCCAGGACCTGCGCGAGCGGCGCGATCTCGACCATCGCGATGGCTCCGCTCAGGGTGTGCACGGCGCGCAGCACGGCCTCCGAGACTGGCAGTGGCACGTACCTGGATTGCTCGAGGAAATCGTCGACCACGCCGAGATGCAGGGCGGTCTCGCTCTTCAAGATGTCGAACAGGACCGGATCAAGTCCCGGCAGCGGACCGGCGACGATGCTCTCGCTGTGCGCCGATTCGATCGCCACCGGCGCCGCGGAGGTGAGGTCGTGGGTGGGTTCGGCAGGCGTTGCCGGCGGCGCTTTCGGCACGGCAACGCGGCGCGTGACGATGCGCTTGATCGTACGCCGGCCAACTGGCTGACGCTTTGGCACCTCGACCATTTCGCCGGCGCCGAGGCGATCGGCGGTATCCATGATGGCACCGATGTCCGCCTCGATCACGCCGTCGCCACGCAATGCGGCGAGCAGGCCCGGCAAGGCATCGACGGCGTGCTGCACGAGTGCGTACACCTGCGGAGCGGGCTGGATCGTGCGATCGAGCACGCGGTTGAGCATGTTCTCGACCTTCCAGCTGAATTCACCGAGGGTGAGGGCGCCGACGAGACGCCCCGAACCTTTCATCGTGTGGAAGGCGCGACGGATGGGCTTGAGCTGCTCGAGGTCGTCGAGATTGGCCTTCCACGCCGGCAAGGCGGTACCGAGGCCGTCGATCTCTTCCTGGACTTCCTCGATGAACACGTCGCGGATCTCGTCGTCGATGCCGCTGTCGGCGTCGACCTGGAACCCGCTACTGCCGACGGCCGGCGCCCCCGTCTCGTCGTCCTCGATCTCCTCCTCAACTTCCTCGCTGATTTCGATCCAATCGACTGCATCAGCATCGGCATCGGTGCTGGCGGCCTGGTCGACGGCATCAACCGGGGGCGAGACTTCAAGCTCGGGCACCGCATCGCGTTCGAACGTCTCGACCAGGCGCAGGCCGGCAAGATCCTGCTCCTCGGGTTGGTGCGCAGGCGCGTCGCCAACGATCAATCCGCGCAGATCGCTGCCGGCGGCAATCTCGACAATGCTGTCGAGTTCCTGACCGTCGACCGCTGCCGGATCACTCGGCACCGCGGCAGCCCCGGCCTCCCCATCGGCAGGCGCGACGAGGACATCGACGAATGCCGTCAGGTCGACGTCGATCGGGGCGAGTTCAATGCCCTCGTTGCTCTCGGTCTCGCCGATGTGCAGCGCGGCCTCCTGCTCGACCGGCAGAGGTTCGCTCCACGACGGGAACGAGGCGTCCGATGGTGCTTCGCCAGCAAAGGCCAGACTCGACGCCGACGCAGCCGAAGCCGGCTCGTCGGCCGTGCCGTAGGCGAGCGCGGCCGCGGCGGCGAGCAGGGATTCGTCGGGCGCCCCCTCCGGCGGCGGCGGGTCGCCATCCGGGCCGGATCGGGGCCCGGGATCCAGGCCGGGTCCGTCGTCGAGCGGCGGCGGCACTGGCCAGTACCCGAGCGCTTCGAGACTGCTGCGCGTGACGGCGAGGATCTTTTCGCGCCCGGCACGCTGTTCACGCGTGGCCTCGAGGTAGTACTCGATCGACGCCAGAGCATCGGCGAGTTGGTCCATCTGCTCGGTGGTCGGCACGCGCCGATGTTGCAGCAGTTCGACTTCGACGAAGCGGATCAGGCCGCCCATCAGCTCGGCCGCCTCGCCGAGGTCGAGCATGCGCATCGCTCCGGAAATCTCCTCGAGCAGGCGCGGGATCTGCTCGACGCGCGCATGGTCCCAAGGTGATTCTATGAAGGCGACGATGTCATGCTTGGCCTGCTGGATGTTGACCGAGGCCTCGCGCATCAGCGCGTCGAGAATCTTGCGTACTTCGGCCTTGGGCAGCTCGAGTGCGCCGTCGTCGGCTTCCGCATTCGCCGCGCCGAGGCGCTCGATGTGGTCATCGAGCGAGGACTCGACATAGAGCAGTGCACCCGCGACGTCGAGCAGGGTGCCCTCGTCGGCCTGACGACGACCGGCAGCGATGTCCTCGATGATGCCGCGCTGTTCGGTGACGACCCGACGCGGCACCCCGAGGCCGAGCATGCCAAGCGTGTCGCGCACGCGGTCGAGCAGGTCGACCTGACTGACCAAGTCGGCGCTGTCGCGATTCTGCGCGCGCAGGAAGATGTCGAGCGCCTCCTTGACGCGCAGCAGGTCGTCCTTGATCGCAACCGAAACCGTATCGAGCAGGGTGCGATTGTGCCCGGCCATGGAGCCGCGCGCATGCTCCACCTCGGCATCGGTCGGCAACAGGGAACCGAGCCGATAGGTGTCGCGAATCAGTTGCACGCGACCCGACTGGCTCGTCGAATGAGCGATGTAATACAGCAGGTTCTGCACCAGATCGCGTGGCGGTGTGGCCGCGAACGCCGCCTCGCCGGTGTCGCCGAAACGACGGATCTCGCGATCGACGCCACCGAACAACAATTTGACCGCCGCACTCGATTCGAGCGCACCATCGCCGATCGCATCGGCCACGGCAGCGGCGATCCAGAACAGGCGACGTGGATGCTCGCCGTGTGCCACGCTGGTACGCAGGCGATCAAGAATGTCGCGCAGGCGGTGCGGATGCTGGGGAACACCAGCTTCGCGGAACCATTTCAGCAGGGCTGCCTGGAACGCCAGGCGCAGGCGCAGAGCCTGAGCCTGCAACTCCTTCTGCGGCAACGGCGCGACCAGTCCCTTCGCTTCGGCGGGCAGCGGCAGCGACAGATCGGGCGCAAACAGCACCGATTCGGTGAGCAGCTTCTCGCCGCGGCAGGCGCGCAGGTCATTGAGCAGCGGCAACAGGACGATCGGAATATCCTTGTGCCCACTCTGCACGCGCTCGAGGTAGTCCGGCAGCTGGACCATTCCGCGCATGAGGATCGAGTAAGCCTCCTCACGCTGACGCACGGCATCGGCGAGCAGCGCTTCGGCGACGCGCTCCATTTCTTCCACGACCATCGCCGCGCCGTACAGCTCGACCATGCGCAGGCTGCCCTGCGCCTGGTGCAGATAGGTGGAGCAGAACTGCATGAGACTCGCGTCGGCAGGGTCGTCGACGTAGGCCTCAAGGGCCTGGCGAGCCTGCTTGAGGGTCTCGTCGAGCTCGCCCTTGACCCAGTTCAGCGTGGTGAAGTCGTCTTGCAGTTTCATCTTCTCGTTCGCCCTCGCGAGACGCCCCCGCCGACCCTGGAACGCACATCCCGCGGCGAAGCAGGCTTCGCACGCGCGATGACTCGTCTACCCGACATGTGGCGCCATCGCTTTCCCTGCGGATGCTCGCGCATCCGGCGGCGACGGGTTCATGACAGTGGTCGCAGGTGTCTGTGCTCGCAGTCTCCGTGGTGGTTCAGTTCCAGGATCAGATCAGCCCGGCAGCTTGAAGTCCGCGACCGAGCGGCGCAGATCGGAAGCGAGTTGGGCAAGGTTGCCGATCGACTCTGCCGTCTGGCTCGCACCGACCGAGGTCTGCGTGGTGATTTCCTGAATGACGTTCATGGTCGCCGAGATGTTGGTCGCCGCGGCCGACTGCTGGCGCGCCGCCGACGAAATGTTCTGGATGAGGTCGGCAAGGTCATGCGAAACCTTTTCGATCTCGCCGAGAGCGAGGCCCGCGTCCTCGGCAAGGCGGGCGCCGGCGACGACCTCGGCCGTGGTCTGCTCCATCGAACTGACCGCTTCGTTCGTGTCCGACTGAATCGTCTGCACCAGCGTCTCGATTCGCTTGGTCGCGTTCGCCGAACGCTCCGCGAGGCGCTGGACTTCGTCGGCAACCACCGCGAAGCCGCGACCGGCCTCACCGGCCGAGGCCGCCTGGATCGCCGCGTTCAGCGCGAGAATGTTGGTCTGCTCGGCGATGTCGTTGATCAGTTCGACGATCGATCCGATTTCCTGCGACGACTCACCGAGGCGCTTGATGCGCTTTGAGGTTTCCTGGATCTGGTCGCGGATCGAGTCCATGCCCTGGATCGTCTGGCGCACGATGCCGGCCCCCTTGGCAGCAATCTGCACCGAGCGCTGCGCCACCTCGGCGCTCTCCGCGGAGTTCTTCGACACCTCGTCGATCGAGACCGCGATCTCATTGATTGCCGCCGAAGCCGATGTGATCTGCTGCGCCTGGTGCTCGGCGGCCTCGGCAAGGTGCATCGCGGTCGCCTGCGTTTCCTGCGCGGCGGCGGATACCTGCACGGCAGTCTCGTTGATCGTGGTCACCAGGGAGCGCAGCGCCTCGACTGCGAAGTTGATCGAGTCCGCGATCGCGCCGGTGATGTCTTCGGTGACGGTGGCCTTTACCGTGAGGTCGCCTTCGGCGAGCGAGCCCATCTCATCGAGCAGGCGCAGGATCGCTTCCTGGTTGCGCTGGTTCAGCTCGGCCGACAACTGGTAGCGGCGCTGCTGGTCGCGCACGAGTGCAACACCGAGGAAGATGACGAGCAGGATGGCCAGCGCCGCAGCGATTGCGCCCCACAGGGGGTTCGGGAAGAGGCGCTTGGATGGCAGCTCGTCAAGGCGCTGGGCGACCACCTTGGCCTTCTCGAGCACGACCTTGCTGTCGCGCACGATATCGTTCGCCGCCGCCTTGACGTCCTGCAGGCCGGTCGAGGATTCGAGGATCTTGCCGACCGGTTCATCCAGGCCGACCCATTGCTGCAGCACGTCACCGAGAATGGTGCGCGCGTTCGGCTGGTCGATCGCGCGGATATTGAGCGTGGCGTTACCGTCAATCAGGCCATTCAGCACAGAACGATACATCGCCGCGTCGCGCGAGAAACCATCTGCCGCGGACTGCGCGTCCTGGCCGCCCTGGCCGATTTCCTGCACGCGGCGAATCATGCGGTCGGCGAGCAGCATCTGGCGCGTGGCAATGTAGACCTGGCCGGCAGCGCCGTTACGCTCGGTAAGGATGTTGACGACCTCATTCATGCGCGAATTGAGGATCGGCATCTTCGATGTGAAGTCCTCACTGGTCGCGGCAGTGTCGAGCACGAGGGTCTTGCCGTTGAGGATCTTGGTCGCGTTGGTGAGCACCTGCGTCCACGCCGCATCGAGTTCCCTGATCTCTTTCTGCACGTGCGGTTCGTCGGCGTAGCCGGGCATACCGGTTGCGTTGTCGCCATTCTTGAGAGCGCCGATGTTGCGATCGATCGTCGCGCGCGTGCCGTCCAGTTCGGAGAACGAGATCTCGTTGCCGCCGGCCGCGTTGGACGCGTAGGTGGTCAGCTCCTGCGACAGCACCTGGATCTGCGTGGTCAGCGAACTGGCCTGGCGATCGTGGCCGTTCTTGATCGTCAGATAACCGAAATCGACGGCCGCGAAGGCGATCGCCAACACGAGCAGGATGATCAGCAGCGTATTGAAACTGCCGGATCGCTCCGATCCCGAGAGTGCGCCGGACGTTGTGCTCATGGTTTCACCTCACCCCTGAAAGTTGCTGTTGGCACGCGCCGCCCAGCGACGCCCGCCCGCGATCAATTGGCCGCCTGCTGGAACTCCGCCGAGCGCACCAGCGCGCTCATGCTGAACAAGCCCCACAGCACGTCCCCGAGCTGTACCTTTTCTCCGACGAAACGTGCGTAGCGCTCGTCCTCTTCGCCGACCGCCTGCGCGCGTTGATCGTCGGAAAAACTGCGCTGCCCAAGCACTTCGTCGACGAGCAGGCCGACGCTGCCGCCGTGCTGGCGCACGACCAGCACCCGCGAAGAGTCGGTCAACAGCGTGCGCTCGCCCTCGATGTGGCCGCGCAGGTCGATTACCGCGACGAGGTTGCCGCGCACGTTGGCCACACCAAGCATCCAAGACCTCGTCCCCGGCACGATTGCCAGTGGCGGCATGGTCAGGATTTCGTTGACCTCGGCGATGCTGCTGACCAAGTGATGCGAACCGACGCGAAAACCGATGCCGCGCCACAGACCCTCGGCCTCGACTTGATCGGGCAGACCGGCAACGTGGGCCAGGCTGCGCTGCTCGTAGTCGGCGAGCGCTTCGTAGGGTGAGGTTGGCGTGGTGTCGAGTGCCATGGTCGACCTAACCCGCCAGCAGCGAGTCGATGCGCTGAAGGAGATCCGTCGACTCGACCGGCTTGGTCATGAAGTCCTTGGCACCTTGACGCAGGCCCCAGACGCGATCGGTGTCCATCGACTTCGTCGTGATGATGAGAATCGGGATGTCCGAAGTCCCGGCATCGCGACTGAGGTTGCGCGTGGCCTGGAAACCGTTCATGCCGGGCATGATGACGTCCATGATGACGAGATCGGGGCGCTCGTGGCGCACCTTGACGATGCCATCCTCGGCACTCGCCGCGCTGCTGACGCGATGCCCCGCCTTCTCGAGCATCGTGGTGAAGACGCGCACGTCTGTCGGCGAATCGTCAATGATGAAAATGTGCGCCACCGCCTAACCCCCGTGAGTCGAATGGCCTTTGGTTTCAACATCCGTGCAACGGCTTACTTCCAATCCACATGCCGGCGGATCGCACCGAGCAGCTCCTCGCGCGTGAACGGCTTGGTCAGGTACTGCTCGGAACCGACGATGCGCCCACGCGCCTTGTCGAACAGGCCGTCCTTCGAGGACAGCATGATCACCGGCGTGTTGCGGAAAATCTGGTTGTTCTTGATCAACGCGCAGGTCTGATATCCGTCGAGCCGCGGCATCATGATGTCGACGAAGATGATCTGCGGCTGCTGGTCGGAAATCTTGGCCAGCGCCTCGAAGCCGTCGGTCGCAGTCACGACTTCGCAGCCCTCCTTGCGCAGCAGCGTCTCCGCCGTGCGCCGGATGGTCTTCGAGTCATCAATGACCATGACTTTAAGGCCGCCCAAGCTGCCCTGTTTGGTCTCATCCACCTGGTGCAGACTCCCGTCGCCAACTCGTGATCGGACCGGCCCCCGCGGCCAACTCGGCAACGACGGGCCATACATGCGCGCAACCCGGGGAAACGCCGTGCTGTCGCGTGGCGCCTCCCCGACAATCCCCTGTTCGGGCTTCTTTAAGCTTTACTTAGCTGACTTGTCAAGTTATGCGCCCAAGTCCTTGCAATACATGGAATATGGACTTGCCGCACAACCTGCCCCGACGAGCCGCTGCGTAGCGCAGTGTAATATACGCGACGCGGTGACCCTGCTCTTGCATGCACGAATGATGCCGCTCGGGGACGCCCTGATTCATTCCGGAGCCGACCATGCCGCGCACCCTGGCCGTCCTCATGGACGCCATCGCCGCCATCAAGATCGCCAAGGACTCAACTTTCGCGATGCTGCTCGAGGCGCAGGCGCGTGGCTGGCACCTGCGCTACATGACCCAAGGTGACCTCGCCATCCGTGATGGCGTGCCGTGGGCACGGCTGGCTCCGCTCGAAGTGCGCGACGATCCGACGGGCTGGTATTCGCTGGGCACGCCGACCTGGACCGACCTGCGCACGCTCGACCTCGTGCTGGCCCGCAAGGACCCGCCCCTCGACACCCAGTTCCTTTACGACACGCTCGTCCTGCAACTCGCCCACGATGCCGGCGTGCTCGTGGTCAACCATCCGCAGGGCCTGCGCGATGCCAACGAGAAACTGTTCACCCTGCTCTTTCCGCAGTGCATCACGCCGACCCTGGTCGCGCGCGATGTGCGCGAAATCCGACGATTTGTGGCGGAACATGACAAAGTCGTACTCAAGCCGCTCGATGGCATGGGTGGACACAGCATCTTCAAGTCTGCGCACGGCGACCCGAACCTCAACGTCATCCTCGAGACGCTCACCGACAACGGTGCCCGCTTTGCCGTCGCCCAGCGCTTCATTCCCGATATCACGGCCGGCGACAAGCGCATCCTGCTGGTCGACGGCGAACCGGTCGACTACGCGCTGGCGCGCATCCCGCAGGGCGACGACTTCCGCGGCAATCTTGCTGCCGGCGGCAAGGGCGTTGGCGTGCCGCTGTCCGACCGCGACCGCTGGATCGCCGCCCAGGTCGGACCGGAACTGAGGCGGCGCGGCATGATCTTTGTCGGCCTCGACGTCATCGGCGACTGGTTGACCGAGATCAACGTGACCTCGCCGACCTGCATCCGCGAGCTCGACGCCCTGTTCGGCATCAACATCGCCGGCCGCCTGTTCGACACCATCGAGGATCGCCTCGGGTGAACACTTCAACCACCGCCGGCGACCGCCTCGGCGTGACCCTGTTGTTCTCGCTGATAGCCCACGGCGTGCTTGCGCTCGGCGTGACCTTCGCCTACGAGAAGCCGGCCCCGGCGCTGCCGGCACTCGACGTCATCCTGGTGCAGTCGGCCAGCGGGCAAACGCCGGACAAGGCCGATTTCCTCGCCCAGGCCAGCAACAGCGGTGGCGGGGACGCCGAGACCGCGAAGCGGCCGACCGAGCCGCTATCCAGCCCATTGCCAAAACCGACCGCCGGCATCACCCCGCGCCCGACCGAAACGGGTGCGCCGCGACCGACCCCGCCGAGCCGGGAGGAACTGCTGACCGCGCGCGAATCCGACCTCGCCGTACAGACCGAGCGCGAAACGCCCCAGACGCAGACCATCGACGCCGCGGTCGAGCGCGAGATCATCGAACGCAAGCTCGAAATGGCGCGCCTCGCCCAGGAAGTGCAGCGCGAATCCGAGCAGTACGCCAAACGACCGAAACGCAAGTTCATCTCGGCCAATACGAAGGAATACGCCTATGCCTCGTACATGGCCGCCTGGGTTGCCCGCGTCGAACGCATCGGCAACCTCAACTACCCCGACGAGGCGCGGCGCCAGGAATTGCACGGCCAGCTCGTACTGACCGTCGGTCTCGACCGCGACGGCAACGTCCGCAGCGTCGACATCATCCAGCCGAGCGGCCACAAGGTGCTCGACGACGCCGCCATCCGCATCGTCCACCTGTCCGCCCCATTCAACGCCCTGCCGAAAGACGGCGACACCGTGGACGAGCTCTACATCACGCGTACGTGGCAGTTCTTGCCCGGAAACATCTTGCGCAACCGCTGAGAGGGGCTGGGAATGGGGAATAGGGAATGGTTGAAGCAGGAGCGCAGAGCGTTTGCTTTTGATCATTCCCCATTCTCTATTCCCCATTCCCTATTGCCGGCATTTCACCATTCCCGGCTCCCAGGGATGTCCTGATCAATCCCACAACGGCGTCACCGTCCTGTGCGGGCGCAGATCAAGGCGCGACGGCGAAGGCAGACTGGCCGTCTGTCGAGCCGGCCCAACGCCGAGCTGCGTCCGCACAGGGCGGCCTCAGCCTTTCGATTCCCAATGACGGGGTGACATCCGCAAGGCCCGCAGCGCGGCGTGCGCGGCTCGCCCAGGCAACCAGCCTGCACTTCGCCACGCCCACCCCGCTGCGAACCTTGCGGATGTCATGACGCCATTGCGGGATTGATCAGAGCATCCCTAGTACAATCGCCCCCATGCACGAGGCCTCCACGCTCTCGAACCAGTTGCTGATCGCGATGCCATCACTGCGCGACCCGAACTTCGCGCGCGGGGTTGCCCTCGTTTGCCAGCATGGCGAGGACGGCGCCATGGGCATCATGATCAACCGTCTGTCGGAGTACCGCCTCGGCGACGTGCTCGCGCAGATGAACCTGCGCTCGGAATTGCGCGACGTGATCGATGCACCCGTTCTGGTCGGTGGGCCGGTACAACCCGAGCGCGGCTTCGTCCTGCACACGCCGCATGGCGAGTGGGATTCCTCGTTCCGCATCTCCGACGAGGTCAGCGTGACCACCTCACGCGACATCCTCGCCGCGATTGCGGTCGGACGTGGCCCGGAACACGCCCTCGTCGCGCTCGGCTATTCGGGCTGGAGCCCGGGCCAGATCGAGCACGAGTTGCGCGAGAACGCCTGGCTGACCGCGCCGGCCGACCCCAGCGTGCTGTTCGAGACGCCGCTGGACGAACGCTGGCAGGCCTCGGCTGCCCTGGTCGGCGTCAACCTCGCCAGGATCTCGCCCTACGCGGGCAACGCCTGAATGGTCACGCCGGGCCGCGCGCTCGCGTTCGACGTCGGGCGCAAGCTGATCGGTGTCGCGGTCGGCCAGCGCGATGCCGGCACCGCACGCGCGATCGCCACGGTCGAGGTACGCGGCGGTGAATTCGACTGGAGTGCGATCGACCGCCTCGTTGCCGAGTGGCAGCCGGAGTGGTTCGTGGTCGGCCTGCCGCTCACCCTAGATGGCGGCGAACAACCGATGAGTACGTTTGCGCGCCGCTTTGCCGAGATGATCGCGCAACGGCATGCGCGCCCGGCCCACCTGGTCGACGAACGCCACAGCTCGCGGGAAGCGAGCCGCCGCTTCGCCCGCCAGCGTGCCGACGGCGTGGCGCGGCGCAAGCACGCCGCCGCGATCGATGCGCTGGCCGCCCAGGTCATCCTCGAAACCTGGCTGGCCCAGCCGGATGAAGGCATGCTCTCGCCATGAATACGCTGCAGTTCGATGACACCCGCCGCCTGCGCCACCTGCTTACTCTCGACGGTCTCGGCGGCGAACGCATCGGCGCCCTGCTCGACCGCGCCGCGATGCTGCGCACGGCCTTCGCCGCCGCCGGCGCGAAGCCGAGACCGCTGGCCGGACGCACGGTCGTCAACCTGTTCTTCGAACCCTCGACGCGCACACGTACGAGTTTCGAACTGGCGGCGCGGCGACTCGGCGCACAGGTCGTCAACTTCGATATCGCCAGTTCTTCGACCAACAAAGGCGAGACGCTCGAAGACACTCTGGCCACGCTCGAAGCGATGCAGGCCGATGCCTTGGTCGTGCGCCACAAGGCGAATGGCACACCCGCACGTCTGGCCGCCAGCGCACGGCACGCGGCGATCATCAATGCCGGCGACGGCAACCACGCCCATCCAACCCAGGGCCTGCTCGACGCCCTGACCATCCGCGACCATCACGGCGACTTCGCGCATCTGACCGTAACGATCTGCGGCGATATCCTGCATTCGCGCGTCGCGCGCTCCGACCTGCACATGCTGCGCGCGCTGGGTGCGCGCGAGATCCGCCTGTGCGGACCGAAGCGCCTGTTGCCGACAGCGGAGGAATGTGCCGGCGCGATCATCACCACCGACTTCGACGCCGCACTGGATGGCAGCGACGTCGTCATCATGTTGCGCCTGCAGAAGGAGCGCATGGACGAGGCACTGGTTCAGAGCGAGAGCGCCTATTTCGAGCGCTACGGACTCGACGAGAAACGCCTGCGCCGTACCTCCCGCGATGCGATCGTCATGCATCCAGGGCCGATGAATCGGGGCGTCGAGATCGCCGACGCCGTCGCCGACGGTCCGCAGTCACGCATCTTCGCCCAGGTAGCCAACGGCATCCCTGTGCGCATGGCCGTGCTCACCGACCTGCTCGACCCCTGATTCGCTTCAACTGCTCCGAGGAGATGACCCCATGAACGCTGTCCATCATGCCCGCGCCGTCCTGCTCGCCGCGACCCTCGTCCTGGGCGCCTGTGGCGCGAGGGCGCCTGTTGAGGCCGATGCTTCGCCACTGGCCTACGTGCCGGCCGATACCGCCTTCGTCATGGCCAACCGCGAGCCCTTGCCCGAGGCGAGCGTGAACGCCTGGTCACGGCAGATGCAGGGCGCCTGGCCGGTCATGATCGGCATGTACGAGAAAATGCTGACCGGGCTGGCGACAAGCGCGGACGACCCGCAGGCAGCGACCGCGTTGCGTGTCGCCAATGCGCTCATCGCCGAACTGAAGTCGCTCGACACGATCGACAAGTGGGTTGCCGTCGGCTTCACCACGAAGGCGCGTGCTGCACTCTACGCTGTCGGCCTCGTGCCCGTGCTGCGTATCGAGCTCGGCGACCCGGATGCATTTCGCGCGATGGTCGCACGCATCGAGGCGAACAGCGGGGCCCGACTCGGCACACTTGATGTCGACGGTCGCTCGGTGTGGACGATCGACCTCGAAAAACTGCGCGGCCTGATCGCCATCGAAGGTCGCCAACTCGTCACCAGCGTCCTCCCGGCGAATGCCGACGAGGCCTTGCTGCGTCGCGTGCTCGGCTTCGAGCGGCCGCAGCAGAACCTCGCCGCCAGTGCCGCGCTCGCCGCACTCGAACAGGCTGAGGGCTATCAGCCCTACTTCTCCGGCTGGCTCGACCTGCGCCGTATCGTCGCGCTGGTCGACCGTGATCCAGGCTACCGCGCTTTCGCCGCGCTCGCCGGAAATGCGCCAGCGCCAGCCCTCGATGACATCTGTCGCGCTGAACTCGACGGCTTGTTCGCACAGATGCCGCGCATGGTGTTCGGCTACACGCAGCTCGACGCATCCCGCATGCGTGCCTCGGCGCGAATCGACCTGGCCGCACCGGTCGCGCAGTCGCTGCTGACGCTGTCGGCACCCCCACCGGGATCGAATGCGCCAGCCGATGCGATCTACGATGTCGCCGTGTCGCTGCCGGTAATCAAGCTCAAGGATTTTCTGCTCGCGCGCATCGAGCCGGTAGTCGCTTCACCCTACAAGTGCGCGGCCTTCAGCGACTGGAATGCCAAGGCCGCCGAGATGAAGAAACAACTCTCACAGTTCGTACCGCCGCCGTTGAGCGATTTCACCGGCCTGCGTCTGACTCTCGACCGCTTCAGCTGGCCAGCAGACGGCGAACCGAATTTTGCCGCGCGCCTGCTCATCGCCACCAGCAATCCACAGGCCCTGATCGGCATGGCGCAGATGACCCTGCCGGCACTTGCCCAGGTGTCGATTCCGACCGATGGCACGCCGGTCACGCTGCCGGCCGACGTCATCCCGGGCAGCATCGGCCAGTCTCCGACGCTGCGCGTGGCGATGGATGCGAAAGCGGTCGCGCTGGCCGCCGGCGACGCTGACCTGAAGGCGTACCTCGATGCGCCTGCGGCGAGCGATGGCCAACTCATGCGGCTCGCCTTCAGCGGTGCGCTCTACTCGATCGTCGGCGACATGATGGGCCGATTCGGCACGATGCTGCCGACCGAGGACCAGGTCGACCTGGCCGCACAGCGCGATCTCTATGCGCTGTACGCGAAGTGGATCAAGCAGGGCGATATTCGCGTCAACGCCACGCCCAAGGGCCTCGAACTCGTACAGGACATCGAAATGGTTCCGTAGTCCGGGTGCGCGCGGGCACGATCAGTCGCGCGTGACTATCCAGCGTCGTCCGACCCACCCCGCGCCTGCTGCACCATCGTCCATGGCGATCACAAGGCGCACGCCCGGATGGCGAGTGAGCACGGTTTCAAGACGGGATTCTCCGAGCACGTGCATTTCGAACACCGTGCTGCGCCGCCATGCCAGGCGGCGCAGAGGGTTGAGCCAGCGGTTCGGTACCATACCGTAGAGGCGTCCGCGCAGGCTCGCGTCCGTGCCGGCGACGAACTGGAACGACGCCACACCACCCGGCGCGAGCACGCGCAGGAACTCGTCGACATACCCCTCGGCGAGTTCGGCGGGAATGTGCTGCAGGGTCATGTTCGAATAGACGAAATCGACGCTGGCGTCGGCGAGCATCGCCAGCGTCGGCGCTGCGTTCTCGATGAAATGCAGGTTGTCGATGCCGGCATTGAGCCGGCGCGCGCAGTCGATCATGCTCGGCGAAACGTCCACGCCGATCGCCTCGTCGAACATGGCTGCGAGCGGCCGGGTCAATCGCCCCGCCCCGCAACCGAAATCGACGGCCCGCCCACGCGCACGTGGCAGGCCCATCGCGGCGAACGCGGCGAGATGCTCGCCGATCTCGATCCGGCCGGTCGCAAAGAACTCATCGACATCCCAGCGCCCGCCACGCTTGTCCGGCCGCGACAGCACGGCCCACAACGGATCCTCGCGACCTAGGCTGGACCAGACCTGGCGAAGGTGGGCCAACTGCCGGGACTTGGACATGTGCAACGGGGAATGGAGGGGGCCGCCAGCCGGCTCAGGATGGGCTTCACCCTGCCCATCCGATCGAGATTTGACCATTCCCTACGCTCTGATTCCGATGCCCGGCCCCACTCACGTCTCCGCCAGCTCTACGCCATCGAGGCCCTGCGAAAGGGTATGCGCGTCGCCGCCCTGGGCGAGCTTGATCTTGAGGCGCACCTCGTTGGCCGAATCTGCGTGGCGCAGCGCATCCTCGTAGGAAATTTCGCCGGCCTGGTAAAGCTCGAACAGGCTCTGGTCGAAGGTCTTCATGCCGAGGTTGGTCGACTCCTTCATCACGTCCTTCAGCTTGTGGATGTCGCCCTGGCGGATGTAGTCCTGCACCAGCGGCGTGCCCAGCAGTACCTCGATGGCGACTCGGCGCGACTTGCCGTCCGGAGTGGGAATGAGCTGCTGGGCGACCACACCCTTGAGGTTCAGCGACAGGTCCATGAACAACTGCGCGCGACGGTCCTCGGCGAAGAAGTGGATGATGCGGTCCATCGCCTGATTGGCGTTGTTCGCGTGCAACGTGCACAGGCACAGATGGCCGGTCTCGGAGAAGTTGATCGCGTGTTCCATCGTCTCGCGCGTGCGCACCTCGCCGATCATGATGACGTCGGGTGCCTGGCGCAGGGTGTTCTTCAGCGCGTTCTCCCAGGAGTCGGTGTCGATGCCGAGCTCGCGCTGGGTGATGATGCAGCCCTCATGCTTGTGCACGTACTCGATCGGATCCTCGATCGTGATGATGTGACCGGTCGAGTTCTGGTTGCGGTAACCGACCATCGCGGCCAGCGAAGTCGACTTGCCGGTGCCGGTGGCGCCGACGAAGATGATGATGCCGCGTTTGGTCATCGCCAGCGTCTTGATGATCGGCGGCAGGCTCAATTCGTCGACGGTCGGGATGCGCGTCTCGATGCGGCGCAGAACCATGCCGACACAGTTGCGCTGGTAGAAGCACGAAACACGGAAGCGACCGACGCCGGTGACGGCAATCGCAAACTGGCACTCGTGCGTCTTTTCGAATTCCTCGCGCTGCGATGGCGTCATCACGTTCAGCACCATGTCGCGCGATTGCTGAGGTGTCAGCGCATTCTGCGTGATCGGCGAGATGCGCCCATGCACCTTCATCGACGGCGCGACCCCGGCCGTGATGAACAGGTCGGACGCCTTCTTGTGCACCATCAGCTTGAGAAAGGATGTGAAATCGACGCTGCTCATGTCCGTCTCCAGGCGTGCGGCCGGGCTGGGGTGGCGGGCATCTTACACTGCGCCCCGCCGTACGCGATGCGATGTCTGGCACGACCCGCAGGCAGCCCGCAGACGCATCTCGCGGGTGAGCGGGTTCAACTTCAACCCGATGCACGCACTCCGGCAAACCGGAGTTCGCTCGGCCGCTCTACTTGAAGATTTCCTTGTTCTTCGCGTAGCCGATTGCCTGCTGGCGGGTGACGAGGCCGCGCTTGACCAGATCCTGCAGGCACTGATCGAGGGTCTGCATGCCGTGCTGGGCGCCGGTCTGGATCGCCGAATACATCTGCGCAACCTTGTCCTCGCGGATCAGATTGCGGATAGCCGGGATGCCGACCATGATCTCATGCGCGGCGATGCGGCCGCCGCCGACCTTCTTGAGCAGCGACTGCGAGATCACCGCGCGCAACGACTCGGACAGCATCGAGCGCACCATGGGTTTCTCGCCAGCCGGGAACACGTCGATGATGCGGTCGATCGTCTTCGCCGCAGAACTCGTATGCAGGGTGGCAAACACGAGGTGACCGGTTTCCGCGGCCGTAAGGGCAAGGCGGATGGTTTCGAGGTCGCGCAACTCGCCGACGAGGATGTAGTCCGGGTCTTCACGCAACGCCGAGCGCAGTGCCTCGTTGAAACCGTGCGTGTCGCGGTGCACTTCGCGCTGGTTGATCAGGCACTTCTGCGAGGTGTGCACGAACTCGATCGGATCCTCGACCGAGAGGATGTGGCCGTACTCGTGCTTGTTGACGTGGTCGACCATCGCCGCCAGCGTCGTCGATTTGCCCGAGCCGGTCGGCCCGGTGACCAGGATCAGCCCCTGAGGCTGCTCGATCAGTTCCTTGAACACCTTCGGACAGCCGAGGTCCTCGAGAGTCAGAACCTCGGACGGAATCGTGCGGAATACCGCGCCGGCACCGCGGTTCTGGTTGAAGGCGTTGACGCGGAAGCGCGCCAGGCCCGGGATCTCGAACGAGAAGTCGACCTCGAGAAACTCTTCGTAGTCGCGGCGCTGCTTGTCCGACATGATGTCGTAGATCAGCGAGTGGATCTGCTTGTGGTCGAGCGCCGGGATGTTGATGCGGCGGACGTCGCCATCGACGCGGATCATCGGCGGCAAGCCGGCCGACAGATGCAGATCCGAGGCCTTGTTCTTGACCGAAAAGGCCAACAGCTCGGCGATATCCATACAATCTTCCCCTGGCAAGGCGCGGCAGCATGAGGCTGCGGTTCGCGCGAGTATAGCTCGGCAAAATCAAGGTGATGCAAGCACAATCCGCGAATTCCCCCGAACTGGCATGGCGTTCCGTGATCGACCGCGCGCAGGCGGCGGCGGCGGGGCGGCCGGTGCGCGTGATCGCGGTCGGCAAGACGCGACCGGCGGCGGCGCTGGCTGCGCTGGCCGCGCTCGGCCAGCGTGCATTCGGCGAGAACTACGTGCAGGAAGCGCGCGCCAAGCAGGCCGAACTGGCCGGACTCGATCTCGAGTGGCATCTGATCGGCCCGCTGCAATCGAACAAGTGCCGCGAGGTCGCACGCCATTTCGACTGGCTGCAGACGCTCGACCGGGCCCGGCTGGTCCCCTTGCTCGAACGCGAGCGTCCTACCGGACTGCCACCGCTCGACGTGCTCGTTCAGGTTGACATCGATGACGAGCCAACCAAGTCCGGCTGCGCGCCGGACGAAGTGCCGGCCCTGGCCGATCTTGTCTCCGCGTCACCGCGTCTGCGCCTGCGCGGGCTGATGGCAATACCGGCTCCTGCCATCGACCATGCCGACCGCGCACGCGCCTTCGCCCGCATGCGTGCACTGTTCGAGCGCCTGCGTGGCACGCACCCTGCGATCGACACGCTGTCGATGGGCATGTCCGAGGACTTCGAGCTGGCGATCCGTGAAGGCGCAACCATGGTGCGCATCGGCAGCGCGCTGTTCGGCACGCGCGGCTGAGCGCGATCAGTGTGGCGCATCCGCAACGCGCGCCTTCAGCGTCGCTTGCAACAGCTTGGCCTGGCGCGTATCCCAGGCTTCCGCGCCGACGCCCCTCTCGAGCCCATCGATGGCCTGCGGCAGCAAGGCCAAGGCCTCGGCGACGCGACCGACGGAGGCAAGGCAAGCGGCTTCGTGGCCGAGCAGCGCAGGGCCGAGGAAGGCTTCGTGTTCCTGTGCGTAGATGGCCTTGGCCGCCGCGAACTCGGCCATGGCCTTGTCGAACATGCCGTCATGGCAATCGAGACGGCCGCGCATGTGCTGCACGCGCGCCTTGTACGCGTCGAAGACGTCCTCGCCCTCGGCAAGGCTCGTGGCGCGCACGGCCATCGCGCGCGCCGTACCCAAGTCTCCCGCCTCCAACGCGGCCCATGACAGGTAGGTCATTGCCGGCAGCAGGTAGGCATGCCTCGATCCGTACACGCCAGCCAGCACGTCGAGCGCTTCGGTCAGCGTCCTGCGAGCTTCGTCGAAGCGGCCGAGGCGCAGGTACAGCAGGCCGAGATTGCTGAGCTTGACGCCGACCTGGCGATGACGCGGCCCGAGGGTCTCGCGCAAGCGCTCGATGCCGAGCCGGTAGTGGCGTTCGGCTTCGGCATACTGACGCAGGTCGAGCAGGCTGTCCGCCAGCGCGACCAGCGCGCGCGCCGTATCCGGCGCCTTGTCGTCGAGGGCCTCGCGGTTGAGGGCGACCGCTTCGCGCGCAGTCTCGACCGCGCGCTCAGGGCCGTGGACGAGCTGCGCATGATCAACCTGCAGCAGGCTCATCTCGGCAAAGAAGCGTGGATCACGTGAGAACAACCGAGTGCGCAGACGCGCGATCTCGACGTAGTGCGGCTCCGCCTCAGCCGGACGCATCAGGTTGCCGAGAGCCATTGCCGCAGCCGCGTGCGCATACGCGGATTCTATCTGGTCGCGTCCGCTCAGCGCGGCGAGCAGTCCTCCGGCTTCGCGCAGCACCGCTTCGGCCTCGGTCGTGTCGCTGGCGTCGAGTGCACTGGCCGCACTGTCCTTGAGCGTGCGCGCATACAACTGGTCATCACCCGCACGGTTTGCACGCAACGCCCCGAGTGCGCGGTCATAGAGCGGGCGCGCCGCCTCATACAGCCCGAGGCCCTGGTACGAACGCGCCATCGTCGCCTCGAGCTGCGCGCGCGTGTGCGTACCGATGCGCGATTCGCGGTCGAGGCGCTCCACACCGCGATCGAGCAACTCGCGGGCACTGAGGTCCGGCTCACCGGTCTCCTGCGGATTCGCCCCGCGGAACAGGTCCTGCAGGAAGCCAGCGATTACGAGGGCCTGGTCCCTTTCCGCGGCGATGCGGCGGTTCTTGTCGGCAAGATCGACGACGTAGAACACCGAGGCCGCAACCATCGCGACCACTCCCGCGGTCGCCGCCCAGTTACGCCGCAGGAACTTGCGTGCGCGGTAGGCCAGGCTGCCGCGATGCGCGCGCACGGGTCGCCCGGCCAGCCAGGCCTCGAGATCCTGGGCCAGCGCCTGCGGCGAGGCGTAGCGCTCGACTTCGACCTCGGCCGTGGCCTTGGCGACGATGCGGGCGAGATCGCCGCGCAACAGCGTGCGCAGGCGCTCGGGCGTGGTCGCACGTGCCTCGGCGATCGCGCTGCGTTGTGCATCCGGCAGCACCTGGAAGGCAAGATCGAGGCGCGGCAGCAGGCGCTCGCCCTGTGCCGTGCGCAGCTCGTGTGCAGCACGGCCGACCAGCAGTTCGAACAACAACAAACCGAGCTGGTAGACGTCGCTCGGCGTGCGCACGGTATCGCCCCGGCGCTGCTCGGGACTCGCATAGGCCGGAGTCATCGCCAGCGTCTGCGTCTGACGGGCTTCCCCTTGGTCGACCAGTTTGGCGATGCCGAAGTCGAGCAGTTTCGGCGTGCCGTCGCTGGTGACCAGCACGTTGGCCGGCTTGATGTCGCGGTGCACGACGAGGTTCTGGTGGGCGAACTGCACAGCCGCGCACAGCGGCAGCAGCAGACGCACGCGGCGGCGCACATCGAGGTGCTGGCGGTCACACCATTCGGTGACGGTTTCGCCGTCGACATACTCGAGCGCGAACCACGGCTGGTCGCCGCTGGCGCCACCGTCGTAGAGCTGGGCGATGTTCGGGTGGCCGAGACGGGCGAGGATGTCGCGCTCACGGCGGAAATGCCGGTCTGGGCGCAGCCAACCGCCGCGCAGCAGCTTCAGTGCGACCTGGCGCTCGAATGCGCCATCGGCGCGCTCGGCGAGCCAGACTTCGCCCATGCCGCCTTCGCCGAGCGGATGCAGCAGGCGATACGGACCGACCGCCTCCCCCGGCTGGAAAACCCTGCCGGACAGGCCGTGCGGGCGTGCCGCTTCCTCCATGGTCATCGATTCGGCATCGCCGATGAGGCGCAGTACGCGCCGCTCGAGCTCGGCGTCTCCATCACACAGGCGATGCACGCAATCCCCACGGGCGACCGTGTCTTCGACATCGAGTGCCTCGCGTGCGATGCTGAGGGTGCGCTGGGTCAACGGGTCCATGCCATCTCCGGATCGATGCGCATGCCGGCCGCAGCATGCGGATATGTCAGCCTCGCGCCCCGTTTCGCGTACCGTTCCGTTGTTTGCCCACCAACGAGGAACCGACCATGTCGAAGAACCCGATCAACATCGACGACCTGCTGCAGCAGTTGCAGGCAACCCTGCCGAAAAGCGGAGGCCAGTGGCGCCTCACGTCGCTGTCCGCCAGTGTGCCGCTTGAGCCACGCGCCGGCGATCCCGACACACCTCCGGCACCGGAACGCAAGGACTCCGACCCGGCGCCGACCAGCCCCCCGGTGAAACCGGGTGCGCCAAAGATCGAGGCCGTCTACGAGTGGGAAGAGGCCTGAGGAACGCACGGCCGCGCCGTGCCCCGGCGCGGCCGCTCCATTCAAGCGCGCAGGCGTTCCTGCAACCACGCCTTTGCCAGCGCCCAGTCGCGATAGACCGTGCGCTCCTCCACTTCCAGCACGCCAGCGGCCTCGGCGACGCTCAATCCGACGAAATAACGCAGTTCGACAACGCGCGCCATGCGCTCGTTGGCTTGTCCGAGTTCCTCCAGTGCCGCGTCGAGCAGTTGCAGGTCCGTGTGGCCGGGAATCGGCAGCTGCAGCGCCTCGACGAAGCTTTCGCGCTGCCAGGCGGCCCCGTGCTTGTCGCTGGCGGCGCGGCGCGCCCGATCGACGAGGATCTGGCGCATGATGCGCGCCGCCGTGGCGAACAGGTGCTTGCGGTTCTCGAGATCGACCTGGTCGGCACTGAGCAGGCGCACGAAGACTTCATTGAGCAATGCAGTCGGCTGCAGCGTGGCGTGCCCCTTGTGGGCGCCGAGCGCACCAGCGGCAAGACGACGCAGTTCACCGTAGACCTGCGGCAACAGGGCATCGAGCGCGGCGGGTTCCCCCGCCCGCCAGCGTTGCAGCAATTCAGTCGTGGTCCCCGGCATGTCCACCCTGCGGGCAGGTGACAGGGATCCATTTTTATCACGTCGCCGCCGCGGCGACACGCGCACGAAGCGCAGGACGACTGCAACCTCCCGGCCGATCGGTTCGCCGGAGTGCGCGATGCTCAAGCGCGTCGGTCAATCACCTGTGCGGGACCACGCCGACAGCCGCGCTCGGCGACGACGCAGTCGCCCACCTGGACGAAGCCCTGGACCTGCCGGCGGCGCTGGTGGAAGCGATCGAGCGAAGCGGCCAGTTGGACGGCACGATTGTGCAGCAGTTCCATTTGCCTGCGCGCGCGCAGGACCGAATCGATCAGGCGTGCGCGCTGCCGCAACTGTTCATCGTCCATCGGCGAGCTGAGCGGGGCGAGGTTGCGGCAGATCACGCTGACGCCCTGCAGGGCATTGACGGCGGCGCGCGCATTGACGGTGGCAGCTTGCATCGACATCGGAACTCTCCGCATGGGACGGCGGATATACCGCCGGGTGTATCGATACATACGCAGTTCCATTCCCGAACATGACATCGCCCCCGACCGGTGGATGCTCTGCACCAGCCCGCAGTCGCCAGTGACCGCTTGGGATGCTCTGATCAACCCCTGGTCGGGGCTTTCCGAAACGGTATTGCTATGCTTCCCACCCCCTCTTCGCGGACGGCCGGAACGATGTCGACGCCCAGCATCGCCTTCATCGGCGGCGGCAACATGGCGCGTAGCCTGATCGGTGCGCGCCTGCGCGGCGGCGCGCCCGCGGACACGATCCGTGTCGCCGAACCGGATGCCGGGCTGCGTGAGCGCCTCGTGGCCGATTTCGGCGTGGCGGTGTTCGAGCGCGGGGTGGAGGCCGCTGCCGGCGCGGACATCATCGTGCTCGCGGTCAAACCGCAGGTGCTGCGCGAGGTTTGCCGCGAACTGGCTGCGGTCGTCCAGACCGCGAAACCGCTGGTCATCTCGATCGCCGCCGGCATCCGCATCGCCCAGATCGACGCCTGGCTCGGCGGCGGCCTCGCCATCGTGCGCACCATGCCGAATACACCGGCACTGATCGGTGCCGGGGCCACCGGCCTGCACGCCAACCCGGCCACGGGCACCGACGCGCGCGCCGAGGCCGAAGCGATTCTCGCCAGCGCCGGCGCCACGGCCTGGATCGACGACGAAGCGCTGATGGACGTCGTCACCGCCCTGTCCGGCTCCGGTCCAGCCTACTTCTTCCTGCTCATCGAGGCGCTCGAGGATGCCGCGGTCGCCGCCGGCCTGCCGCGCGACATCGCGCGCCGGCTCACCGTGCAGACCGGTGTCGGCGCCACGCGCATGGCCGCCGAGGACGGTGAACCGCCCGGGCGCCTGCGCGAGCGCGTGACTTCACCGGGCGGCACGACCCAGGCCGCGCTGGACGCATTCGCCGCAGGCGGCCTGCGCGACCTGGTCGCCAGCGCGATCGGCGCCGCGATCCGGCGTGGCCGCGAACTGTCCGATCGTTTCGACGCGGAGGGGGCATGAGCTACTTCGCCAACGCCGGCATCATCCTTGTCGGCTTCGCTTTCGGCATCGCCATCGGCCTGATCATGCTGCGCGTGCTGCTGCAGCTTGTGCGCGCGAACTTTCACAACCCGATCTGCCAGTTCCTGTACAAGGCGACCAATCCCGTGCTCATGCCGCTGCGCAAGCTGATCCCGGGCTGGCGCCGCCTCGATGTTGCCGGCGTGCTCCTCGCGTATATGCTGTTCGTCGTCGAGCATGCGGTCATCAGCGCCCTGCTCGGCCGCCTGCCGGCGCTGCCGGGCCTGCTCGTCGGTGCGTTGGCGAATCTGATCGGCTGGCTGCTCGTGCTGATCGGCGTGCTCATCTTCGTGCGCGCGATCCTGAGTTTCGTCGGCAGCGACAGCCGCCACCCTGTCGTGCCGCTGCTAATCCAGTTGACCGAACCGGTACTCGCGCCGATCCGGCGTCGCCTGCCGAACCTCGGTGGCCTCGATTTCTCGCCGATGCTGGCCATCCTTGCGATCCTGTTGCTGCGCGCCCTGGTCGTGCAGCCGATCGCGGACCTGGGCGCGCGCTTGAGCTGAACGCCACACTCCACAACGGCATATCGGCACTTGGCGATCATCCGCGATGGCTGCGCCGTGGCGCCCGGCATCGCCCGCACCAGAATCTCCGACCAGAGTCCAGACCATGCGCTTTCTCGCACCCGCCGCTTCCATTCCCGTCACATCGACCGCAGCGGCCGAGGTACCGACCTCGCGACGCATCGACGGCTACGAGCTCCACTACAACGCCCTGCGCACCAGCTTCCTCGATGCGGCGATGGCGCGGCGGTACGGCATCCAGCGCTCGTCGCGCGGCGGCATGCTCATCATCTCGGTACAGCGCATCGGCGACGATGGCTCCACGCACGCGCTCGCGGCGACGATCAGCGGCGAGGCGGTCAACCTGCTCGGGCGACGCACCCCGATCACGTTCCGCGAGATCCCCGGCGACTACATCAGCTACGTCGGCCTGTTCGAACTTGCCGGCCCCGACACCTGGACCTTCGAACTGTCGATCACGCCGACTGGCGCGAGCCGCCCGATGGCGCTGCGTTTCAGCCAGGATTTCACTGCCGACTGAACCGCCGCGCCCAGGCCTCGATGATCGCGTGGATCGCGGCCAGGCCGTCGAACAGCGCGGCCGGCCCGGGCTGCAGGATGATCGGTGACTTGATCTCGTGCAGCTCGCCATCGCGCACGGCGGGGATCGCATCCCAGCCGGAGCGTGCGGCCAACCTGTCGGGGCGGAACCTCTTGCCGCACCACGAGGCGAAGATCAGGTCCGGCGCGCGGCGCACGACTTCGTCGCCATCGGCGAGGATGCGATCACGAGCAAGCGAACAGGCCGCGCGCTCGGGAAAGATATCGTCGCCGCCGGCGATGCGAATCAGTTCGGCCACCCAGCGGATGCCGACGATGATCGGCTCGTCCCATTCCTCGAAGTAGACGCGCGGGCGGCGCGGCAGTTTCGCTGCCGCTGCGGCGACGGCGGCGATGTGCGCTTCAGCTTGGGCGGCATAGGCTTCGGCGCGCACGCTGGCGCCGATCAGCGCACCGAGCCGGCGGATGTAGTCGAGGATGCCCTCGACCGAGCGATGGTTGGCGATCCATACCTCGACACCGGCGCGCACGAGTTCGCGCGCGATGTCGGCCTGGATGTCGGAAAAGCCGATCGCGAGATCCGGCTCGAGGGCGAGGATGGCTTCGATCTTCGCGCTGGTGAAGGCAGACACCTTCGGCTTCTCGCGGCGTGCGCGCGGCGGGCGCACGGTGAAACCCGAAATGCCGACGATGCGCGCTTCCTCGCCGAGCGCGTAAAGCACTTCGGTCGGCTCTTCGGTCAGGCAGACGATGCGCTGCGGCCCGATCATCCTCACGGATACAGCAGGCCGCGTTGCCAGACTCCGTCGCTCAGCACGTGGACGACGCGTTCGTGCAGGCGGTAGCGCGCGCCATACCAGAACTCGACGCGGTCCGGCGAAAGACGGTAACCGCCCCAATGCGGCGGGCGCGGTACCGCTGCACCCTCGAAGCGGCGCTCGAATTCGGCATAGCGCGCCTCGAAGGTCGCCCGATCCGGCAATGGTTGCGATTGCAGCGAAGCCCAGGCGCCGAGCTGGCTCTCGCGTGGGCGGGTGGCGAAGTACGCGTCCGAATCCGCTTCAGTGAGGGTCGCGACGATGCCCTCGAAGCGCGCCTGCACCTGGTCGCCGAGCGTCTTCCAGTGGAAGGTCAGTGCGGCCTGCGCATGCGCGGCGAGTGCCGCGCCCTTCGCGCTCGAATAGTTCGTGAAGAAACGCAGGCCATCGGCGGCGACACCCTTGAGCAGGACGATGCGCGCGGCCACGCGGCCTTCCGCATCGACGGTGGCGAGGTTCATCGCGGTCGGTTCGGAATCGCCGCTTGCACGGGCCTCGGCGACCAGGCGTTCCAGGGTGGCGACGATTTCAGCGGGGAGGTCGGCGAGTGCGCTCATGCCTGCAAGTCTACACGCTGCATGACGGATACTCGCCGACATGCCAGTACCCGTGCCTTCCTCCTCGCGCCCCCGTGGCCACGGCTTCGACCCCGCACTGGTCGATGCCGTGCTCGATGCGATGCTGCCGGCACGTGCCTTGCGCCGACCGTTGCTGGCTGGTTTGTCGGGCCTGCAAGGCAGCGGCAAGAGCACGCTCGCCGCGCAACTCGTTGCGGCGGCACGAACGCGCGGGATCGATGCACTTGCGCTGTCGCTCGACGACGTCTATTTCGGTCGACGCGAACGACAGCAGCTCGCACGCGATGTGCACGCGCTGTTCGCCACGCGCGGCGTGCCGGGCACGCATGACCTCGGCCTGCTCGAACGCACGCTCGACGCGCTTGCACAGGCGTCGCCACAGCGACCGGTCGGCGTGCCGCGCTTCGACAAGGGCCGCGACACGCGCCAACCGCCGTCGCGCTGGCGTCGATGCACGCGCGCACCGGCCCTGATCATCCTCGAAGGTTGGTGCCTCGGCGTGCCGGCGCAGGCCGCGGCCGAACTGGACCGGCCGCTCAATGGCCTGGAACGCAACGAAGACCCGGATGGATGCTGGCGTCGCCACGTCAACGCCGTGCTCGCACGCGACTACGCACGCCTGTGGCGGCGACTCGACCGCCTTGTCGTGCTGCAGGCACCGGGCTTCGACGTCGTCCGCCGCTGGCGCGGCGAACAGGAGCGCAGGCTGCGGCACCGGAACAACGCACCGCGGATCATGGATGCCAGCGCGCTCGCGCGCTTCATCGCCCATTACGAGCGCCTGAGCCGGCACGCCTTGCGCAGCCTGCCCGCGCGCGCCGACCTGGTCGTTCGCCTCGACCACGATCGGCGTGCGGCGATTCGCGCCGCTCCCGCTGCCGGGATCAACCCACGCCGGTGATGCGCAACATCGTGCGCACGAACCGTTCGATGTGGATCGGCTTGGTCAGGTAGTGGTCGCTGCCGGCGGCCAGGGCCGTCGCACGCGCTTCTTCGGTCGGCGTGGCGGAGAGGGTCACGATGCGCCCCTTGTAGCCTTGCGCGCGCAGGCGGTAGACGACGGTGTTTCCGGACATGCCCGGCAACTCGACGTCGACCACGAGCACATCAGGCGGGTCGGCCAAGGCGAGATCGACCGCACTGGCCGCGTCGCCGGTGGTGCGCACGTGGAAACCAAGATCATCGAGCAGCAATGCGACGAGCTGGGCAATATCGGGATCATCGTCGACGACCAGGGCCTTGCAGCCGTGCAGCCAGGCCGTGGCACCGGTTTCGCCCACCGTCGGGGGCCGGTCCGGCTCGGCTTGGCCGAGCGCCGGCAGCACGACGGTGAAGGTCGTGCCGCGACCGGGAGCCGAATCGAGAACGAGGCTGCCATGCAGCTGCGCCACCAGACGCTTGACGATGCTGAGACCGAGCCCGGCCCCCTTGCTGCCACCCTGCCCCCCGCCATTGAAGGCGACGAAGACACGCTCGTGATACTCCTCGGGAATGCCGATACCGGTATCGCGCACCTCGACCGTGAGTGCGCCGTCGCGCCACGTGAGGCTCGCCGACACCTCGCCCTCCAGCGTGTAGCGCACCGCATTCGACAGCAGATTGACGAGGATCTGGCGCAGGCGCATCTCGTCGAGCACGGGTTTGCGCACGTCCTCGACATGCACGGCCATGGCGAATCCGAGATTCTTGTCCGCCGCGAGCGGGCGAAACATCGCCACGAGATCATCACGCAACGCGGTGAGGTCGACGATCGCTGGATTCAATACGCGCCCCCCGCTCTCCCGGCGTCCGTACTCGAGCAGGTTCTCCGCCAGGGCGAACAGGTAGCTCGCGTTGCGGCGTACCGCGCGCACGTGCTGGCGTGCGGACTCGTCGAGACCGGCGTTGCCTTCGAGCAGGTGCAGGTAGCCGAAGATCGAGGTCAGCGGCGAGCGGAAATCGTGGCTCAGGGTGGCGATCAGCGCGGTCTTCAGCGCATTGGCCTCCTCGAGGCGCGTGCGCTGTTGCTCGAGCTGCTCGCGGATGTGGCGCAGCTGGTGGATGGCCTTGGTTTTCTGTGCCGAAGCGATCGCCGCCTCGTTGCCGAGTTGTTGCTGGCTGCGCTGGCGGTCGTGTTCGTCCTGCGCGTCGAGCAGGATCACGCGAAAGCCGCCATCGCCCGCAAGCAGGTGCACATGTGCGTTGCGCCCGTTCGGCAACTGCACGAACGACAGGTCGACGCCTTCGTCGAGAGGCATGCCCAGAAACAGTTCCTGCAGTCCGCGCAGGGCCGCGTCGGCCGAACCCCCATCGAAGCCGAAGCGCGCCGCATCGCCGGCAATGTCGCGCAGATTCCAATCGCGGTCGAAGTCCAGTGTCAGGGGATTTGCGCGCTCGATCAGCAGACGCGCAAGCTCGAGATCGACGCCGACGGTCGAACTGGCCGGCGCGCCACTCATGCCAACCGCCTCGCCAGTTCGGCGAAGGCCGCCTCGACACCGTCACCGAAGCGCGCACTGGTCTCGAAAACAGGCAGGCTGCGGCGCAACTCGGCCAAGGTCGTCGGGGCTACTTCCCAGCGATCGATGATGTCGAGCTTGTTGACCAGCAGCACGACCTCGGCACCTGGCAACAGGTCGCGCGACTGCATGAGCAGATCGAGGGCGACGCGCAGAGTCGCCTCGCGTGTGCCATCGGCGACCAGCAGCAGGCCGCTCGCACCACGCAGATAGTTCATGTTGAGCGCGTCTAGGGCGCTCTTCCCGGCAATGTCCCAGACCACCAGCTTGAGCACGTCGCCGGAAGGCAGCGCAACCTCCTTGCTGTCGACCTTGGCGCCGACCGTGGTCAGGTACTGCTCGGAAAAGGTATTGCGCACGAAGCGCGCGACCAGGCTGGTCTTGCCGACGCCAAAGTCGCCGAGCATGCACACCTTGCGGGCGAGGGCACTCATCGCACTTCAGGCTCGGTCGACAGGCGCACCATTGCGCCGCGGAACTTCATGTTAGCGCCAACCGGTTCCACCTGCGCATCGATCGGACGGAGCAATTCGGATGGCACGCCTCCCGCCAGAAGTGCGTCGCGCAGCCACAGCGCACGCGACCGCCGCATGTCTGCATTGATCTCGTCCGAACCGGGCGCATCGTTGCAGCCGATCACGTCGACGCGGATGCCGACTCCGGCACGGTCGGCCAACTCGATCGCTTCGTGCAGGCCGATGACGATGGCGGCAACCGTCGCTTCGTTGCCGGGCAACGATTCGGCATCCCGCACGAAGCGCACCCGCAGGCCGGCCAGGCGCTCGGCGAGGTCGACCAGTCCGGCCCGCGCAACGGCCACCGGGTCGATCTCGTCAGCCGTCCCGAACACGACCTCGCGAACCCCCGGCACCCAGCCCGCACGTTCGCGCGCGCCGGCAATCCACGCCGCCGGCGCGCTGCCGCCCAGGCGCAGCTGGCCAGAATGTGCCTCTACCGTGACACTGGACGGCGCATCAAGCAGGCGCCGCGTACGCCGCACGACGATGGCATCGTCGGTCGAGACGTAGCCGGACAGCGTGTAAGCAGGTTCGATGCCGACGATCTCCGCCTCGGCCAAACGCGAGGCGATCGGATCGGCATCGGCATCGATCAATCCACGGATCGCCAGAACACCGCCACGCGCGTCGAGTCCGGTGAGGACAAACCCAGGATGAGCGGCCAGGATGCCGCGCAGGGCGTCGACCCGAGATTGCCAGCGCCATTCGCGCAGGCCGTACCAGCCGAGCGCGCTGATGGCGAGGGCAACCAGGATCAACGCCGGCCAGTAAGACGGGCGACGCTTGGCATCGCGTTCGGGCGCACTGGACCGCGCGAGTTCAGTCAAGTCGAGATCGACGGCGGCGACGTGCTCCGACGCCAGCGTGTCGATGCCCTCGATGCCGGCATGGATCGACTCGAGGCGCTGTTCGAGCACCTCGCGCAGGCCGTCCGGAGGCACGCCTTCGATGAAACACGCGATCGAGGCACGCGGACCGTCGATCAGCCACAGCAGATACTCGCCGACGCGCGCCTCCTCCAGCGAATCGCTGTTGGCACGCCCGACCGAGTCGCGCACGAAATGCCCGATCGCAGTCAGCATGCCGGCGATCGCGTCGGCGTCGAGGTCGGGCAGGCCGGGCGCCGATTCGCGGCGCAGGACGATGCCGGAATCGCGCTCGATCACGAACAGGTGGTCGATGCGGTAACGCAAGGTGTGCTTGAGCACGACCTGGGCATAGGGCACACCGCTGCGCCAGGCCTCGAGGCGCCAGCGCAGGCCACGCACGGTCAGGCTCTGTTCGAGCGCACCGTTGATGTCACCCATGAGACCACGCAGGGCCTCGGCGATCGATTTGCGGATCAGCGGGCCGATGACCGGGAACAACGCGTCCACGATCGAGCGCGATTGCGAACGCACCGCGCTGCCGAGCGCGCTCGCTACCGGCGTGGCCAGTGCATCGGCCATCGGTTTCGGCGGCGCTCGACGCACGATGCCCGGCAACTGAGCCGGCAGATCGTCGCGCACGCTGTCGAGCCGGTCGAGGCGGCGTTCGGCGCGCGCAAGCGCCTCTCGTTCCTCGGCGAGCAGCAGCTCGCGCAGACGGTCGAAGTCACTCATCGCGGCGGCCGCGGGGCGGTCAGCGCGTCGGCAGATCGAACTCGCCCTTGAGGCGCAAGGCCAGTTCGGTGAGCAAGCTGGAGAGGTCCTCGCGGCCGACCTTTTCGGCACGCAACTCGGCGTTCGCGCGGGCAAGCGCAGCGCTGGCTTCGCTGGCGCGCGCACCCAGCGCGCTGGACAGCTCGGCGATCGCGTCACGCAGCCGCTCGTCCGTCGCCGCCAGCTCCTGCTCGAGCGCTCCGATGGCGCCATTGACTTCGCCGCGTGCGGTGCGCGCCGCTTGCTGGACGCGCGTCTCGAGGTCATCGACGGCCTGGGTGCGGTCGCTCACTTCCTGGCGCACCTGCTTGCCGAGTTTTTCGAACTGCTCGTCGAGGCGACGCTCCATCTGCGCCATGCGCTTGTCCTGTGCCTCGCGCAGGCGTTTCATTTCGGCTTCAAGGCGCTGGCCAAGATCATCGAAGCGGCGTTCGTAGTCGCGCATCTGGCCGCCGAACAGGATGTCGCGAATCTGGTCGACGTTGCGGTCGGCCGAGGCGTCGGCGGCGGGCTTCTTCGGGTCGGACATGGACTTCTTCCTCGGGGGCTTGATGGCCACGGCCGCGCGACGCGGCGGCGGCACGGTGCGGGCCTTGCCACGGGAGGCGGTGCGCGCTCCCGGCTTGCCCTTGCGCGAAGCGGCTGTGGTCACGGTGCGGGTCTCCTCATCATGTTCCCACGGCACGCACGATACACGCCATGCCCTGGCACGTGCAGCTACGGCTTCAAACCGGCTCCAGGCGATAACCGTGCTGGTAGATCGCAGCGAGACGCCAACCATGCTCACCGTTGAGTTCGAGCTTCTTGCGCAGGCGGCTCACATGCGTGTCGACCGTGCGCGTCGATACCGAAGCGGTCAGATTCCACACGTTCTCGAGCAAGGCATCGCGGCTGACGATGCGGCCGTGGCGACGGAACAGGAAGGTGGCAAGGTCGAACTCACGCTGGGTCAACTCGACCTCGTTGCCGGCGAATGCGATGCGGCGGCGCTTGAAGTCGATCGCGTACGGAGCAACGTCGAGCGAATCACGCCCCCCGTCGTCACCGCCATGCCGACGCAGCACGGCCGAGACACGCGCCAGCAACTCGGCACGGCGTGGGGGCTTGACCAGGTAGTCGTCGCCGCCGACCTCGAGGCCGCGCACGATGTCGGCTTCGGCGCCACGTGCGGTCAGGAAGATGATCGGCAGGGTCGAATTGGCCGATTCGCGCACGCGCTCGGCGATCTCCGGGCCAGTGGAGTCGGGCAGCATCCAGTCGAGCAGGAGCAAGTCGACCGCCGCCGAACCCTGGCGGCGGTGGAACTCCGCCGCGGAGCGGAACAGGCGTACCGCATAGCCGGCCTCCTCGAGCCAATGCGACACCAACGCGGCCTGGTCGGGGTCGTCCTCGACGATGCCGATCACGTGATCCGATGTGTTCATCAGGTCTCGATCCTTTGCCGCACGACAGCGCCGCGCGGACCGGCACTGTCCGAACGGATTATTCGACGACGAAGGTCACGCGCATGTTGACGCGCCATTCCTCGATGGTGCCGTCGGCACGCGTTTGCACCTTGATCTCGTTGACCCAGGCACCTTGGATGTTCTTCACGGTCTCAGCAGCCTTGCGCAAACCGGACTGCACGGCATCCTCGACGCTCTTGCTCGACGAACTGCTCAGCTCGATGACCTTGGCGACCGCCATGGCTCTACTCCAACGGATTCGATGGGAAGCGAAAGAGTACCGCAAAGCCGCCGGTGCGAGAGCATCCTCAGGGGCTGGCGGCCCCCGCTTGGCGCATGGTCGATTGCACAGAGCCCAGCCGCGGCACCATGCGCAACCAGACGAGGAACACGATCAGCGCATCGAGCACGATCAGGGCCTGCCACAAGTAAAGGTGGAACCATTCGAACCACGTCCGGTGCCACAGGCCGAGAAAGAACAGGCTGACGATCCGCACGATATTGAGCAGCTGGACCGCCACGAGACCGGCGCCAAGGCCAGCAATCTTGTGCTTCCACGGCGCCGGGAAGGCGAGGATCGCCGCAAACAGGATGATCACCGCCTCGATCCCGTTGCAGCCGCGCTCGATCGAGACCAGGAAGGTCCCGTCACCGCCCTCGATGAACTTGCCGCTCGACCGTGTCGACGGGTCGAACCAGTGGATGATCCAGGCGCATGCGTCGGCGAGCATCGCGGTGAACGGCTCGATGACGTAGTGCTCGACCGGCGGGGTCAGCTCGGCAACGAACATCACCAGGAGAAGGACGAGAAAAATGAGAAGGAAGCGCAACATGAGGCCATTATCGCGGTTGGCCCGGAATACTTGTAGCACCCGGTTGCCGAGGTCGAAGGTGACATGGCTGCTCGGCGAGGTGTCCCTGATTCGCGCGGCGCGAGTTCAACTCTGAAGCGCAACACCTGTTCGCGTGAGGAGAATCAGGTGCCGGCACCAGCACTCGGCTGGAACGACGCATCAGGCAAACCGAGACCGCGCCAGCCAAGCTATGATGCCGACCGTCATGAATCCTGCGGCGAATCTCTATCTCGTCGGCCCGATGGGCGCCGGCAAGACCTCGATCGGCCGGCGTCTCGCCGAGGTGTTCGGCATGCCCTTCGTCGACCTCGACCAGGTCATCGAGGAGCACAGCGGCGCCAGCATCACCCTGACCTTCGAGATCGAGGGCGAGGCTGGTTTCCGCCGTCGCGAAAGCCGCATGCTCGGCGAGCTCGTGCAGCGTCGCGGCATCGTGCTGTCGACCGGCGGCGGCTGCGTATTGTCGCCGCACAACCGCGAACTGCTGCGTGCCAACGGCTTCGTGCTCTGGCTCGATGCCGATGTCGACTCGCAGCTTGCCCGGTTGCGCCATGACCGCAAGCGACCGCTGCTCGGTGTCGATGACCGCCGCGCGCGCCTCGAACAGCTCGCCGTGGAACGCAACCCGCTGTATGCCGAAGTCGCCGACCTGCGCATGCCGTCGACCGGCCAGGGCAGCAGCAATGCGCTCGCTTTCCAGGTCGGCCTGCGCCTCGAAAGCCAGTGGCGGCGCGAACCTGTGGAGCCAACCGCATGAACCTGTGCGTGGATGTGACCCTCGGCGAGCGCAGCTATCCGATCCGCATCGGCCGCGGCCAGCTCGCCGACCCGGCCAGCTGGCGCGCGGCGATCGGCGGGCGCGACGTTCTCGTCGTCACCGATGCGACGGTGGCGCCGCTCTATCTCGGTCATGTCCTGGCCGGCCTCGACGGCTTGCGCCACGCGAGCCTGATCCGTCCGGACGGCGAGGCGCACAAGACACTGGCTGGCGTCGAAGCGGTGTTCGACGCGCTGGCTGCGCTCGGCGCGAACCGCGACGCCACCGTGATCGCGCTCGGCGGTGGCGTGATCGGCGACCTCGCCGGCTTCGCCGCGGCCTGCTGGATGCGCGGCGTCGCCTTCGTGCAGATGCCGACCACCCTGCTGGCGATGGTCGACTCCTCGGTCGGCGGCAAGACCGGGGTCAATCTCGCCGCCGGCAAGAACCTGATCGGCGCTTTCCATCAGCCGAACGCGGTCATCGCCGACATCGACACCCTGGCCACCCTGCCGCCACGCGAGTACGCGGCCGGCATTGCCGAAGTGGTCAAGTACGGCGCAATCGGCGATGCCGCGTTCCTGGCCTGGCTCGAAGCGCACGCCGATGCGCTGGGCGCACGCGACGGTGACGCGCTGGTGCAGGCGATCGCGACCAGTTGCCGGCACAAGGCCGGCGTGGTCGCCCGCGACGAGCGCGAGCAGGGCGAGCGGGCGCTGCTCAACTTCGGTCATACCTTCGGCCACGCGCTCGAGGCGGAGGCGGGATACGGCCGCCTGCTGCACGGCGAAGCGGTCGCCATCGGCATGGTCCTCGCCGCGCGCCTGTCCACCCGTCTCGGGCACGCGCCGGCCGAAGACGGCGAACGCCTCGCCACCCTGCTTGCCCGGCTGGGTCTGCCCACCGCCCTGCCGCCCGGCTTCGACGCCGATCGCCTGCTCGCGCGCATGCAGCTCGACAAGAAGAACCAGAGCGGGCGCCTGCGCCTGATCCTGTGGTCGCGCCCCGGCAGCGCCGCCATCGTCGACGGCGTCGAGGCCGCTGCGATCCGCGACGTGCTGCTGGGGAAGCCCTGATCTGTTCCACAACGGCGACGCCGTCCTGTGCGGGCGCGGATCAGGGTGCAACGGCGACGTCAGACTGGCCGTCCGTCGAGCCGGCGCAACGCCGGGCTGAGCCTGCGCAGGACGGCCCCGGCCTTTTGATATCCCGCGACGGGGTGACGCGCCAACGCCCGCTTTACACGCAAGGACGCGCGCTTGCCTATGCTGCGCGCCCCGCGCCTGCACCCACTCACGAGAATCCTGTGTCCACCATCGTTCGCCTGCTCGCCTGCTTGACCGTCGCCTGTGTTTCACCGGGCATTCCAGCGCAGGAGCCGGCGGCGGCCGAGCCCGCCGTGCTCGAGGCCGTCGTGGTCAGCGGCGAGCAGCCTGGACCGGGCTTGTGGAAAGTCACGCGCAACGGGCACGTGCTGTGGATCCTCGGCACGACGCGACCACTGCCGAAAGACATGACCTGGCTCTCGCGCGACGTCGAGGCGGTGATCGCCGAATCCGGCGAAGTCATCATGCCGCCGCACGCCAGCATAAACGTCAAGGGCGGCCTGCTCGGCGGCCTGCTGCTGGCGCCGTCACTGATAGGCGCACGCAACAACCCGGACGACAAGACGCTCGCCGACGTCATCCCGGCCGACCTGCATGCGCGCTGGAGCGTGCTGCGGCAACGCTACCTGCCGCGCGACAAGGGTGTGGAGAACCGCAGGCCGGTGTTCGCCGCGTTCGAACTGTTCGAGGCGGCGATCGATCAGGCTGGCCTGAGCTTCAAGGACATCGTCACGCCGGTCGTGCGGCGCGCGGCGAAACGCGCAAAGGTCGCGATGACCGAACCCGGCGTTGTTCTGAAGATCGACAAGGCACGAGCGGCAATCAAGGAGTTCAAGAAGGCCTCGCTCGACGACCTCGACTGCCTGCGCAAGACCCTCGACCTGGTCGAGGGCGGGCTCGATGTGCTGCGCCAGCGCGCCAACGCCTGGGCCATCGGCGACGTCGAAGCGCTGGCCTCATTGACCTACGTCGATCACTACCGCCCTTGTCAGGATGCCCTGATGCGCTCGGCCGTCGCCGAACAGCGTGGTATCGATGAACTGCCTGACCAGGTGCGCCAGGCCTGGCTCGATGCGGTCGATCAGGCCCTCACCCGGCACGCAACCAGCTTCGCCTCGCTCGGCGTGGTCACCCTGACTGAAGCGGGCGGATTTCTGGAACACCTGCGCACGCTCGGCGTGGACATCGAGCCGCCGCCCTGATCCGGCACGCGTCAACGCGCCCTGCGGTGCGCGCTCGAATACCGGCTAAAATCGGCGCATGCGCATCTTCATGCAGACGCCGGCCCTCAGCAGCGAGGCGCCCCGCTACTACCAGATCGTCCTCCAGCAGGATCTGCTCGGCGGCTGGACGCTTTATCGCGAGTGGGGTCAGCAGGGCGGGCGCACCAGCAGCAAGCGCGAGATCTACCTCGAACGCGATCGCGCCGTCGCCGCCTTCGAGAGCGCGCGCGACGCGCAGGTCAAGCGCGGCTTTCGCGTGATGTTCAGCCAAGGCTTCGACGGTCCCCATGGCAACTGACACGCCACTGCAGCGCTGGCTGGCGGCAGCGGCCTGCGCCCTGCTGCCGATGCTGGCCAGCGCTTTCGAGCCGGGTCGCGAGCGCATTTGCGAGCCGAGCGCAGACGGCCGGCGCTTCGAGTGCCACGACAAGGCCACCGGTGCAGCCGATCCGGTCACCGACCGGGTGGACCGGATACCGCGCAACCCACCGTCGGCGCCTGCGCACATGTCCCATCCTGCCGAACCGGACCGTCCCGCCGCCATGGCGGAATCCGCGCGCGCGGCCTCGTTGCCAAACTATCTGCGCTCGACACCGGCACGCGACATCGATCAGTCGGAAACCGTGCCGGCCCACGCGGCTTCGACGCAGGTTTCGGCGGCTGCGGAACCTGCTGCCGCTGCAAGGCCCTCGAGCGCCGTCGATGTGTCCGCTGCCGAAGCCCAGCCCTCTGCTGAGCCGGTGCGCACCGCCGAAGCGCCGATCGAGCCTCCGCTGATCGAGGCCGTCACCGAGACCGTGTCGGCACAGCATGACGAACCCCCGCCGCCCGCGCCAATCGAGGCGATGCCGGCTCCATCCGCGGCAACCGGGCCGGCACTGGCCGATGCACAGGCCTTCCGCCGGCTCGATGCACGCCGCTACACGCTCGAACTCGCCCACGCCGTCCGGCGCGAAGCACTGCTAGCCATCGCCGACGCTTCCGGTCTGCTCGACGGCACGCTGTATCTGGTCGCCCTGCGCACGCCCGACGGCACGACCTGGCGCCTGTTCTGGTCCGATTTCGCCGATGTCGATGCGGCACGCGCCGCTCGCGCGAGGCTGCCCGCTGGATTCACCGGCAACGCCGTCTGGCCGCGCCGCGTCGGGCCGCTGCAAACCGAACTGATTTCCCCATGACGGATTCCCGATGAACGACTTCCGCTTCCTGCGCGCGCTGCGGCGCGAGCCTGTCGACACCACGCCGGTATGGATCATGCGCCAGGCCGGCCGCTACCTGCCCGAATACCGCGCCACGCGCGCGCGCGCCGGCAGCTTCCTCGCCTTGGCCAAGACGCCCGAGCTGGCCTGCGAAGTGACCCTGCAGCCGCTCGCCCGCTTCGAGCTGGACGCGGCCATCCTGTTCTCCGACATCCTGACCGTGCCCGACGCGATGGGTCTCGGCCTGCACTTCGTCGAAGGCGAAGGCCCGAAGTTCGCGCGCCCGCTGCGCAGTGCCGCCGATATCGCGCGTCTCGGCGTGCCCGATCCGGCGCAGGACCTGCGCTATGTCACCGATGCCGTGAGCCTGATCCGCCGCGAGCTCGGCGACCGCGCGCCGCTGATCGGCTTTGCCGGCAGCCCATGGACCCTGGCCTGCTACATGATCGAAGGCGAAGGCTCGTCAAGCTACGCGCGCGCCAAGGCGATGATGTGGAACGACCCGGTCAGCCTGCACCGTCTGCTCGATGTCAACGCGCGTGCCGTCGCCGCGTATCTTCTTGCCCAGATCGAGGCCGGGGCGCAGGCCCTGCAGGTGTTCGATACCTGGGGCGGCCTGCTCGCGCCCGCCGCATTCCGCGAATTCTCGCAGCGCTATCTGCACCAGGTCGCCGCGCTGGTGAAGGCCGACCCGCGCGCCCGCGACGTGCCGCTGATCCTGTTCTCCAAGGGCGCCAACGGCCACCTCGAAGGTCTTGCCGCGAGCGGCTGCGACGCGCTCGGTCTCGACTGGACGATCGGCCTCGACGAGGCGCGTGCACGCGTCGGCGACCGCGTTGCCCTGCAGGGCAACCTCGACCCGGCCACCCTGCATGCCTCACCCGAAGCGATCCGCAGCGAAGTCCAGGCCACCCTCGCCAGCTACGGCCGCGGTCCGGGCCATGTCTTCAACCTCGGCCACGGCATCACGCCGGACATCGACCCGGCGCATGTGGCGGTACTGGTGGATGCGGTGCACGAATACGGGCGGGGAATGGGGAATGGGAAATAGGGAATGGGCGCAAGCCATCCCTCCGTTCTTCCGCAGGAGCCCCTTCAGGGGCGAGGCTTCTCCCCAACAACACGCAGATCGCCCGATCGCCCGCGAACGCGCTCCTACATGGGCGTCCACGAGCTGAGCGCCGCAGCAAGCGTGTGGGCCGCAATCGGCTTGCGCAGGAAACCATCCATGCCGGCTGCGCGGACCAGATCTTCCTCGTCCCCGTGGGCGCTGGCACTGAGCGCAAGCAGTGGCAGGCGCTTTCCGCTGTCGCCCTCGCGCTCGCGCAACAGACGTGCGAGCTGCAGGCCGTCGATGCCCGGAAGGTCGAGGTCGATCAGGGCCAGATCCACTTCGACCCGGCTCAGCTCGGCGAGTGCGGCGAGGCCATTGCCAACATGACTTGCGCGATGACCCAACGCGCCGAGCAGGTCGACGAGCACGCGGGCGATGGTCGGATCATCCTCGACGACGAGTATGCGCAGGCTTCCGGCGCGGCCTGCCTGCTCCGCTGGAGCGGGCATGTCCGGGCTGTCGACAAGCTCGAGCGGCACTTCGACCGAGAACAGGCTGCCGTGGCCACGTTCGGTATCGACACCGATGCGCCCGCCCATCAGCTCGACCAGTTCGCGCGCGATGGCAAGACCGAGGCCGGCACCGCCCAAGCGCCCCGCGGCGCTGTCGGACTGTTCGAAACGCCGGAACAGGCGCTCGCGCATCCGCTCGGTGAGGCCGGGGCCACTGTCGGCGACGTGGAACACGAGCTGGTCCGGGGTGCGCGAGAGGCGCAGTTCGACACCGCCATGCTCGGTGAACTTGAGCGCGTTGTGCACCAGGTTGAGCAACACCTGGCGCAGGCGCAAAGCATCGCCACGCACGCAGGACGGAATGTCGGCGGCTACCTCGGTGCGCAGTTCGAGCGCCTTGCGCGTGGCCAGAGCGCGACCATGCGCGGCAACATCGCGCACCAGGGCGCGCGGATCGAAGGGGCGCGGTTCGAGCACGAGACGCCCTGCGCCGATGCGGGCGAGATCGAGGCTGTCGTTGACCAGGCGCAGCAGCAGTTCACCGGAACTCGCGATCGCATCGACATACTCGCGCTGGCGCGCATCCAGATGACTGCGCTGTAGCAATTCGGCCATGCCGAGCACACCGGTCATCGGCGTGCGGATCTCATGGCTCATGTCGGCGAGGAAGGCTGATTTCGCGGCATCCAGACGCTCGGCATTCACGCGCCGTTCCTCAGCCAGGGCCAGGCGGTGACGCTGTTCGACGCGACGATGCTGCATGCGCCAGACGAGGATCGCAGCGAGCGCGACCAGGAGCGCATACGCAACCCACGCCAACGGATGTCGCCACGGTGGCGCGGTGACGCGCACGATGAGCGGTGTGGCCAGCTCGCTGCCGCGGCCGTCCGCATTGCTCACACGCACAGACAGCTCATGCGTACCGGCCGGCAACTGCGAGAACGTGCGTTCACCGCCCCTGCCTGCGTCGATCCAGTCGGACTCGTCCGGCTGCAGGCGGAAGGCGTAGCGATGGGATCCCGGCATGGCAAACGACAAGGCGCGCGCCTGCACGTGCAGGTCGCGATCGTCGTGGCGCAGCACGAGCGGCGCTGCGCGCATATCGAGCTCGAGCAGCGCACCGTCGCGCCGCAGCGACACCGACGTGATGCGCACCGGCGGGGGCGCGCCCTCGGACATCGCCTGCGGATCGAAGGCGACCAGGCCACCGAGCGTGGCCGCATACAGCGTACCGTCGGCACTGGCGGCCAGCGGGCCGCCGACCAGCTCGGCACTCGGCAGGCCATCGTGCTCGCCGTACATGCGCAGGCGCCGCAGCACCGGCTCGACGCGCCACAAGCCCTGGTAACCGGCGACCCAGATTTCGCCGTCGGACGCAACATGGATGTCGCGCACCTCCATCGATGGCCAGCCGTCGTCGATGTCGAACGCATCGACACGTTCGAGCCCGCGTGCGCCGGCTCGATACCGTTCGAGCGCACCGAGACGATGCAGCCAGATCGAACCATCGGCGGCGAAATCGAAGGCCTCGATCGGTGCACCTTGCACCGTACCGACGCTGACGAAACGGTCGGCGCCCACGTCGAAGCGCTCGAACCCACGACTGCCGACGGTCCACGGCCGACCATCGCGATCGAAGCGCAGCGCGGTGATGTCGGCGTGGCCGAGCGTGCCGAACGCCGGTGCCCAGGTGCGCACGGCGCGCGTACGCGGATCGATGCGGCTGACACCGCCACCTCGCGCGACCGCCCAGACCGCGCCATCGGGTGCCACGCGCAGCAGCACCACCGGCGCTTCCGGCAGCACGCCTTCGGCCGCGCCGACGGCGATTTCCTCGACCTGTCCGCCGTCCGGCGCGTAGCGCAACACGCCGCGCCAGCGCCCGATCCAGACCTGCCCGTCGGTTGCGGCGATCGAGCGCAACGCCGCGTCGTTGGGAATGCGCGTGCCGTGCCGCGTAACCGTGCCATCCGCTGCAACGTGGTCGAGGCCATGGTTTGCGGAAACGATCCAGGCACCACCGCGTGGATCGGCGGCGACGCCAGCGAGGCGGCTGTGGGTGAGACTCGCCGTTGCATTGCGCCGGTGCCGCCAGACCGCGAAACGCCGCACCGACGGTGACAACCGCGCGACGCCACCATCGGCGAAGGCGAACCACAGGTTGTCCTCGCGGTCGCGCATCGCATCGAACACGCGCATGCCGGGTACATCATCCGGCGCGTGATCGCCGGCGGCGAACACCTGCCAGCCATCACCCTCGGCGCGCAACAGGCCTTGCTGGCTGGTCGCCGCCCACAGGCGACCATCGCGCTCACGCACCAGTGCGGTGACGGTCGCATTGACCGGCGCGCCGACCCTGCCCTCGACGCCGAGATCGTCACGCACGCGCACCACGCCGCCGCGCAGGCCGACCAGCATGCTGCCGTCATCCTCGGCGAGGAACGCGCCGACCATGCTGGCCGCATCCGGCGGCAGATCCACGGCGGTCCAGCGTCCGTCCGAAGTGCGCACGTCGAGGCCACGATCGGTACCGACCCACAATCGGCCCAACGCGTCGACGGCCAGTCCGAGGACGAAGTTCGAGCGCGGGCCCGCGGGCGTTTCCGCAGAATGCTCGAATCGCTGGACGCGTCGGTCGACACCGATACGGGCAAGGCCACCGAGATAGGTGCCGACCCAGATCGCGCCATCCGCATCCTCGGCGAGCGCGAGCACGTCATCGCTGCCGAGCGAGCGTTCATCGCCCACGACATGCCGAAAGTGGCGGAAGCGCCCATCGGCCTGCATCAGGCTGACCCCGGCACCCTCGACGCCGCACCACAGCTGCCCGTGGCGGTCGACCAGCAAGGCCACCACACCATTGCCGGACAACGATGCCGGATCACGCGGATCGTGCAGCCAGTGACGGAACCCGATACCGTCGTATCGCGCCAGCCCATGCCGCGTGCCGATCCACAGATAGCCTTCGCGGTCCTGTCGGATCACCTGCGGCATGTTCGACGGCAAGCCGTCGGTGGTGCGCAGCACATGGAAGCGCGGCGGCCCCGGCGGTACGGCCAGCACCGGCATGGCCATCGCCAACCCGAACAGCGCAGCGAGCATCCGGTTCATCGTCGGCACTCCTTCGCGGCGATGCGGGATTGTTGCATGCGGACCGACTTTCGGGATGGCGCGAGGCACGCCACCCAAGCGCCCGACGCCGCCCAGCCGTGGTGCGCGCGGCGGGCCCGCTGGCGAGGGCGATTCCGCACTCCGGCTTTCCCATCCCCGATCGCGGACCGATACCATCCGCGCATGTCCAGCAACCGCCTGCCATTGCGCCTCGTCCTGTTCGTCGTGCTCGCACTCGGCGCGGCCGCGCTGGTCGGACTTGCGGTCGGCACGGTCAACAGCCTGCTCGAACTGGCCGAGCGCCTGGCAGCCTTGCCGTGGTATGCGCGACTGCCATTGCTGGGCGTGCTGGCCGTGGCGGTTGCAGGAATCGGCGCGCTCGCCTGGAAGCTGCTGCGTCCGGCTCCGCGCCGGCATGCGCGGCGCGATCCGGCGAGCCTGCCGAGTCGACCCGAGATCGAGGCGCGGGTCGCCGATCTGCGCATGCGCAGCGAGGATGCAGCCAGCCTCGAGCAGGAACTCGCCGAACTCGATCGCCGCCGTCACGAAGGTGATTGTCATGTCGCCGTGTTCGGCGAGATCAGCACCGGCAAGTCCAGCCTGGTGCGTGCGCTGGCGCCGGCCGCGGCGACCGACATCGACGTGATCGGCGGGACCACGCGCCAAGTCCATCACTTCCGCGGCGAACTGCCGGATGGCCGCGTGCTCGTGCTCGCCGACGTCCCGGGCACTGGCGAGATCGACGGCCAGCAGCGTGAACAGCTCGCGCGCGACGAGGCGCTGCGCGCGCACGCCGTCGTCTACGTTGCCGCCTCCGACCTGACCCGTGCACAGGCCACCGAACTGGGCTGGCTGGCCGGATTCGGCAAACCCCTCGTGCTCGTGCTCAACAAGCTCGACCAGTACGACAGCAACGAACGCCGCGCCTTGCTGCATCGCTTCGCTGAACGCCATGGCCAGCAGGTGCAGGCGATCGTCGGCGCCGCCGGCGGCGGCCTCGAGCGTTTCGAACGCGACCTGCCCGATGGTCGCCGTGAACGCGTCGAGCGCGAACGTACGGCGGATGTCGATGAGCTGCGCAAGGCACTCGCGCGCCTGACCGCCGGCGGTGCCGCCGCGCTCGAACCGGCGCGCGAAGCGGCCGTGCTGGCGCGCATCGACGAACGCGCCGGCGAGTTGTCGCGCGAACTGGCCGCGCGCGAATCGGAAGCGACCGTGGCCAAGTACACGCGCCGCGCCGTGGTCGGTGCACTCGCCGCGGTCGCGCCGGGCAGCGACATCCTGATCCAGGGCGCACTCGGCACCGCCCTCGTGCGCGAACTCGCGCGCATCCACGACGTGCCGGTGCGCGAACTCGATGTCGAAGCCCTGCTCACGCGCCTGGGCCTGAGCGTGCGCAATGCCAGCGCGATCGTGCTGGCGATTGCCGGAAATGCGCTGAAGGCCTTCCCCGGCCTCGGCACGCTCGGTGGCGGCGTGCTGCACGCGATCGCCTATGGCCTGGTGTTCGACAGCGTCGGTCGCGCGGTCGCCCTGACCCTGGCCGAGCACGCACGCCTCGACCAGGCCAGCGCCGAAGCGCACGTGAAGCGCCTGCTCGCCGAACCGGCGGGCGAACGCATCGAGCGCGTGGCCCGCCTCGCCCTCGACAGCCTGCGCGAGCGCGGAGATTGATTCCGCGCCGGAAACGAACTGTCGAGTGGCATGCGCCGGGGCTTTTTGCCAAGCTCGCCGCATGCGCGTCCCGCTCATTCCTGCATTGCTGTCATCGCTGTTCCTGTGCTCCCTGGCACCGGCCAGCGAGGTGCCGACGTGGCGTTTCGATCCGGTGCACAGCCAGGTCGTGTTCTTCGTCGACCATCTCGGCTTCTCCAAGGCGATCGGCCGCGCCCGCGTCGACAGCGGCCGCCTTGCCTTCGACCCCGAGGACTGGAGCACGGCCTCGATCGACGTCACCATCGCCCTCGACACGCTCGACATGGGCGAGCCGAAATGGACCGCGACCGTCAGGTCCGCACAGTTCCTCGACGCGGATCGCTGGCCGGGCGCGCGCTTCCGCAGCACGGCGGTTGAGCAGACCGGCGCCAATGCCCTGCGCGTGCATGGCCTGCTCTCGCTGCACGGTCGCGAGCAGCCGCTGACGATCGAGGCGACCCTGAACCGGGTCGGTCGCGACCCTTACACGCGCAAGCACAAGGTCGGCTTCAGCGCCCGCGCGAAGCTCGACCGCTTCGCTTTCGGCATCGAACGCTACCGTGACGCCGTCGGCGCCGAGGTCGATCTGCGCATCGAGATCGAGGCCGTGCGCACCGGCCGCAACGCAAAGGAGAACAACGATGACATTGCGCAGTGACCAACGCCGCTGGGGCGGCGTGGCGAAGACGTTCCACTGGCTGATGGCGCTCGGCATCGTCGGTGCCGGCGTGCTTGGCCTGGTCATGACCGGCATGGAGCGCGGCATGGCCAAGCTCAATGCCTTCGCGCTGCACAAGTCGATCGGCCTGACCGTGCTCGCCCTGTTCGTGCTGCGCCTGGCCTGGCGCTTCTTCGACCGTCGCCCGGCCGACCTGCCGATGCCGCGCATCCAGCGCATCACCGCACATGCGGTGCACGGAGTGCTGTACCTGTTCATGCTGGCGATCCCGTTGTCGGGCTGGATCTACAATTCGGCGCGCGGCTATCCACTGCAATGGTTCAAGCAGTTCAACCTGCCGGCCCTGGCCGAGAAGAGCGATGACCTCGCGCAACTGGCGATCGGCGTGCACGTCTGGCTGTTCTGGCTGCTCGTCGTCGTGCTGGCCGCCCATGTCGGCGGCGCCCTGTTGCATCATTTTTTCGAGCGCGACGACACCCTGCGCCGCATGTTGCCGTTCGCGCGCCTGCGCGCAACACCTCCCGGAGATGCACCATGAACAAGTCGCTCATTCTCGCCCTCGTGGCCATGCTCGCCGCACCCGCGTTCGCCGTCGACTACAGCGTCGGCGCGAACAGCACGCTGGGCTTCCGCGCCGATTTCCAGGGCGAGAAGTTCGATGGTCGATTCCAGCGTTTCGATGCCACGATCCGCTACGACGCCGATGATCTGGCCAACTCGAAGTTCGATGTCGACATCGACCTCGCCAGCGCCGTCACCGGTGACAGCGACCGCGACGAATCCCTGCCCGGCAAGGATTTCTTCCACGTGGCCAAGTTTCCGAAGGCCCATTACACGACCACCGGCTTCCGCAGGAACGGCGACACCGTCATTGCCGACGGCACGCTCGATCTCAAGGGCACGAGCAAGCCGGTCAGCCTGGTGGTGAAGTTCGCCGCGTCCGGCGACACGGCCACCCTCGAGGTGACGACCACTCTCAAGCGCCTGGACTTCGACGTCGGCAGCGGCGACTACGCCGATACCTCGACGATCGGCAATGACGTGGCGGTGACCGGGCGGCTCGAGTTGACCGCCAAGTAGGCGCGGCGGCTACTCTTGCTGCATGACCGACCGCAGCAGTCTCTGGACCCGCCTGACGCGCCGCTTGCGACGCGGCGACACCGCCGCCGGCACGGGCAATGGCGGCCAGGATCACCACGCGCAGGCCGCCGACAGCCTGCGCGCCCTGCTCACGGACGAACGCATTCCCGGCCCGGTGCGGCGCACACTCGCGGCAGACTTCGCCCGCCTCGAGGCGATGTTGCGCAAGCTCGACAACGACGAGTTGCACATCGCCGTATTCGGTCGCGTCAGCGTCGGCAAGTCGGCCCTGGCCAATGCCCTGCTCGACGAGCAGGCGTTCGAAGTCGGCGTTCTGCACGGCACCACCCGTGCAGCGACACCACGAGCGTGGCGCGCCTTCACCGGCAACGGCGTGCACCTGATCGATACGCCCGGCATCGACGAGCTGGATGGCGAGACGCGCGAGAAGCTCGCCTTCGAGGTTGCCGCCGTCAGCGACCTCGTGATCTTCGTCGTCGACGGCGACATGACCGTGCGCGAACGCGACGCGCTGGGCGTTCTGGCGCGCACCGAACGGCCGTTGCTGCTCGTGCTCAACAAGGCCGACCGCTACAGCGACGACGAACGTGAGCGGCTGCTCGCACGGCTGCGCGAACACGTCACCGGGCTCGTCAACGCCGGTGACGTGGTCGCGGCCAGCGCGAGCCCGGCACCGCTGCGCCGCCTGCGCTGCGATGCCGAGGGTCGCGAGCACGCCGAGACGATCGAACGCGCACCCGACATCGAACGCTTGCGCGAACGCCTCGCCGCGATCGTCGAACGCGAGGGCCGAACCCTGGCCGCGCTCAACGCCAGCCTGTTCGCCGGCCGCGTCAGCGACGACATCGGCACGCGCATCGTCGAGGCGCGTCGCGACATCGCGGCGAAGGTGATCCGCCAGTACTGCATCGCCAAGAGTCTCGCCGTTGCCCTCAATCCGGTACCGGTCGCCGACCTGCTCGCCGCCGGCGCGCTGGATGCCGGCCTGGTCATGCACCTGGCGCGCGTGTACGGCCTGCCGCTGACGCAGCGCGAGGCCGGCGGTCTGATCGCGACGATCTGCGCCCAACTGGCCGCGCTGATGGGCGCGATCTGGGGCGTCCACCTCGTCGCCTCCGCACTCAAGGGCCTGAGCGCGGGCGTCTCGACCGTACTCACCGCCGGCGCGCAGGGCGCGCTGGCCTGGTACGCGACCGAACTGGTCGGCCGCGCCGCCGAGCGTTACCTGGCCGCCGGCAAGTCCTGGGGCGAGCAAGGCCCCAAACGTGTCGTCCGCGACATCGTCGAAAGCCTCGACCGCGACTCGATCCTGCGCGAAGCTCGCGACGAGATCCTCGCGCGCCTGCGCGGCTCCGATCGTGGCTGAGGCCGCTCCTGGAGGCGCCCGGAACGGGAAACACGGAATAGGGAGTGGTCACAAGCAGGGCTCTTGCCTTCCCTGTTCCCGATTCCCCCATCTTCCGTGGGCGGCTTCAGCCGCGACCGAGAAATGCCGTGACCGCCGCCGCATCGAACGGCCAATCCAGCTCGCGCCCATCGGCAACGGCGAACAACACCGGCACGCGCGCACCGTAGCGTGCCTCGAGCATGGCATCGCCGTCGATGCCGACGCATTCGAAGTCCGGCGCATGCGCCTGCGCGAGCACGTCGACGGCCTCATCGCACAGGCAGCAATCGGTGGTGACATAGAGTTTCAGCAGGCCGCGGGTTGGCACGCTCATGGATCCTCGGGTGATGCACGCATCGCGACGTGATCCTAGCCGGGTGACGAAAGGGCGTCACCTTGCCGATGTCCGCGCCCTTGTCGCAACGACGTAGAATCCGCGCATCGCGGTCCTTGGCGCAAATCATGTCCATCAGCGTCTTCGACATCTTCAAGATCGGCATCGGTCCGTCGTCCTCGCACACGATCGGACCGATGCGTGCGGCGGCGCGTTTCGTGCAGCGCTGGCTCGACGAGCGCGGCGTGCTCGAACGGACCGCGCGCGTGCGGGCCGACCTGTACGGCTCGCTGGCCCTGACCGGGCGCGGCCACGGCACCGACAAGGCCGTGCTGTGCGGCTTCGAGGGCGAGTGGCCGGACCGCATCGACCCGGACATCATCGAAGCCAAGCTGGCGCGCATCCGCAAGGACAAGCGCCTGCTGCTCGGCGGCCGCCACGAAATCGCCTTCGACGAGAAGGCCGATCTCATCTTCAACAAACGCCAGAAACTGCCTTACCACACCAACGGCATGCGCTTCACCGCGTACGCCGCCGATGGCAGCGAACTGGCCACGCGCGACTACTACTCGGTCGGCGGCGGCTTCGTCGTCAACCACGACGAGGCGGCCGAGGACCGCATCGTGCCGGACACGACGCCGCTGCCCCTGCCCTTCCATTCCGGCGACGAGCTGCTGGAACGCTGCGAAGCGAACGGGCTGTCGATCGCCGGGGTGATGCTCGAGAACGAAAAGGTCTGGCGCAGCGAAGCCGAGGTCCGCGCCGGCCTGCTGGCAATCTGGGCGGCGATGAAAGGCTGCGTCGCACGCGGCCTGCGCGAACCCGGTGTCCTGCCGGGCGGCCTCAAGGTGCAGCGACGCGCCCCGGCGATGTACGCGGAACTCTGCTCGCGCCCCGAGATTGCCCTGCGCGACCCGCTGACCATCCTCGACTGGGTGAACCTTTACGCGCTCGCGGTCAACGAAGAGAACGCCGCCGGCGGCCGCGTCGTCACCGCGCCGACCAACGGCGCGGCCGGCATCATGCCGGCGGTCATGCACTACTACGACCGCTTCGCCCCCAATGCGAACGAGGACGGCATCATCGAGTTCATGCTGACCTCCGGGGCGATCGCCATCCTGTACAAGGAGAACGCCTCGATCTCGGGTGCCGAGGTCGGCTGTCAGGGCGAAGTCGGCGTGGCCTGCTCGATGGCCGCCGGCGGGCTCACCGCCGCGCTCGGCGGCAGCATCTACCAGGTCGAGAACGCCGCCGAGATCGGCATGGAGCACAACCTCGGCCTCACCTGCGACCCGATCGGCGGCCTCGTGCAGATTCCCTGCATCGAACGCAATGCGATGGGCTCGGTCAAGGCGATCAACGCCCAGCGCATGGCCATGCGCGGCGACGGCAAGCACCGCGTCTCGCTCGACAAGGTCATCAAGACCATGCGCGACACCGGCCGCGACATGCAGGACAAGTACAAGGAAACCTCGCGCGGCGGGCTGGCGGTGAATGTGATCGAGTGCTGAGCTCGACGAAACCGCCGCGTACCTCGGGATGCTCTGATCAATCCCTCGTCGAACCCGCGCTGCGGAAAAAGGAACGGGCCGCATGGCGGCCCGTTCAGAGGTGCTGCGGCCACGGTCTCTGCGCCGTGGCCGCGTCACTGATACCGACTACGGAATCGTGATCGGATTACCCGCGCTGTTGTAGGCATAGCTCACGATCGTTGCCGGATACCCGCTGGTACCCGTTGTCGTGATGCGCGCGTAGCCGTAGTTCACCTGGCTCGTGGCGGTGTTATAGAAGCGGAAGCCGAAATATCCGTCGACGTTGCTGGCAGAGCGCCAATTGGCCGACGCGGCGATTGAGGTGCTGGCGATGAATGTCGAAGCCGGTCCGATCACCGCTCCCGAGGTGAGCACGCTGTACGCGCCACCCGATGACACGCCACCATATGTGTTCGCCGGGGTCTGGGTCACGAAGTAGAACGCCGCCGAACCACCGCTCTGCCAGATGTTGAAGTGGTAGTCGCCAGCATCGCAACTGCAGGTGGTGTTGGTCAGCCAGTTGATCGAACTGCCGGTCGCGTTCTGCGCAACCGTGAAATTGACGTTGTCGACCACCACGATATCGGGATCGACCACCTCGTCCGGATCGAAGCCATCCCTGAAGATGCCGTCGCGCGTGCCGCGCACGGCAACGGTCAGGTGCTCGACCGGCGAGACCGCGGCAACCGTCGGCGTCAGCACCACATACCCGAAGGCCGGCGTGTTCGGCAACTGCGTGCCTGGGCCGTAGTCGTCGAGTTCGACAGTGAAGTTCACCACTTGTGTGCCGCCGGCGCCGATCGTGAAGCTCGCCGGCGAGGGCGTGACGGTGACACCGTAGTCCGACTCGGAGGTGATGTTCCAGGTCGATGCGGCGCCGAGCGTGCTGGTGAAGGTGCGCTGGAACGTGCAGTTCGGCACGCAATTCATGTTGCGCATCGACGGCAGGTTGAGCTCCTTCATGTTGATGGAGCCACCGCTCGGGTTCGCCGCCACGAAGCGCGCATAGGTCTCGTTCATGACAAGGCCAGCCGCCACCGCCCTGTCGACCTGGGCGCGGCCACTGCCGACGTCGTCCGGATGCCACGGACTCACGCCGTCTTCCTTCACGCCATTGCGCTTGGCCGTCATCTGCAGGGCCGACTTGACCATCATCGGCGTCCAGCTCGGCCTTGCCGCGCGCACCAGGACACCGGCGCCGGCCACGTGCGGGCTCGACATCGAGGTGCCGCCGAGGTAAGCGTAGTTGTTCGGCGCGATGTAGCCGGCGTAGATGTTGTCGCCCGGCGCCGTGATGTCCGGTTTGGTGAGGTCGGCGGCGATCGGGCGACTCGGACCACGCAGGCTGAACGACGACAGCATGTCGGCGATCTTCGCCGCAGGCGTGAAGTTGACCGTGGTCGGCGTGACGCCGTTGGCATCGATGAAGGCGCGCAAGGCGAGGCCTTCGGCCTGCAGGATGCTGTAGGACGGCAGCGACGCCGTGCCGATCGCCATGTTGAGGGCGCCGCCCGTGTTGTTGTAGATGATGCCGGCCACGGCGCCGGCGGCGGCGGCGTTGTTGAGCTTCTCCTCGAACGTGCAGCTGCCGCGCGGGATCAGCGCGACCGCACCCGAGAAGAAATTGGCCGGGAAGCCGCCAGTCGACGTGCAGCCGATGTCGTTGGCGGGGTTGTAGCGGATCGGGTAGATGCCCGCGGTACCGGTGTTCACGCCGGCGATGTTGAGTGCGATGTTCTGCGTGTTGGCCGGTGGCGTGCCCGGGCCAGCCGCCGAGATCTCGCCGCCGTACGGGTTCTCATCATGGGTCGACGAGGCGACCGACATCACCCAGGGACCGAGATGGTTGACGTTGCCGACCGGATTGGGGGTCTCCGCACGCGTGTTGCCGGCCGAGGCCGAAACGAAGATGTCATTGTTGACGAAATCGAGGAAGGTACGGTCGTTGTCGTTCCACGGCGAGCCGCCGCCCGAGATCGAGAAGTTGATGACGTCGATGTCGCCGTCAACGAGGACATTGTTGAACGACGCCACCAGCGCGGCACCACTGCAACTGTTCGTCTCGCAGACGCGATAGGTACGCAGGGTGGCGCACGGGGCAACGCCACTGATCTGGGTATAAGGTGCCGGGATCAGCGGCGGCGGCGTGACCGACGTATTGATGACGTTGCCGCCCGAGGTGCTTGCTGTGTGCGTGCCGTGGCCGGTCGCGTCGGCAGTGCCATTCGGGCCGGTGCAGACGCCGCCCGAGCTGGACGAGCAGTCGCGCATGCTGCGCATCTTCGGGTCAGCGGCACTGAAACCGCAACGGGCGTCGTTGGCGAACGAGGGCAGCGTCGAGTTGACGCCGGAGTCGATCACGCCGAGGACGATGCCCTTGCCGAACTGGGCGGCGGTTGCCGGTGTCGGCTCGGCTGCGCCCCAGATCGATTGCGCGCCAATGAAGGACGGACCACGGAAGGTGTCGAGCTCGAATTCACGATCGCGCTCGATACTCGTCACGCCGGGCAACGCGGCCACGAGAGCGGCCTCGGCCTCCGTCAATCGCGCCGAGATGCCGCTGTGGGTAATCTGGAAGGTATGCGGAACCTCGACATCGCGTCCGACGCGCAAGCGCATGCCCTCGATGTACTCGGCCTGGCGCTGTTCGAGGTACTCGCGGTAGGCGCGCGAGGCTTCGCTCTTCGCATCGAACCGGGCGCTGCCGTCGGCTGGCGCCGCCGTCGCCTGCAGCGAACCGACGCCACCGCGGTATTCGAGCGCACCGGGTTCACCGAAACGGATCATGTAGAGCTGGTAAGGCGAGGTTTCCACCGCACGCGCCTGACCATCAGTGACGGTGGCCACCGACCAGACCGTCGGAGCGGCCATGCCGCCGAGGCTGGCGACGACGACCGCGGCCAGCGTTTTGACACGAAGTGAATTTCGCATGACAGACCCCAAGACAGAACCCCAGAAAGATGACCCGCGACGGGGTCACCGCTTTGACATGCAGGAAAAGGTTGCAACCGCGCCCGACCTGATCCGCGGAGTTATAGCATCGGCCCGTGGGCGCGGCAATTCGCTATGCGGCAGAGGCCGGCAGCGATCCGCCGATACCCCCACCGCGATGTCGACCCGGCCTTCGCGGGGTTGATCGGCACGTCCCGTGGCGGCGCACAGGATCAATGGCCGCTCACGCCTCGCCCCTGTCCTCCAGCCGTTTCGCCACCTCGGCCAGCCGCGCGGCATGGCGGCGGGCCGGGCTGGCGGGTGGCTGCAAGGGCATGCGCACTTGCGCCGCGCTGGCGGTACGCACCTCGCGGCGCGTTTCGTGGAATTTGAGGCAGGCCGCGTCGAACGGCAGACCGCAGGCGTCGAGCACGGCACGGATCGCCGCCTCGGGTTCACGCAGCAGCGCGTCATGGTCGTGGTGGACGAGGGCCTGCGGATGACGCCCGCGCCAGGTGCGCAGTGCGCGCGTGCAGTCGCGGTGGAACGCCACCAGTTCGTCCAGGTCGTAGCTGAAGCCCTGCCCTTCGGCGAAATGGTGACGGAAGCAACTCCACACCGTGTCGAGCGGATCGCGTACGCATTCGATGATTCGTGCGCCGGGGAGCATGCGCCGGATCGCGCCGACGAGCTGCCAATTGCTCAGCGTCTTGTCGGTGAGCAAGGACTGGCCACCGCGCAGGTCACCGACCTCGGCCAGATAGCGCGCGCCGAGCCGCTGCCAGTCCACTGGCGTGGCCTGCGCCACCCACTGCGGGAATGGTCGGCGACGGTGCAGCGACTCGGCGTGCAGAAGGCGTGACAGCGCATTGCGCTCCCCTCCCGCAGCGACCATCGAATGCGACGCAAGGATCTGTTCGAGCAGGGTCGAGCCCGAACGTGGCATGCCGACGATGAAGACGATGCCCTCGCCCGGCCCACTGGGTGGTTCGGCGCTCGTTTCGGGAAAGGCATCAAGGATCGCGTCGACCAGGGCGCTGACCGCCGACGCGTCCCAGCGGATTTCGCCGCGCTTGCGCCTGTTCGCCAGCAGGTATGCGTCGAAGGCCTCGTCGTCACGACCGCAGCGTTCGAGCAGGGTCGCACAGGCAAAGGCGAGACTGGTCGCGTGTGCCGGCGGCACGCGCGACGATCCCCGCAGGGCGAGCACCTGGGCCAGTTCGCCGGCATCCGGCCGCCAGGCGGGCAGGCTGGCCAAGCCGACCCAGGCCGGCACCGAATCGGCGGCACTGGCGAGCACGGCGCGCCACAGTTTTTCGGCGGCGGCGAGATCGCCGCCGATCCGTTCCTGCTCGGCCAGGCGCAGGCATGCCGGCGCGTGACCCGGTGCCAGCGCGACCGCATGCGCGAAGGCCGCGCGCGCCTCGGCGCCGGCGTTACGCGCCTCGAGGACGAGACCGAGGTTGTACCAGGCATCGACGAGCCCGGGTTCGACCGTGCAGGCCGCGCGGAAGCAGCGTTCGGCGCCAGCCAGGTCGCCGGTCTGGGCGAGCGCGCCGCCCAGCTGGGTGGCGACGAGGCCGTCATCGGGCCAGCCGGCATAAGCCGTGCGCAGGCGTTCGACAGCGCGTGCCGCATCGCCGAGATGCAGATCGGCCAGCGCGCGCAGGCGCAGCACTTCCGGATGGGTCGGTGCAGTGCGCAGGACCGCGTCCAGATGGGGTGCAGCCTCCCGTGGCGCAGCGTGCCGCAGGGCCGTGGTCGCCATGGCGACGCGTTCACGCCATGCGCCATCGAGTCCATCGAGGCGGTCGCCACCCGTCGCCTTGGGTGAACGCGCGCTCATGACGGCTCCGCGAAGAAGGCGACGACCTCCTCGACGCGGCGCGTGCGCGGCATCGGCGGCAGGCTGGCGAGGAAGGCCTTGCCGTAGCCCTTGCCGGTCAGGCGCGGATCGCAGAGCACGAGCACGCCGCGATCGTGGATGTCGCGGATCAGGCGGCCGACGCCCTGCTTGAGCGCGATCACCGCGTTCGGCACCTGCCATTCGGTGAAGGCGTTGAGACCGGCTTCGCGCAGCGCGTCGAGGCGGGCGACCAGCACGGGATCGTCCGGTGCAGCGAACGGCAGCTTGTCGATGACGACCACGCTCAAGGCCTCGCCAGCGACATCGACACCTTCCCAGAAGCTCGCCGCGCCGAGCAGGACGCCGTTGCCGGAGGCACGGAAGCCCTCCAGCAGTCGATGCCGCGGCGCCGTACCCTGCACGAACAGCGGGTACGGAACGCACCCCTCCAGACGCTCGGCGGCGCGACGCAGCGCGCGATGCGAGGTGAACAGCAGGAAGGCGCGACCGTTCGAGGCTTCGAGCACCGGCAACACGGCCTCGACCACGCGATCGGTGTAAGTCGGGTCGGCCGGTTCGGGCAGGCCGGTCGGCAACCAGGCCAGGGCCTGGCTGGCATAGTCGAATGGGCTGTCGAGCAGGAGCGTATGCGGATCGTCGAGGCCGAGCTGGCGCGCGAAATGTCCGAACTGGCGATCGACGGAAAGCGTCGCCGAGGTGAAGATCCAGGCCGCATGGCTCTGCTCGCGCAGCTCGCGCAACGGACCGGCGAGGTCGAGCGGCGTCGCATGCAGCGTGAATCCATGCGGCGTCAGTTCATACCAGTGCACGGCATCACGCGCACTGCTGTCGAGCAGGTGGGCAAGCCGCGCGGCGAAGCCGAGCGTGCGTTCGTGCACCGAGGCGAGGCCGCGGCTGCGTTCGGCATGTCGTTCGAGCGCATCGGCGAGCGCGCCGAGCAGTTCGCGCAGGCCTTCGAGTTCCTGCATTGCCGCGGCATCGCGCTCGATCAGCGCGAAGGCACCTTTCGCCGGGAGTCGCTCGAGTTCGAGGCGCAGGCGACGCAGCGCCGGCATGAGCGGATCGATCGCCGGCTGCAGCAGGGCCAGCGCGCCGCTGACGCCGGCGCACTCGGCGAGCGCGTCCTGGGCGAGTTCGGTGAGCTGGCGCATGCCGAGACTGATCGAGAAGAACTGGCCGGCGAGTTCCGGAATCTGGTGCGCCTCGTCGAGGATGAAGGCCTGCGCACCGGGCAGGATCTCGCCGAAGCCTTCCTGCTTGATCGCCAGGTCGGCGAACAGCAGGTGGTGGTTGACGACGACGAGGTCGGCTTCCTGCGCGGCGCGGCGCGCGCGCACGACGAAGCACTCGGCAAACAGTGGACATTCACTGCCGAGGCAGTTGTCGGTGGTCGAGGTCACGCGCGGCCACAGCGGCGAATCCTCGGGTACGTCAGCCAGTTCGGCGCGGTCGCCGCTCGCGGTCCTGGTCGACCAAGCGTGGATGGTGCCGAGCTGGGCGACTTCCTCGCGTGAGGCGAGGCGGCCATCCTTGCGCACCTGATCGAGACGATGCAGGCAGAGGTAGTTCGCGCGCCCCTTGAGCAGGGCAGTCGACAGGCGCGCGCCGAGCACCGAGCGCACGCGCGGCAGGTCGCGGTGGAACAACTGATCCTGGAGTGCCTTGGTGCCGGTCGAGACGATGATGCGCTTGCCCGACACCAGCGCCGGCACGAGGTAGGCGAAGGTCTTGCCGGTGCCGGTACCGGCTTCGGCGATCAGCGCATGGCGTTCGTCGATGGCCGCGGCAACCGCCGCAGCCATTGCCTGCTGCACGGCGCGCGGCACGAACCCCGGAACCTCGCGCGTGAACGGGCCATCGGAACCGAGCAATGCCTCGACGGATTCGTCCACGCCGCACCGGCCTCAGAGCCGAACCGGACGCTTGACCTTGCAGGCGTCGCGTTTCGCCGCCGCCGTCGCCTCATAGCCAGGATCGTTGAAGATGCGACGCGCCTCGACCGAGGTCTGCCAGTTGCGCGCACAAAGCGCGCCGAGCTGGGGTCCTTTCTTCCAGCTCTCGTAGGCGAGCTTCTCGGCCTGGACGACGTTGCCGCGCAGGAATTCGATCTCGGCCTCGAACTGGATGAGGTCCGGCGCGTCCGGCGCCAGTTTGCGTGCGCGCGCGATCGCAGCGAAAGCGTCGTCGTAGCGGCGCTCGCGTTCGGCCTCGGCGGCCTGCCGCAAGTACCCCTCCACTGCCGGATCGCGCAGCGGCGTCACCTGCAGGGCGGAATCGGCGTCATCGCCGCTCGCGCGGATCGCCTGAACCACGGCAGTGCGATCAACGTCGGGCCGCGCCGACACCCGTCCGGTCGGCGACGTCGACGAACATGCAGCCAGCAGGAAGGTCAGGGTGAGCAGAGCGGTCGGTCGAAGGATGGTCATGATGGAACGGTACCGGGGACTGGCGGAAAGCGTACAAGGATGCGGGCGGCCGCGTGAAAACCGCATGAAGCCTGCGGGAGCGGCTTCGGTCGCGACGCGCCCGGGGCGGCGATGCAAGCAGGGGAACGATCGCGGCCGAAACCGCTCCCGCAAATCGACCTCATTCATCCCTGCGCCGCCCCTCGCTGCCCGCACATTCGCGCCACTCGCGCGGCGCGTAGCCGGCCGCAAAAGGCACGCGTCGCGCACTGCGGCAGCTCTGGTCGCTGCGCTGGCCGGTCGAGGGATCGATCCAGACGGTTTCGATGCCGTCCTCGGGAATCACCAGATCCTGGCCCGGCAGGCGCTTGAACAAGTCGATCCACACGCGCAGTGCGCCGGTCGAGCCGTACAGCGCAGTCGGCTTGTTGTCGTCGCGGCCGATCCAGACGACGCCGAGGCGGCTGCCATCGAAGCCGGCGAACCAGGCGTCGCGTTGCGTGTCACTGGTGCCGGTCTTGCCGGCGATGTGGCGATCGCCGAGGCCGGCGACGCCGATCGCGCGCGCGGTGCCGCGCTCGACGACCTGCTGCATGCCCCAGTTGACGAGGCGCGCGGCGGTCACATAGTCACCGGCACCGGCCTTGGTGCCATAGCGCGACAGCGTCCGCCCAGCCTTGTCGACCACGCCGCGCACGGCACGCAGCGGCAGGGCATGGCCGTCGGCGGCGAAGTACTGGTAGAGCTGGGCGACGTCGAGCGGACTCAGCTCGACCGCACCGAGCAGCAACGACGGATTCGGGTTGATCGTGCGGTCCGGCGCCAACGACTGCAGCAGGCCGCGCACCGCATCAACGCCGAGACGCAGGCCGAGCTGCACGGTGGCGAGGTTCCAGCTGTTGGCCAGCACGTCGGCGAGGTTGACCGTGCCATGCTCCTCGCCGTCGGCGTTCTTCGGCGTCCAGCGCGTGCCGTCGCGCTGCGGCAGGCTGACTGGCGCGTCATCGATCAGCGACGCCCACGAATGGCGCTGCGGCTGGGCCAGGGCAACCAGGAAGACGAAGGGCTTGACCAGCGAGCCGATCGGCCGGCGCGCATCGAGCGCACGGTTGAATCCCTGCGCATCCGCTTCACGTCCGCCGACCAGGACTTCCACTTCGCCATCACGCGCGCCGGTGACGACGAGCGCGGCTTCGAGCGCCTGCTGGCTCGGGCCAAGCGTTTCCAGCGTCCGCTTCAGCGCATCTTCGGCGACGAGCTGGCTCGACGGCGCCAACGTGGTGTGGATCGTGAGACCGGCCGCGTCGATGCCTGTCTCGGGAAAATCGCGCGCGAGCTGGGCGCGCACGAGGTCGAGGAAGGCCGGGAAACGGTTGCGTGGCAGGGCGCCGGTCGCGACCACACCGAGCGGCTGCGCGCGCGAGCTGGCGAGCAGCTTGGCATCGATCAGGCCGGTCTCGGCGAACTGCCCGAGCACGCGATTGCGCCGTTCGAGTGCACGCTGTGGTGCGCGGCGCGGGTCGTACCAGCTCGGCCCCTGCACCATGCCGACGAGCAGGGCGATCTCGGCCGGGCCGAGCGTGGCCACGTCGCGACCGAACCAGAACTCGCTGGCGGCGGCGAAACCGTGGATGGCCTGGCCGCCCTGCTGGCCGAGAAAGATCTCGTTGACATAGGCCTCGAGGATGCGCCGCTTGTCGTAGCGATACTCGATGATCAGCGCGAGCAGCGCCTCGTTGATCTTGCGCAGCGCGTTCTGGCTGCGGTCGAGGTAAAGATTCCGGACCAGCTGCTGGGTCAGCGTCGAACCGCCCTGGACGACGCGCCCGGCGCTCAGGTTCGCCCAGGCCGCGCGCAGGATCGCCGTCAAGTCGATGCCGTGATGGTGCTTGAAACTGCGATCCTCGACCGCCTGCAGGCCGGCCACGAGCAAGGTCGGCAACTGCTCGAGCTGGACGACGCGACGCTCCTCCTGGGTCGTGCCGTACAAGGTGGCGATGCGTGCCGGATCGATTTGTTCGGTGGCGATCGCGGCACCGGTGGTTGCATCGATCAGCGCGCCGATGCGCGTGCCGGCGAGGTCAATGGCGAAACGGCGCGCGCCATGTTTGCCGTCGAGGCCGACGAAGGCGCGACGGTAGACCACGAAACGCGCGCCGTCGCGCACGTAGGTGCCGGGCAGCGCGGCGCGCTCGTCGCGGCGGTAGCGCGCAGCGGCCAGCTCGAGCTCGATCAGTTCGGCACTGATCGGCTGCCCGCGTTCGAGGGCGAGCGGACGCGCGAGTACGCGGCTCGGGATCTGCCAGCTCAGATCGTCGAAACGCGCGCGCACCTGGTGATCCAGGTAGGCGACATAGGGCACGAGGAAGCCCGCGGCAAAACCGACGGCGAGCCACAGCGGCGCGCGCAGCAGGCGCCAGAGACGACGAAGAAAGGACGACACGCGAGGGGAAAGGCCAATCCGGTGAAAATGCCGGTGCAGTGTAGCCGAGCCGGGAATGGGGAATGCCGAATCGTCCGGGCGGAGCGGCGTGGCGCTCGTCGCACCGCCCATCCGTGCGACCGGCGCCCACCATGGACTCACTCCGGCAGGCGCCACCTTCCCTGTTCCCCGACCGCCCAATCCCCGATAATCGCCGGCCGCTTCCGACCGGGATCATCGTGTCCACACCGCTTTCGCCACGCTCGTGCCTGTGCGTGCACGGCACGACGGCCTGCAGTGCTTCGTGGCTGGCCGCGGTGCGCGCGCAGATGCCCGCCGACCATGTGCTCGTGCTGGCCGGTGCGAGTGCGGCGCTGGCGATCGAGGACGCGACCCGCCTGTCGACGCTGGCGGCGGAATCGGCCGAGTCACTGGCGACCGCACTGGCCGCGCAGGCAAATGCCTCCTGCTTCGTCCTCGTGCGCAGCGATGCGGAACTGCCGCCGTTCGCCTTGACCCGCCTGCTCGATGCACTCGCCGAACCAACGGTACTCGCGGCCGGGGCACTCGACCTGCTCGACCCCGCACGTTCGCCGATACCCGCCGGCATGGCGGCCAGCGTTCCGAGCGCGCGCCTCGATGCGCTCTGCCATGCCTGCGCCGCACGGCGCCTCGTCGACACCGACGGCATCTCGCCGCTGGCCAGCGCCTGGCATGGCGAAGCGCTCGCCGGCCATGCCCCGCAGCGTCGACGCAGGGTCACGCTCGATCACTTGTTCGTCGGCAGCCCAGCCGCGATCAGTTCGACCGCGACCGAGCCGACAGACCCACGCGACCCACTGCCACCCTCACCCTTCGCCGGCCTGCGCGCAGCGCTGGCCGCCATGCTGCCGACCACGGCCACGCCCGCGCTCGCCGGCCTCGACGGCAAGCCGGTGTTCCTGCACGTGCTGCATGGCTGGGGCGGCGGCGCCGAGCGCTGGGTGCGCGATTTCTGCGCGAGCCATGCACCGGCCAATCATCGCGTGCTGATCGCGCGCGGCAGCCACGCGCGCAAGCGCCACGGCGAATGGCTGGAACTGCACGACGGCGCAATGGATGGTCCGGCACTGCGCCGCATCGCCCTGCCCGTGGCGATCGCCGACACCGACGAACGGAACCCGGCCTATGCCGCCTTGCTCGATGAGATCATCCGTACGCAATCGGTCGGCGCGATCATCGTCTCCTCGCTGATCGGCCACAGCCTCGATGTCTTGCGCACCGGATTGCCGACCGTGCGCATCGTGCACGACCACTATCCGCTGTGGCCGGTCCTGCACCGCGACTTCGGCGACCGCACGCTGGCTTTCGACGACGCGCAGCGCGAACGCGACCTCACCGCGTCCGCGCACACCGCAGTGTTCACCCGGCACGATGCCGGCTACTGGAAGTCGCTGCGCGACGCCTGCTCGGGCGCTCTGGTCGAAGCGCGCACGATCCTCGTCGCGCCGAGCCGTTCGGCGCTCGCCGACGATCTCATCCTCGCCCCCGAACTCGCCTCGCTCGAGCATGCGATCGTGCCGCACGGGCTCGCCGCCTGGCCGGAGCCGAACGCGCGACTGCCCGCACCACCGGCACGCGAGCGCCTGCGCCTGCTCATACTGGGCCGCGTGCGTGCCGGCAAAGGCGCCGACCTGCTCGAACACCTGTTGCCCGCGCTGACGCCGTTCGCCGACGTGTTCCTGCTCGGTGCCGGGGCCGACGCACATGCGTTCTTCGGCCGTGGCGGCGTGCACATCGTGCTCGACTACGCACGCGCCGAGCTGCCGGCCCTGCTCGCCACCATCGCGGCCGATGCCGCCCTGCTGTTGCCGACGGTGGCCGAAACTTTCGGCTACACCCTGTCGGAGCTGCGCTCGCTCGGCCTGCCGGTGATCGCCACGCGCATCGGCGCACTGGCCGAACGCATCGAGGACGGCGTTGACGGTTTTCTCGTCGAGCCCGATGCAGCGGCGATCGCCGCGCGCGTGCGCACGATCGCGGCCGACCGCGACGAGCTGGCACGCATGCGCGCAACGCTGGCCGACCGCCACGAGCCCGACCTCGCCGACATGGCCACCGGTTACGCGCGCGTGCTCGGCAGCATCGCAGCCGCGCCACGCGCGCGGGCGACGCTGCTCGACCTGGACAGCCAGCAGGCTGCCGCGGGCGCGACCGAGCTTGCATGCAGCCAGGTCCGGATCGCTGCACTCGCCAGCGAACTCGCGGCGGTGCAGGCGGAAAGCGCCCGCCGCGGCGACTGGGGCCATGCCCTCGACCGCGAGCTGGTCGGCGTGCGCGCGGAACTCGAATCACGCACGGCCTGGGCGCAGGCGCTCGACAGCGAATTGCAGGAGCTCAAGCCGGCCTACCAGCGCATCATCGCCAGCCGCTCGTGGCGCCTCACTGCGCCGCTGCGCGGTGCCGCCGCGCGCCTGCGCGAACTGCGCACGCGCCTCGCCTTCCGCAAGGCGCACGTGGCCAGCGTGCTGCATCGGCTGCGCGGCAGCCTTGCGCGCAACGGCGTCGGTGGCACGCTCGCGCGCATCCGCCGCGAACTCGGCGGCGGCGCGGTACGCACGACGCGCGTGCGCTACGCCGAGCCGAGCGAGGCGTTCTCGCCGTTCGCGTTGCCGGTATCCGACTCGCCACGTGTGTCGATCGTGATTCCGGTCTACAACAAGTTCGCCTACACCGCCGCCTGCCTGCGCTCGCTCGGCGAACACGCAGGCACGGTGCCGTTCGAGGTCATCGTCGTCGACGATGGTTCGACCGACGCGACTGCGCAACGCCTCGCCCAGGTCGGTGGCGTACGTGCCGTGCGCAACGCCGAAAACCTCGGCTTCGTGGGCTCGTGCAATGCCGGTGCGGCGCTCGCTCGCGGTGAGTTCGTGCTGTTCCTCAACAACGATACCGTGGTCACGCCGGGCTGGCTCGAAGCCCTGCTCGAATGCTTCGAACAGGAAACCGACGCCGGCCTGGTCGGCGCCCAGCTCGTCTACCCGGACGGGCGCCTGCAGGAAGCCGGCGGCATCGTCTTCGACGACGCGTCCGGCTGGAACTATGGACGTTTCGAAGATCCCGACGATGCGCGCTTCGCGTTTCGCCGCGAGGCCGACTACTGCTCGGGCGCGGCGATCCTGGTGCGCCGCGCGCTGTTCGACCGGCTCGGCGGCTTCGACACGCGCTACGCGCCTGCCTACTACGAGGACACCGATCTCGCCTTTGCCGTACGTGCGGCCGGCTTCAAGGTGTTCTACGAACCGCGTGCGCGCGTGATCCACTTCGAAGGCATCTCCAACGGCACCGACACCGGCAGCGGCCTCAAGCGCTACCAGGTGGTCAACCAGGCCAAGTTCCGCGACAAATGGCACGCTGCGCTTGCGCGCCAGCCGGCGCCCGGCACGCCGATCGCGACCGCCGCGACGCATCGCGCGCGCAGGCGCGTGCTGATCGTCGACGCGACCACGCCGACGCCGGACCAGGATTCCGGTTCCCTGCGCATGCAGAACCTCATGCGCGTGCTGCGCGCGAACGACTGCCACGTCGCCTTCCTGCCGAGCAACCACGCCTGGATCGAGCGCTACACGCCCGCCCTGCAGGGACTCGGCGTGGAGATGCTGTACCAACCCTGGCTCGTCGGCGCCGTGCGCTTCTTCCGCGAGCGCGGTGCGGAGTTCGACACGATCTTCCTCTCGCGCCACTACGTCGCACGGGAGTACCTCGGACTTGCACGCCTGTACGCACCGCGCGCCAAGCTGGTGTTCGATACGGTGGATCTGCATTACCTGCGCGAGCAGCGCGCCGCCGAATTGGAGAACCGGCCCGAACTCGCGCGCCTGGCCGAGGCTACGCGACGACAGGAAATCGGCCTTATGCGCGAATGCGACCTTACCGTTGTGGTCAGTCCGGTCGAACAGGCGATCCTCGCCCACGATGCACCCGGCGTCACGGTAGACGTGCTGTCAAACGTGCACGAGGTGTACGGCTGTCGTGCGCCCTTCGGCGCACGCCACGATCTGGTGTTCGTTGGCGGCTTTCGCCATCCGCCGAACGAGGACGCCGTGCTCTGGTATGCGCGCGAAGTGCATCCGCGCGTGCGTGCCGCGCTGCCGGATGTGACCTTGCACGTGGTCGGCAGCGAAGTCACCGCGGCCGTGCAGGCGCTGGCCGGCGACGGCCTCATCGTGCACGGCTTCGTCGACGATCTCGCCCCGTTGATGGACCGCTGTCGCATCTCGATCGCACCGCTGCGCTATGGCGCCGGCGTCAAGGGCAAGGTCAATATGGCGATGAGCTACGGCCTGCCCGTCGTGGCCACGCCGATGGCGGTCGAAGGCATGCACGTGCAGGTCGGCGAGGACGTGCTCGTCGCCGCCGATGCGGAGGCCTTTGCCATCGCCGTCGTCGCCCTGTACCGCGACGAGGCACTGTGGAACCGCCTCTCGCGCAACGGCCTCGCCAACGTGGAACGCCATTTCTCGTTTGCCGCCGCGGAGACGGCGATCCGACGCATCGTCGGCCTGCCGGGGCTGGGCGATCGGCAAGCGCCGTCCAGGATGCCCTGATCACAACGGACGTTGCTGCCACGGAACGTATCCCTGGCATGCGGGTTCAGCCGCAGCAGGGCCGGCGCGGCGCGCCCGCGCGGATCGGGTTGGGGTTCCCGGCGCCATTGCGCGTATTCCACGGCAACACCGTAGGAAACCACGCCCATGCGCCATCTGATCCTGCTCGTCCTTCTCGCCAGCGGACCCTGCCTCGCCGACGACACCTTCATCGTCAACACGACCAGCGATGACGGTGCCGGTACGCTGCGCGCGGCGATCAACCAGATGCAGGCCAGCAACGGCACGCAGACGATCCGCTTCGTCCTGCCCGCGAATGCGCAGATCAACACGAGCACGCCGCTGCCGCCGCTGGTCGGACAAGGCATCGTGCTTGACGCCACGCAGGCGCCGGGCCTGGTCGTCAATGCACAGGGCTGGCCGCTGTTCCGCTTCCTCACCGGCGGCAGCTCGCAGACGATCCAGGTGCTCGGCCTGAACCTGCGCAATGGCTCGAGCGGCGAAGGTGGCGGCTGCATCGACGTGCGCTCGCAGGGTGCCCTGCTGGTGTTCGACTCGAGTTTCGATGGCTGCGTGAACTACGGTCCCGCGGCGACCGGCGCCGGCGGCGGTGCGATCCGCACCAACGGCAACCTGCGCCTGACCCGCTCGCGTTTCAGCAACAACCAGTCCAGTGACGGCGGCATCGTCAACCTCGCCAACGCCGGCGGCGCCGTGCGCGTCAACGGCGCAACCTCGGTACTGGTCGAGCGCACGCAATTCATCTCGAACAGGACCGTCGCCACGCCGGCCAGCGCGCAGTCCTGTATCGGCGGCACCGGCGCTGCGCTCTCGCTGGACCTGCCGGTGAATGCCTATGCCCTGCTCAGCGACGTGCAGTTCGTCGACAACGCGACGACCTGCTTGACCACCGGCTCGCGTCGGGCCGGAGCCGGCGGCGCCATGGCCGTCTTCGGCCAGGGCCCGTCCACCATCGTTGCCCTGGAACGTGCCTGGTTCGGCCAGAACGAGGCGCGCGAAGGCGGCGCGATCGGCGTCGAAAGCGCGCGCCTGGATGTCACCAATGGCACGTTCTTCGAGAATTCGGCACTCGCCAGCGGCGGGATCTACCTGTTGACCCGCACCGGCCGGCCGCCGACCACGGCCAACATCCGCAACAGTACCTTCGCGCGCGGCTCGGCCAACTTCGGCAACTCCGCCGCCTACCTGCAGGCACAGAACGGCGCGACCATCAGCGAGATCCGCAACACGGTGTTCGCGCCACCCCTGTCCGGCCCGGCCTGCACGCCGAGCACGATCGACGTGCAGGCCGGCGACGCGGTCTTCACCGGCTCGGCCTCGTGCTACTTCTACACGCCCGGCAACAACCTGATCTCATCCGAGTTCCCGAACAACGGCTTCGGCCTCGGCGAGGCCGTGCAAACCCACGGCTGGGTACCCGCGCTGGCCCTGCCGGCCGGCAGCGTGCTGATCGACAACGGCAGCAACACGAACTGCCCGGGCACCGACGCACGCGGCCTGCCGCGTCCGCTCAACGGTGGCCAGGCCACGCGCTGCGACGTCGGCGCGGTCGAGTACAACCCGGACCGGATCTTCGCCACCGGCTTCGAGCGCTGACCGGCCCACGTCAACATCGGTACCCGGAACGCTGCATGTCCGGGCCCATCCCGTGCCTCAGGCCATCCTCGCGAACGCCCGCACGACCAGACCCGGATCGTCGGTGAACACGGCATCGACGCCGGCGGCCGCCAGGGCCCGTGCTTCGGCCATCGCGCCCGGTTCGCAGCACGTGGAATCGTCGCCGCCACAGCGCAGGGCCGGCGGCAGGAAGGCGTTCTCGGGACGCAGCGTCCACGCGTGCACGGCGAGTCCGGCCGCGTGCGCGGCAGCGACGAGCGGCGTCGGCCCGCCCAGCGCACCGTTCGCGTCGAGCGGCACGACCATGCGCGACGGTGGCGCGAGCACCTTCGCGTAGCGGGCGATCGCGGCAAGCCCCGGTGGCGTCAGCATCGAGGCGTACGTATGCGCCATGTCGCCGGCGAGGCGCCGATCGGCCGGGACATCGGCCGGCGCGCCGACGAGCTGCACGAGGAACACGTTGGGCCAGGCGGCGATCCGCGCCGCGAGGCGTTGCAGATTGCCCACCTCGAACGACTGCACGCCGAGCGGCGCGCAGCGCAGGAATGCATGCCGCGCGATCGCATCGAGCAGGGCCTGCTCGGGATCGAGTCCACACGCATGGTGATGACTGGAATGCTTGATCTCCGGGATCAACCCGAGCGGCCGCGAGCGGCCGAGCGAGCGCCGTTCGACCAGTGCGACGATCGAGTCGAAGGTCGGAATCGCGTATTGGCCGTCGAAGGCGGTCGAGCGCAGCCGCGGCAGGCGTTCGCGCGCGCGCAGCGTGGCCAGTTCGGCCATGCTGAAATCCTCGACGAACCAGTCAGTCAGGATCTCACCATCGATCGTGCGCGTCGTGCGGCGCGCGGCGAAGCCGGGGTGCGCGGCGACGTCGGTGGTGTCGCCGAGCGCGTTGTCGTGGCGCGCGACGAGCACGCCGTCGCGGGTCATCACCAGATCCGGCTCGATGAAATCCGCGCCATCGTCGATGGCCTTGTCGTAGGCGACCAGGGTGTGCTCGGGACGCAGCGCACTGGCGCCCCGATGGGCGATGACCAGGGGCACGCTCATGGCGACTCCCGCCACAGGCACAGCCCTGTGGTCGATCCAGCGGGCCGTGGCAAGCGCGTGCGCGGGCACGGCGACCCGCGTCGGCGAATTTCAGCCGACCGGACGACCGGCACGCGCAAGGCCGGCGCCGATGGAGGACGATCCTTTGGCCTCCCTGCGACCCTTTCGCGCGACCGCGCATCCTTGCATGCCGTGACCAGCCCATTCCGCATCGATGTCCCCGATACCGTGCTCGCCCGCGCCCGGCGCGGCGACGTGCGGGCCTTCGAGCAGGTCTACCGCCTGTTCGAGCGCCCGGCCTGGACGCTCGCGCTGCGCCTGTGCGGCGACGCCGAGGATGCGCGTGAGGTCGTCCACGACGCCATGCTGCACCTGTTCCAGCGTATCGGCCAGTTCCGTGGCGAATCGCCGTTCTGGGGCTGGGTACGCCGGATCGTGGTCAACGAGGCGTTGATGCGCCTGCGCCGCGAGCGCGGCAAGGCGTTCGAGGATCTCGATGAGGGCAACGAGCCGGTCGACGACGGCAGCATGCCGTGGGCCTGCCTCGATCGCGGCCGGCTCGATGCTGCGCTGACGCGCCTGTCCGAAGCCGCGCGCAGCGTGATCTGGCTGTACCACGTGGAGGGCTATACGCACGCCGAAATCGCCGACATGACCGGCAAGTCGGTGAGCTTCTCGAAATCGCAGCTCGCGCGCGGCACCGCGCGGCTGCGCGAACTGCTCGGTGCCGGCGAGGTGGACATCCCATGCACATCCCCATTGGCGGCGACCGCATGAACGGTCGCGACGAGCTCGGCGAAGCCCTGCGCGCCCTGCCCCTGGCCACACCGGCCGGCGACCTGTGGCCAGCCCTCGAACGCTCGCTGGCGCCGAGGCGCCCGCGCTGGCACGTGCCGACCACCATCGCGGCTGCACTGCTGTTCGGCTTCGTAGGTGTGCGCCTGGGCCTGCACGAATCGGACGATGCGTCCAACCGGCCGGCAACCACGATCGCCGACGCGACACCGGTGAACAGCGAACTCGAACGCCTGCGCACACAGTCGCGTGAACTCGAACATTGGCTCGCCGCGCGCCCGGCGCAGACCGATCTCGGCGCATCGACCCTGATGGCCGCCGCCGAAGTCGAGGATCTGGTCGGCTTCGTCGACGTGCAGCTCTCGGCCGCACGCGACGACGGCGAAGCACTGCCACTGTGGCGCCAGCGCGTCGGCCTGCTCGAAGACCTCGTCCTGATCCGCAGCACAAACCAATTCGAAACCGCCGCACTCGCCGGCGACCCCGCCTTCATGCCGGTCTCGCTGTAGATCGCCCTGCACCAAGGAAATCCGACCATGAAACCGACTCTGCTCAGCCTGTCCCTGCTGCTCGCCCTGCCGCTCGCCCACGCGGCCGATGCGGAACCGCCCGCTCCCGTCGACCGTGCCGCCGCGCGCGCGGAGCTCGCCGAACTGCGCACGCAGATCGCGGAACTGTCGCGGCGCATGGCCGAGCTCTCGACCGAACTCGGCGACATCGGTCCGCGTGCCTACGCATTCCGCTACATCACCGACCCGGACCGCGCGGTGATCGGCGTCGTCCTCGCCGCGGAAAAACGCGGTGCACGCATCGAGGCGCTGACGCCGGACAGTCCGGCCGAGCGCGCCGGCCTGCGCAACGGCGACATCATCACTTCGATCGACGGCAAAGCGCTCGCCGGCAAGGACGAACACGCGAATCTCGCCGAGGCACGCGAACGCCTGGCCGGCCTCAAGGATGGCCAGGAAGTGCGCATCGCCTACGAGCGCGGCGGCAAGCCCGGCAAGGAACTGCGCATCACCGCGCAGCGCCGCACCGCGCAGAGCTGGCCGCGCCTGCTCGTTGACGAGGATGGCGTGACGCAGATCGAGATCAACCGCGAATTCCGTGAAAGCATTGCGCAGGCGCGTGATGAAATGGCACGGGCGCGGGTCGAGATGCGGCGCGCGCGATCCGATGCCAATCACGCCCGCGCGGACGCCAGCCTTGCCCGACTCGAAGTGCTGCGTGACATCCGCGCGGGCTGGAATCTCAACCTGAGCACGCTCAACCCCGGGCTCGGTCGCTACTTCGGCACCGACGAGGGCGTGCTCGTGTTGTCGGCCGACAGCGAAGCCTTCGCCGGCCTCGAAGCCGGCGACGTCATCCGCAAGGTCGACGGCCGGGCGGTTGCACGCCCGGAGGATGCCTTGCGTGCACTGCGCGACCAGCCGACCGGCAGCGAAGTCAGTCTCGACGTACTGCGTCAGCGCAAATCGCTCGCGGTGAAGGTCAAGGTGCCCGAGTACAAATCGATCTTCCGCATCGGTCGCAGCGCACCGCTGCCCCCCGAGCCGCCGCTGCCACCCGAGCCGCCGGTCGCGCCGCAGGCACCGGAACCGCCCGCAGCCCACCCGGACTCCGCCGAGCCTCTCTGAAACCGGGTCCTGCAGGAGTGTCCTTCCGGGCGGCTGTCGTGGGACTTCAGCCGCGATCCCTTGCGCTGCGCGAGCGACTTGAGTCGCTATGGCTACCGGGTTGCGGAGCGGCGCCGAAGTGCAAGGGATGCCCTGGTCAATCCCGCAATGGCGTCATGACATCCGCAAGGTTCGCTGCGGGCCCTGCGGATGTCACCCCGTCATTGGGAATCAAACGATTGGGGCGCCTCCACTCCGGCGCCTTGCCAGCCGCGCCCCTTTGCTATGATCCGGGCCAGCCTGTCGGTTCGCCCGACGCGGCGGATCCTGCACCCGCAGGTCGTTCCGCGCACGCCTGGTCGCCCCGCGATCACCACGTCGCGCAGTACGGGCCGGTCCGGCCTCCGCCCGTTGCCGCGGATCCGGCCGGGCGTCGATCGGGATGGGGCAATGGCCGGCAAGTTCCAGGAGATTCCTGGCTACGAGATGCTCAGCGAGCTCGGCGAGGGCGGCATGGCCACCGTCTATCTCGCCATTCAGCATTCTCTCGACCGCAAGGTTGCCATCAAGGTAATGCGCCGCGAGCTGCGCGTCTCGAACGGGCCGATGCCCGAGTTCGAGCGCCGCTTCCTGCTCGAAGGGCGCACGATGGCCAAGTTGCCCCATCGCAACATCGTCGCCGTCTACGACATCGTCACCCGTGACGACATCGCCTACATCTCGATGGAGTACCTCGAAGGCGGCACGCTGTCCGAGCGCATGCGCGAGGGCGTGTCACTGGGCGAAGCGATCGGCATCGTCGTGCAGCTCGCCAACGGTCTGGAGTTCGCCCATCGCAACGGCGTGATCCATCGCGATCTCAAGCCGTCCAATGTGATGTTCCGCGACCCGACGACGCCGGTGCTCACCGACTTCGGCATCGCCAAGCAGTCCGACGTGATGGCCTCGCGCATCACCCAGACCGGCCTGGTGCTGGGCACGCCCACCTACATGAGCCCCGAACAGGCCAGTGGCCGCGAGACCGACGGGCGCTCCGACCAGTACAGCCTCGGCATCCTGTTCTACGAGCTGCTCACCGGGCAGCCACCGTTCACCGGCGACAACCCGATGAACGTGCTGATGGGCCATGCCCTGCAGCCACCACCGCCGCTGCCGGCCGACCTCGCTCCGTTGCAGCCGGTATTCGACCGCATGCTGGCCAAGACACCGGCCGATCGCTTCAAGAACCTGCAGGACTTCACCCGCGCGTTGCGCACGATCGTGGTCGGCAACGACACCCTGGCGAAGAAGCTCGGCGACATCACCGCGTCGAGCACGTCCGAGCGCCTGCGCGCGCTCGGCTTCTCCGGCGAGCTGACCGGTGGCGACTCCGGCTTCGCCCTCGACCTGCTGCGCATGCCGCGTACCGACCCGTCGCTGCGCAATGCCACCTCCGGCGTGCAGCGTGCGCTGCGCCAGCGCCCGCGCCTGTTCGCAGCGATCGCCGCCGGGCTCGGCGCGCTGCTCATCGGTGGCGTGCTCTGGCTCGCATTCGCCCCGCGCCAGTTGAGCCAGGACGAGCAGGTCCTCGTGCGCACCCTGCTGCGCGAAGCCGACCGCTTCGTCGAAAGCGGCGCCCTGCTCGATCCTCCCGGCGAGAACGCCTTCGAGGACGTGCAGAAGGTGCTGCAGAAGGATCCGGCCAATGCACGCGCGCTAGAACTGCTGCAGCAGATCGGCGACAAGGTGCGCGCGCAGGCCGAGGCCGCGCTCGCCGCGGGCAACCTCGAAGACGCCGGTGAACGCGCCAACCAGGCCCTGCTCGTGGTGCCTGATGACGACGCCGTGCAGGCGCTGGTCAAGCGCATCGGCGACGAACAGGCCGCGCGCACCCGTGCGCAGCGCGTCACCGAATTGCTCGCCAAGGCCGACGAAGCGGAAAAGCGCGGACGCCGCAACGGCCCGGACGGCGCCTATGCCCTGCTACGCAATGCGCTGGCCCTTGCACCCGACAACGCCGGCGCACTGCAACGCCTCAAGGTGATCACCGACGCCGAATTCCGCCGTGTGCGCGACCTGCTCAAGCTCAACCGCGCCGACGAGGCCGCCCAGGCGCATGCCGCGCTCAAGGCCGATTTCGGCAGCGATGCGGCCTTCATCGCACTCGGCGAGGACATCGTGCGCGCGCAGGGCGAGGCGACCCGCACGCGCCAGGTCGCCGAACGACTGGCACGCGCGCAGGCCGCATTCGCCGCCGGCCGCATCAGCGAACCGCTTGGCGACAACGCCTTCGAACTCTACGAACAGGCACGCCAGCTCGACGAGAAGAGTGGTGCGGTCGCCGCGTTCCGCAAGACCCTCACCGATCGCCTCATCACCGACGCGCGTGCCGCGCGCGAGCGCGGCGACTTCGTCGCCACGCTCGATCGCGCCGAGCTGGCCCTGCGCATCGACCCCGCGCTCGCCGGCGCCAAGGCGATCCGCGACGATGCCGAAAGCAAGCTCGATGCGCGCCTGATCCGCATTGCCGGACTGCTCAACAACGCGCGTATCGCCATCACCGCCGGTCGCCCGCTGCCACCGGCACGCGACAACGCGCGCGACATCCTCGATGCCTTGCTGCGCGAAGACCCAGCCAATGCCGACGCGCGCACCCTGTACAGCGCCCTGCCGCAACTGACCGCCGAAGCAGTGCGCGCCGCGCTTGCGCGTGACGACCTCGATGCCGCGACCGCCCTGGCCACCGCCGGCACGGCCGCCTACGCGGACGATGCCGCGCTCGCATCACTGGCTGGCGACGTGCGCCAGCGCGTGCTGGCGCGCGATGCGACCCGCGCCCTGCAGGAGCGCGAGCAGCGCATCGCCGGCCTGCTGCAGCAGCGGCCACTGAGTGCCGACGACGCCGCCAATGTCGCCCGCGACATCCTTGCCCTGCGCGAAGCGCGCATCGCGTCTGCCGAGCGTTACGAACAGCAGCTCGCCGACGTGCTCGCCGACGACGTGCGCACGGCCAATGACGCGACCGTCGCCGATGCCAGCCTGGCGGCGATCCGCGCGACCACGGCCGCACTGGCCAATAGCCGCGTGCTCGCCGCGATCTATCCCGAGGCGGAGGCGCGCGTGGTCGCCTTGCAGAAACAGCGTGCCGAACAACTCGAGGCGCAGAAAGGCACCCTGGTCATCAACGCCATGCCGTGGGGCTATGTCGACCAGGTGCTCGACGCCGCGCGCAAACCGATCGAACTGCCGCAGGAGCGCAGCACCCCGCTGCAGCTGAACCTGCCGGCCGGCAGTTACTACGTTACCCTGCGCCACCCGAACTCGAACAAGACCGTCTCTGCCTTTGCACGCGTGCAGGCGCGCCAGCGCAGCCAGACCAGCGGCAGCTTCCCGAGTCTCGGCACCGACGAGTACCTGCGCAATGCGGGCTTCTGACTTCCTGCGCCCGCTGCTGGTGCTGGCCGCACTCTTCGCGGCGCCGGCGTTGGCCGACTGGAAGGACGATTACGCACGTGGCCTGGCTGCCGCACGCGAGGGGCGCTGGGCCGAAGTGAGCCGACTGATGCAGAGCGCGCTCGCCGGCAACGCGCAACCGGCCGCACGCCTGCGCCTGTACGGCCAGCGCTACGAGGTCTATGCACCGCAGCACTATCTGGGCCTCGCAGCCCTGCGCAGCGGCGACTGCGCGGGCGCGCTGCGCTGGTGGAACGACCCGGCCCACCGCAGCTTCGTCGCCGGCAACGCGGCCCTGGCCGGGGTCGAAGCCAGCGGACGCAGCGACTGCGGCAGCGCCATCGCCGCCGAAACGAAACCGCCCGCGACTCCGCCCGTGGCCGAGACGAAACCGCCGCTCGCGCAGACCCCACCCGCCAAGCCGCCAGGTACGCCGACGCGTCCCCCCGCCGAACCCACGCAACGGCCAGTCGTGCAGGCACCACCGGCCGAGTCGCCGAAACCTGTCGCGAACAGCGCAGGTGACATGCTGCGCCCGGCCATCGATGCCTATCTCGCCGGCCGCTACGCCGAAGTGCTGCGCCTGACCGCGAAACAGGATGCGAACGCGCGCATCGGCTGGCACCAGCAAACCCTGCGCGCCGCCTCGGCATGGCAACTCAGCCAGCTCGACGGCGCAGCCAGCGACTCGGCCACCACCGCACGCAACGCCGCCACCGCCGCACGCAAACTCGACCCCGCGCGCCGTCCCGACGCCGCGTTCTATCCGCCGCGCTTCCTGACGTTCTTCAGCGGTTCCTGAGCCGGCCTGGATTCCATTGCGGCCGGAGCCAGCCGTGGTATCAGGGCCTTGCGGGAGTCGCTTCCACCACGCAGCGATGCCCTCAGAGTCCAGCGAAAGCCAGCGCCTCGACCTCGTGCGCGTGGCAGGCGCCGACGGCATCGCCGTGTGCGCCGATCGCATCCTCGACCGCACGCAGGCGTGCCGGATCAAGGCGGCCGGTGCGTGTTTCGCCGCTGGCCTGCGAGAGCTGCCAGGCCTGCGCCGCGCATGGCCAGTTGCCCAGACGCACGTGCGCGTCGGCGAGCTGGAAATACGGCAGGTAATCGGTGAACCACATGCCATAGAGGCGCTTGTCGGCACGCGGTTCGGGGTTGAGCTCGACCGACTGGCTCAACTGCACGACCGCACGTCGCGCGTCGCCAGCCTGGAGCAGGGCGCGGCCGAACTCGAAATGGAAGTACCACGGCAAGGTGTTGCGTACACCATCCAGTCCACACTGCGCGAGCACCTTGCGGCGCAGGGCATCGACCGTCGATGCGGCCAGTTGGATCGACACCGATTCACTCACGCCCGCCTCGACGACCGTGGCCGAGGCAGTCGGCACGAACGTGACACACCCGGCCAGGGCGACCCCCAGGGACAACGACAGGGACTTCGACATCGGACACCTCGCGCAACCGGCGGCAACACCGCATGCGCACATCATACGCCTGCCACGAGCGGCGTCACCCTCCACGGAAATCGTGGGCAGTGCCATCGAGGATGCTCCGATCGCCCCCCGACGACCCCGAGCCACTGCTTTCCGATGACGGAGTGCGCCAAGTATCCCCAACCGAAATGACATGTTCGCGCGCCGAATGGCGTACTGCGCTCTGTGCGACCGCGATCGCAAGGAGGAACGCCGGACCAGCCGGCAACTTCGCTTGACACCGGTTCGACTTCGGTGCTGTGATCGTTTCGCCTTTGAATACCAATCACTTGCCATCATCCAAGCGCCGCCGGGCAGGTTCAGGGCGACGCATCCATCGGGGAGAGAACCATGTCAGTGTTCAAACGCACCGCGATGTACTGTGCCGTCGCCAGCCTGGGCTGGTCCGGTTTCGCTTGCGCCCAGGGCCAACCTCAGGACTGCTCGGAGTTCTTTCTCCTCTCGCTCACCGATCCCGCCTACGCGGCCTGCGCGCCCAACATCTCCGCAATCCCGTTTGACCTGCTGGCGCCCGGTGCGCGCGCACTCGGCCTCGGCGGTGCTTTCGCGGCGGTCGCCGACGATGCCACCGCGGCCGAAGCGAATCCGGCCGGCCAGACCATCCTCACCAGTCCGGAAGTCTCGGTGCACGTGCGCAACGCGGACTACAACGTGCGCTTCTTCGATCCAAACTCGATCGACGCCATTCCGCCGGCATCCTTCCCGGGCTATATGCCGGTCGGCGACGACCCGATCGGCCGCTTCAGGGACAGCAACACCAAGGTCTCGTTCCTGAGCTTCGTGTACCCGTTCGAGCGCTTCGTGGTATCGGCCTTCTATCAGAACTCCGGCGCCCTGCGCGCAACCAGTGAGATCGTCAACGTCGAATCGACGTTCCGCGACACCTACGTGGCCAGCAGCGGCATCGACGTCGAGGTCGAAGCCTTCGGCCTGTCCGGCGCGTTCCGCATCAATGACCTGTTCTCGATCGGCGCATCGATCAAGCACACCTCGCTCGACCTCCAGTCGTACTCGGTCTCCAGCGTGTTCGGGTTCCGCGACTACGACCTCGACTTCCCGCCCGGCGTGGTCAACCCCAACAACGACCAGATCACGCTCGGCAGCCGCGTCGTCGGCACCGATCACGACCTGACCTGGAACCTCGGCCTGCTGGTCAACCCGAACGGCAAGTTCTCGGGCGGCGTTGTCTACAAGTCGGGCGGCGACTACCGCGTGGTCAATCAGCTCTACGTCATCGACCGCTCGACCTGCCCGGCCGATTTCTGCAGCTTCGATTTCTACGGCGACGGCAGCCGCAAACAAACCATCCGCCTGCCGGACGTGCTCTCTTTCGGCGTCGCCTGGCGCCCGACCGACACCTGGCTGGTATCCGCGCAGCTTGATCGCGTCGACTACGGCAGGCTGCCGGACGGCTCGCCGACAGGCTTCCTGTTCGGCAGCACCACCGGCAATGCGATCGACATCGACCCGCTCGGCAAGGAAACGGTCTTCCATCTCGGCGCCGAGAAGACCTTCCTGTTCGATGCGCCGGTGATGGGCATGAAGCTGCTCTCGGTCCGTCTCGGCGGCTTCACCGATCCCGACCACGACGGCTACCGCGCGCTCAAGACCCGCGACACCCACTACACCTTCGGTCTCGGCACGGTGTTCGGCGAGAAACTCCAGGTCGACCTCGGCGGCGAATTCTCGGACCGCGTCGATGCCGTCGTCGCCTCGGCCGTGTACCATTTCTGATCCACCGCACCCGCTTTACCGAATCGAAGCCCGGCCCTGCGCCGGGCTTCGTCGTCTGGGTATGCGAGCAGACGTCCGCTGCACAAACACCATACAGACCTTGCACGATCCGTAGGAAACGGCTTTAGCCGTGATGCTTTTCTTTGTGGGGTTGTACAGACAGGGCATCACGGCTGAAGCCGTTTCCTACGCCGCCCGCCCCAACCCTGCCCCGGCACGCCGCGCCAGCGCCTGTTCGACGACCTCCCAACCCGCATCGGCACGGTGCGCCTGCTCGCTCAGATGGCGCCGCCACGCGCGCGCGCCGGGCAGGCCCTGGAACAAGCCAAGGATGTGTCGGGTGATGTGCTGCAGGCGCTCGCCGTGGGCGAGATGCGTCTCGACGTAGGGCCGCAATCGCGCAATCACGTCGTCGCGAGCCGGCAACGGCACGCCGAACAATGCGTACTCGAGTTCGGCGAGGCGATACGGCTCATGATAGGCGGTGCGGCCGAGCATCACCCCATCGACCCGTTGCAGTTCATCCACGCAATCGTCGACGCGAGCGAGCCCTCCGTTCAGCACGATCGTCAGTTCCGGCAGGCGCTGCTTCAGGCGATGCACGCGTGCGTAGTCGAGCGGCGGGATGTCGCGGTTCTCCTTCGGCGACAGACCCTGCAACCAGGCCTTGCGCGCATGCACGATGAATACCGCGCAGCCGGCCGCGCGCACCGTGTCGATGAAGCGGTCGAGATCGGCTTCAGCGTCCTGGTCATCAACACCGATGCGACACTTCACCGTGACCGGAATCGACACTGCATCGCGCATCCTGGAGAAACATTCGGCCACGAGTTCCGGCTCGCGCATCAGACAGGCGCCGAAGCGACCGGATTGCACGCGATCCGACGGGCAGCCCACGTTGAGATTGATTTCGTCGTAACCGAAACCCTCACCGATGCGCGCCGCCTCGGCCAGCTCGGCCGGCTCGGAGCCACCCAGCTGCAAGGCCAGCGGATGCTCGCTCGGATCAAACCCGAGCAGGCGCACGCGATCCCCATGGATCACCGCCGGCGCGGTGACCATCTCCGTGTACAGCAAGGCATGCGGCGCCAGCAGCCGATGGAAGACACGGCAGTGGCGATCGGTCCAGTCCATCATCGGGGCGACGGAGAGGATTCTTTGCTCGGGGGTCAATGGATTTCCAGGCGTGCGCGGATCGGGCGCAGGCCATGCTATGCGAGCAGGCCAGCCTGCGCCACGTACCGACGCGCTACCTGACCACCTTGCCGTTGATCAGTGGGTAGTACAGCGAGAGGTTCGGGTCGGTCACGTCGATTTCGAGCAGGCTGGTGTCCCAGTGGTCGACGGTCAGTTCCCAGCGACGCTTTTCACCGGCGACATAGGCTTCCGTGTCGGGGAAGAGCTTCTTGATGAGCTCGCCACGCGAGAGGCCGAGCGGCTTCGGATTGGCCGGCGAGACACTGATGATGACGAAATCATAGGGCGACCCGATCTGGTGGTTGCGCAGGGCGTAGACGGTGCTGCTGAGGGTGACACCGGCCTTGATCTGCGCCTCCATGATCGGGCGATGCCACTTCTGGTACAGCGCGAGCCATTCGTCGTGCTTGCCGGGCGGCACCTTGTAATAGCTCACGCCGACGCGCGGGCGATCGGGCAGGTCGCGGCCGGACAGGGCCTGGGCGAACACGTTCTGGATGGCGAAGGCGAACAGTGCGGTGGCGGCGAGCAGGGTGGTGCGGCGGTACTGGCGGATCATGTCGTTGTCCTCGGTGGTGGATGGGGCAGGTGCTCAGAGCTTCACGCTCAGGCCGACGAAGTACTGGCGGCCATAGATGTCGTAGGTGACGTTGTGGGTGGTGCCGGGTGTGTTGCCGACCTGTGGCGGCGCCTTGTCGAACAGGTTGTTGATGCCGGCATCGAGCACGAGGTGTTCGCCGAAGCGCCAGCGACCGAACAGGTCGTAGTAGCTGTGGGCGTCGACCGGCGGCGCGGTCGATGCCGGGTTGAGCACTTTCGACGAATGCTCCATCGAGCCGATGTAGCGCCAGCGCAGGCCGAGACTGCCGCGGCCGCGCGCATGGCGCAGGTGACTGACCGCCTTCCAGGTCGGCAGCGTGCCGACGTAACCGGCATGGTCGTAGGCCTTGCCGCCCTTGGTCGTGCGCACTTCGTAGCGGTCGACCCAGCCCAGCACCGTGCCGAGCGCCAGTTCGCCGTCGCCGATGGCGCGGCGCCAGTCGACCTGCACATCGATGCCGCTTGTTTCCAGACTGCCCATGTTGAAGGTCGGCTTGTCGATGTTGTCGATGCGACCGGTTTCCGGGTTGCGCCGGATCAGGCCGCAATGGAAGTTGTCGACCGCGAAGGTTGGATTGGAGCCATCCTGGTTGAAGCAGGACGCAAGCACCTGCGTGGCGGTGAGCGTGCCGATCACGTCCTCGACCCGGATGTCGTAGTAGTCGACCGCCAGCGACAGGTCGATGGTTTCGGGCGACCAGACCACGCCGACGGTGTAGGTGTCGGCACTTTCTGGGGCGAGGCCGGTGTTGCCGGCGCGCGTGGCCAGCGATTCGCGTTGCGTGTCGACATAGGTCGGCAGCAGTTCCGCAGGCACGCCATGCGCGATGCACAGGGCTTCCACAGCCGCCGCATTCGGGCCATTGCGCAAGGGGCTGGATGCGTCGCACTGGTCGCCCTGGCCGTTCGCGACCAGGCCGTAACCGTTGGATTCGGTTTCCGCGGCGACATACAACTCGCCGACGCTCGGCGCGCGCACCGCGCGCTGGTAGCCGCCGCGCACCCGCAGGCTCGACACCGGCGACCAGCTGAAGTCGATCTTGAAGGTGTCGACACCGCCGGATGGGTCGTAGTCGGAATGGCGCCAGGCCAGGCCGAGATCGAGCGCATGCGCAAACGGCTGGTCGTAGAGCAGCGGCAGCAGGGTCTCGACATAAGCCTCGCGCACGCGGGTGCTGCCGCGGCTCGGGCCCTTGGCCGGCACGCCGACGATGCCGCCCTGCTGGAGCAGGCGATCCGGCCGGAACGCGTAGTGGTTGCGGCGCCAGCCGAGGCCCGCGGCGAAGCGCACCTCACCCGCCGGCAGCGCGAACAGTTGGCCCTGCAGGTTGGCTTCCGCCACGTCCTGCTCGAAGCGCGTGTCGCTGACCGTGGCGGCGACCAGATAACGCCGGCATTCGTCCGAAAGAACGGAAAGGCCGAACGGGTTGTAACCGCCTTCGCAGAGGCTGGCGCCGCCGTCGGCGGCGTCGAGCAGCGTGCGCAGCGAGTCGATCACGACCGCGCCGTTGTTGACCTCGTGCGCACTCGTGCTGCCGCGGCTGAGGTAGACATCCCAGGATCCGTCGATCGCATCGACGTGCCCCTTCACGCCGGCGAGGAACTGCCAGATGTCGAAGTCGCGCTCGAAGGTGCGCGGTCCGGCTTCCTGGAAGCGCTTGTGCAAACGGAACGGCGCGTCGGGATTGCTGCGCGAGGCGAGGATCGTGCGCAGGTCGGCCGGAATGAACGGGTTCGTCAGCGGCACGTTGATGCCGGTGTTGCCGGCCTCGGCCGCCACGTAGCTGTGCAGGTCGGCCCAACTGAACTGGGCATAGCCTTCGATGCGGTCGCTGATGTCGTAGCGCACGCGCCCGAATGCGGTCTTGCGCTCGAGCGGCACCTGGATCAACGAGAACTGGTTGAGGTTGTTCAACTGCGTGCCGGTGTCGTGCAGCTGGCCTTCCGGCCCGCGCCAGTTGAACGGTCCGTTGTTGGCAAGGAACAGGCTGCCGTCGTCGTTGAAGCCGAGATAGGTCGTCGGCGTCACCGGCACACGGCCCGGAGCGGCGCCGTACTGGCCGAACACGAGATCCAGCGCCTCCTGTGTCGGCAGGTTCGCACCGAACTCGTAGGTGCCGGTCTGGATGCGAAAATCGGTGCCGCCGGGATGCCTGCGGAAAAACTCGCGCGCCATGAAGTCGACACCCTCGCGCTCGGCACCGGAGAAGCTCAGCACTGCATTGCCGCGCTCACTGGCGAAATGGCCGCCCATGGTCAGCGCGACGTCGTGCGTATCGCCGTCCCCTTCGGCGTAGCGGGCATGGCGTGTGTCGAGCTGGATGCCCTCGAAGCGGTCGTTGAGCAGCACGTTGACCACGCCGGCGATCGCATCCGAACCGTAGACCGCGGAAGCCCCACCGCTGATGATCTCGATGCCGGCGATCAGTGCGGTCGGAATCGCGTTGACGTCGACGATGTTGTCGGTCGTGGACGGTTGCAGGCGGCGACCATCGAGCAAGACGAGGTTGCGTTGCGCGCCGAGGCCGCGCAGGTTCAGCGTCGCCTGCCCGGTGCCGCCCCAACCGGCGTTCGCCTTGCTGGCGCCGAGGCCGAGTTGCGGCAAGGCGTTGAGCACATCTTCGACGGTGACGCGGCCGGTCGAGTCGATGACTTCCTTCGACACCGTGGTCAGCGGGCTGCTGCCAGCGTAGTCCATGCGCACGATGCGCGAGCCGGTGACGACGACGCCACCGAGCACGGTGGCCGCTTCGGTGGAATCGTCCACAGGCACGGACGCCCCGCTGCGTACATCGTCGGCAGCGGCTGCGGCATCGGCGGCGAACGCCGCAACCGCGCCGGCGGCACAGGCCGGCACCAGCACTCCCTGCGACAGCAGCAGCGCCAACATTCCGCCGTGCCATCCGCCGAATCGCGGACGCATCCCTTGGCGTCCACCGCGCGGGGCGGACGCATTCGATGTTCGCAACGACATGGTTCTCGCCTTGGTCAGGTCGGGGGCGACCGCCGCGGCAACCACTTGCGTCACCGTCAGCGGACGCCAGCGAATCTGCCACTCGCGCTGCGCTGCACAAAATGAGCAGAGGCAATATGTTCAGAGCGTGGCGCAAGGCAGGGCGAGGTTGTCGAAGTGCCGGCGGTGCGCAGGCGCAACCTGCTCCGTCGCCGTGCGCGCATGCGCGATGAACCATTCCGCCCTGCGCGACTCTGAACTGCACCCCGACCGGGGGACAACGAAAATCGGAGGAAACATGTTCCAGCGCAGATCCATCCTGGCAGGGTTCGGCCTCACCCTGTTTTCGATCGTCGCCTCGACGGCGATGGCGGCGCCGTCGAAGAGCAAGGCGCCACCGCCAGGGATCATCATGTACACGACCCAGACCTGCAGCTATTGCGTCAAGGCGCGCAACTACCTCAAGGCACGCAATCTGGCCTGGGACGAGCGCGACATCGAGCGTTCCGAGGCGGCACGCAAGGAATGGGCTGCGCTCGGCGGCAAGGGCACGCCGGTGATCGTCATCGACGGCAAGGCGTTGATGGGTTTCTCGCAAGCAGGCGTCGCTGCCGAACTGGCCAGGCACGGCCTGTAGCATCATGGGCGCCCGCTTCCGACGAATGGGACGCCCATGAGCTTTTGCCGTCTTGCCGGATACCTTGCTTCCCTCCTCGCGGCGTCGCTCGCACTGGCTGAATCGGCACCGCTGTCGACCCTTGCCGAGCAATCGGGCTTCGTGCGCACCGGCCGCTACGACGAAGTGATCCGCCTGTGCGCGGAGTTTGCGAAAACCTGGCCTGACTCGGTCCGCTGCGTCGAGTTCGGACGCACGCCGGAAGACCGGCCGATGCTCGCCCTCGTCGCCGGTGCGGCCGATGCACTGACGCCGGAAGCCGCGCGCGCGAAGCGCCGCCCCGTGCTGCTCGTGCAGGGCGGCATCCATGCCGGCGAAATCGACGGCAAGGATGCCGGTTTCCTCATCTTGCGCGAACTGTTCCAAGGCAGGCTCGCCAAGGGCGCGCTCGACAGGCTGACCCTCGTCTTCGTGCCGGTGTTCAACATCGACGGTCATGAGCGCTTCGGCGCGTGGAACCGGCCGAACCAGCGCGGCCCCGAGCAGATGGGCTGGCGCACGACGGCGCAGAACTTCAATCTCAACCGCGACTACATGAAGGCCGACGCGGTTGAGATGCAGGCGATGCTGAACCTGATCGGTGCCTGGGATCCGATTGTCTTCGCCGACCTGCATGTCACCGATGGTGCGCAGTTCGAGCACGACATCTCGATCACGATGGAGCCGGTGCACTCCGGCGACGCCGCGCTGCGCAAGGCGGGCCTGGCCCTGCGCACGGCCGTGCTCGAACGCCTGTCGAAGCGCGGCTCGCTGCCGCTGGCGTTCTATCCCTCGTTCGTCGACTACGACAACCCCGCCTCCGGCTTCGCCGACGGCGTCGCCCCGCCACGCTTCTCCACCGGCTACATGCCGCTGCGCAACCGCTTCGGCATCCTCGTCGAGACGCATTCCTGGAAGGACTATCCGACCCGCGTGCGAGCAACCCACGACACGATCCGTGCCCTCATCGAACTGGCGATGCAGGAAGGCGCGCGCTGGCGCCAGCTCGGCGCAGAGGCCGACGCGCGCGCGGCACGCCTCGCCGGCAAGCCGTTCGCGCTGGCCTACAAGGCCACCGACAAGGCGCGCACGATCGACTTCCGCGGCTATGCGTACACGCGCACGCCGTCGGCGATCTCCGGCACGCTGATGACGCGCTACGACGAAAACACACCGCAGGTGTGGAAGCTGCCGCTGCGCGACGATGTGCAGCCGTCGCTGGTCGTGGACGCCCCGCTCGGTGGCTATCTCGTACCGGCGGCGTGGGCCACACGCATCAGCGCACGCCTCGACCTGCACGGCATCGAGTACCGGCGTCTCGCGCAGGCATGGCCGGGCGCCGAAACGGAAACCTTTCGCGCCACCTCGAAGAAGTTTGGCGACGCGTCCTTCGAGGGCCGCCAGACACTCACCCTCGAGGGGCGATGGTCGGCCGCTGTCAACGACATCCCCGCTGGCGCGCTGTTCGTGCCGATCGCACAGGCGAAGTCGCGCCTTGTCGTCGCCCTGTTCGAACCGCAGGCACCCGACTCGTTCGTCGCCTGGGGCGACTTCAACACCGCCTTCGAGCAGAAGGAGTACATGGAAGCCTACGTCGCCGAAGACGTCGCCCGCGCCATGCTCGACAACGACGAAGCCCTGCGCGCCGAGTTCGTGCAACGGCTCGCCGAAGACCCGGCCTTCGCCGCCAGCCCGGACCAGCGCCTCGAGTTCTTCGCACGGCGGCATGCGTCGTGGGACGAGCGCCGCGACCTCTATCCGGTGATGCGCATCGACACGGTTCCGGGCCACCGTTGAGAAGCGGCCGTAGGAAGCGGCTTCAGCCGCGATGCTCCTTCTGTACAACCCCACAAAGAAACAACATCACGCCTGAAGGCGTTTCCTACAGCTCAACATTTTCCGGGAGGAAAGCATCGCCCGTGAACGGGCTACTACGGAAGCAATGGATATGGCAGTTCCTGCGACGGCAAACGCCCCGCTTGTGATCCGCCCGGCGATCCGCCCAATATCGCACCCATGAAGCGCCTCGTCCTATCCGCCACGCTGGCCTGCCTTGTCGCGGGCTGCGTGAAGACCACGCCGGATCTCCTCCTCGGCAGTCTCGAACGCGACCGCATCGCCGTGACCGCGGAAGCCGCGGAAACGATCCTGCGCATCGAGGTTGCCGAGGGCGACGAGGTAGAGGCTGGGGCGGCGATCCTGTCGCTCGACGCACGCCGTATCGAAGCCGAGCTCGCCGCCGCGCGGGCCGAGCGGCAACGTGCGGCGGCCGCCCTCGATGAACTGCGTCGCGGCACACGCGCGGAAACAATCGCCGCCGCGCGTGCGCAACTCGCCGGCAACGCGGCAACGCTCGACAACGCGCGCCGCGAACGCACGCGTATCGCCGAAATCCGTGCACGCGGCTTGGTCGCCCAGGCCGAACTCGACCGCGCCGACACCAGCCTGCGCAACGCCAGGGCGCAGGCCGATGCGGCACGCGCGCAACTGACCGAACTGCTCAACGGCACGCGCATCGAAGACATTGAACAGGCCGAAGCGATGCTGGCCGCGGCGAACGCGACGGTCACGCGCCTGGAACTGGTCCGCGCCCGCTACGACATCCGTGCACCACGCGCGGGCCGTGTCGATGCGCTGCCGTTCAAGCTCGGCGACCAGCCGCCGCCCGGCGCGGTGTTGGTCAGCCTGCTCGATGGCCCCGCATACGCGCGCGTCCACGTGCCGGCGAGCCGGCGTGCGCGGATCGACGTTGGCACGACCTGCCGCGTGCACGTCGAAGGCATCCCCGGCGCGTTCGATGCGCGCGTGCGCAGCCTGCGCGCCGATCCGGCATTCACGCCGTACTACGCGCTGACCGGCGACGACGCGAGTCGCCTCGCCTATCGCGCCGAGATCGTCCTGGACGAAGCCGATACCCGCCTCGCCGTCGGCCTGCCCGCACAGGCCGAGTGCGGCACGAGCACGCCCTGAAATGCACATGGGCACTTCCGTACCCGACGCCGCTGCCGAAACCGCGACGCCGTCCGGCACGCGCGCCGACGCGGTGATCGTCGCCCGTGGTCTGACCCGGCGTTTCGGCGCCTTCACTGCGGTCGATCACCTGGACCTCGACGTGCGCCGTGCCGAGGTCTATGGCTTCCTCGGACCGAACGGCTCCGGCAAGTCGACGACGATCCGCATGCTGTGCGGCCTGCTCGATGCCAGCGAGGGCACGGTCGAGGTGCTCGGTCGCGCCCTGCCGGCCGGCGCCGAGGCGGTCAAGCGCCGCATCGGCTACATGACGCAGAAGTTCTCGCTGTACGAAGACCTCAGCATCGCCGAGAACCTCGAGTTCCTGGCCGCCGTGCACGAACTGCGCGGTGCGGCGGCACGTCGGCGCATCGACGAACTCTGCGCGCGCTATCGCCTCGACGAGTTGCGCACACGTCTCGCCGGCACGCTGTCGGGTGGCCAGAAACAGCGCCTTGCCCTGGCCGGCGCGGTGCTGCACGAGCCGGAACTGCTGCTGCTCGACGAGCCGACCAGTGCAGTCGATCCGCAATCGCGGCGCGATTTCTGGGATGCATTGTTCGATCTCGCCGAGGCCGGCACGACCTTGCTCGTCTCGACCCACTACATGGACGAGGCGGAACGTTGCCATCGGCTCGCCATCCTCGATCGCGGCCGGCTCGTCGCCGACGGCACACCGCACGAATTGATGGCCGCCCTGCCCGGCGCGACGCTGCGCATCGAGTGCGCGCAACCGCGGCGCGTGCAGCAGCTCGTCCTGAACGATGCGCACGTGCTCGGCGCGGCGCAGATCGGCAGCGACCTGCGCGTGCTGACCAACCGTCGCGATGACGGCGCGGACTGGCTGCGCGGCGTGCTTGCCGCGGCCGGCGTCGAAGCAAGGGTCGAGCCGGCGCCGGCGAACCTCGAGGACGTGTTCGTCGCGGCGACGCGCGCGCGCGCCGGAGGCGATGCATGAACCTCGTGCGCCTGTTCGCCGTGGTGCGCAAGGAGCTGCGCCAGCTCGCCCGCGACCGCCTGACCTTTGCCATGATCGTCGGCATCCCGACCCTGCAGCTGCTGCTGTTCGGCTTCGCCATCAACCTCGACGTGCGCCACCTGCCGGCAGCCGTGCTCGACGAGGCGAATACCTGGCGCTCGCGCGAACTGGTCGCCGAACTGTCCTCGTCGCAGGTACTCGATTTTCGCCATCGCGTGGCCGTTCCGCAGCAGGTCGAGATGCTGATGCGGCGTGGCGAGATCAGCGCGGCGGTGGTCGTGCCGCGCGATTTCGAGCACCGCCTCGAACGCGGCGGCGAGCCGGCCTGGCAGGTCGTCGTCGATGGTTCCGACCAGTCCGTGCAGGCCGCCGCGCGCCAGCTCGCCGCGTTCCCGCTGGCTGCGCTCGACTTCGGCGGACCCGCAGCGCGCCCCGGCACGCGCGCCAGCGGCAGCGTCGAGGTCGTCAACTTCTACAACCCGGAGCGGCGTGCGCCGGTCAACACCGTGCCGGGCCTGATCGGCGTGATCCTGACCATGACCATGGTCGTGTTCACGGCGATGGCGATCGTGCGCGAACGCGAACGCGGCAACATGGAGATGCTGATTGCCACGCCGCTGTCGTCGGCCGAACTGATGCTCGGCAAGGTGTTGCCCTACGTCGGCATCGGCTTCGTGCAGGTGAGCCTGATCCTGCTGCTCGGCTTGATCGTGTTCGCCGTGCCGGTGCGCGGCTCGTTGGTCGCGGTGTACGCCGCCTCGCTGGCCTACATCGCCGCCACGCTCGCCCTGGGCATGCTGATCTCGACGCTCACGCGCACGCAGTTCCAGGCCATGCAGATGGCGTTCTTCCTGTTCCTGCCGCAGATCCTGCTGTCGGGTTTCATGTTCCCCTACGACGGCATGCCGCGTCCGGCGCAATGGCTGGCCGAGGTGTTCCCGCTGACCCATTTCCTGCGCCTGATCCGCGGCGTCATGCTGCGCGGAGCCGGCCTGGCTGAGCTGTGGCCCTCGCTGGCCGCGCTCGGCGCATTCGTCGTCATCGTGCTGTCGCTGGCCGTACTGCGTTTCCGCAAGCGCCTCGATTAGCTGTCGGTCGCAGGTCTTGCGCGTGGGAGCGCATCCCGCGCGCGATCTTTTCTCGGAATGGAAAAGCAATTGCGCACACGGTGCGCTCCCATACCCGGGATGAGCAGGACCCCCGGTCATCAAACCCCGCGACGATACCCCCCGCGTTGCACCTCCTGTCACCAACACCCGGGGGGATTGCCATGACCGCCTGCCACGCCACCACCTCGAACGACTGGAGCCTGCCGCGCACCGTGAGCCTGGCCGGTGCGGTCAGCGTGCACGTCTTTGCCATGCTGTTGCTGGCCATGCCGGCGATGCGTCCGACCACCGTCGCGGCGATCGCCGAGACCGTGCAGGTCATCTGGCACGAACCCGAACCCGAGCCGGTCGCGCAACCGCTGCCACCCGAGCCGAAGCCCCTGCCCGTGCCGAAGCGACCGGCGACGCCCGCGCCGGTCGTGATCGAGACGCCGCTGACGGAGATGTCGATACCGGCGCCCGTGGTCGAGCCGGCACCGCTGGTCGATGCGGTGGGCATCGAAGCGCCGGTGGCGGTCGATGCCGAGCCGGGACGCGGTGTCGACGTCAATCTCGACTACGCCTCGCGCACCGCGCTGGCCTATCCGAAGGCCTCGGCGCGCAATCACGAGCAGGGCACGGTGCTGCTGCGCGTGCACGTCGATGCCGAAGGCAGGCCGGTCAAGATCGAAATCGTGCGCAGCAGCGGCCACGACCGCCTCGACCGCGCTGCGCGCGACGGCGTGCGCGAATGGCGCTTCCGCCCGGTGCAGCGCAACGGCATTGCGGTACCGGCGTCGGGGCTGGTGCCGGTGGCGTTCAGCCTGGCGCAAGGCTGAGCCTTGTGCGGCCGGGCACCCTGTCCGGCCGCACACAACCGACTCGCGTCCTTCAGCGACGGGGGTGGAGCCGCTGCCGGTACTCCCCATGGCGTAAAACGGCGTGGAAAAGGATCATGGCCCGGACGATCAAGAGCGTCCCTCGTCCGGCCTGTCGGCCACCTTCTCCCCGCTCATGTGGGGAGAAGGGCCAGCAGCGCTGTCCCGCACGCGACCCTGGCCCTCGTTGTCCCAGTAGCCGAACAGGCGCCGCGCGACGAGCTTGTACAGGCGCTTGCCGCTGGCCTTCCAGGCGCCGGCTATCCACGAGCGCTTGGCCAGCACGCGGTGTTCGACCGGAGTCAGCGCCTCGGGGCAATAACTGCGCTTGTGCTTGAGCAGGTGGCGCAGGTCCTCGCGCGCGAGCAGGCGGAACAGGCTGCCGCGGCGTCGGCTGACCCAGGCGATCTGGAAATCGACGACGGCCGGCGAACCATCCGCGCGTTGCAGCCAGTTCGGCTCCTTGGCGAGGTCGTTGTGGGCGACGCCGCGCGCGCGCAGGCGCTTGAGCAGGGCGTGCGCGGCGCGGTAGTAGCGCGGATCGCGCGGCTGCGCGCGCTGCATCGGTGCACCGTCCATGTAGCTGCGTTCGAGCACACCGCGTTCCCAGACGATCAGTTGCGGCACGCCATCCAGCCCGGTCAGCGCACGCAACACGCGCGCCTCGCGTGCCGCCGCCGAGCGCGCGAACCAGCGCAGGCCGAAGCGCGCGGCGCGCGTATCGCGGCGGATGCGCCGGCCCGCACCGTCATCGACGATCTCGATGCGGCCGAGCGCGTCGGCCTTGAGCAGGATGGTTTCCATGCCGCGCATTATCGCGGCAGAAGCGTCTACCCGCGCTCGAAGCGCTCCAGCTCCTCGATCTGCGCGCGCGCCCGGCGCAGGCTGGCGCCGGTGACGGCGGCATCCATCACCCGCGCCAGGCGCGGACGAGCCGGATCGCGCGACCAGCGATGGAACCACGCGGTCGCCAGCAAGCCAGCCGCACCGAGGCCGAGGCCGATCCAGATCACGCCAGGAGCCTTCGCGTGCAAGTCGACACCACCGAGGCCGGCCAGCACGGCGAGCAAGGGCACCCACAGGAACCACCACGGCAGGCCGGCGACCATGCCGCTGATGATGTAGGTGCGGCGCAGCGCGGCGAGCTGCTTCTGGATGGCCACGACCGGAGCCGCATAGTCGATCTCGCGGATGCGCCGGATCGTCTCGCCGGCGAAAGCGACCGTGGCGATGCCATAGACCTGGACGATGATGCCGGCGATCAGTGCGGTCAGCGGCAAACCCTCCGGCAGCGCGTGCGCACGCATCCACAGCAAGGACGCGAACAGGATGAACGGCACGCCGAACAGCGCCTGAGCGACCTGCCCCCAGAACAGCGGGCGCAGGCTTGAACGCGTACGGTCGAGCTTCTTCTCGCGCAGCAGGCCAAGGTTGTTCGCGTCCTCGCGTTCGAGGCGGCGGTTGAGAGTCTGCCAGGCGGCCTTGAGGTCATCATTTTCCATGAGGGCTTCCATCGTTCGTTTCCGGGTGGGTGGGGGAATCAGAGTTGGGAATCAGAGTTCGTCGCGCAGGCGCTGCTTGAGGCGGCCGATGCGCGTAGACACGTTGGTTTCGCTCAGGCCGAGGATCTCGCCGATCTCGCGCTGGCTGCGTTCCTCGAGGTAGAGCACGAGCAGGGCGCGCTCGAGCGGCGGCTGGCGCGCGATGAAGGCTTCGAGCAGGCGCGCGTGCTCGGCCGCCTCGTGGTCGCTGCCGTGTTCGTCGGCGACGTCGTGCAGGCTTTCGTCGAAGGCTTCCTCGCCACGCCGCGAGCCGGCGGCGCGCACGAAGCTGATCGCAACATTGAGCGCGATGCGGTACATCCAGGTGCTGAAGCGCCGCTGCGGGTCGTAGCCGGGCCAGGCGCGCCAGAGCTGGGCGGCGATCTCCTGGGCGAGGTCGGCGCGGTCGTCCGCGTCGCGGCAGTACGCGTTGGCGACCTTGAACACGATCGCGCGATTGGCCTCGAACAGGTCGTCGAAGCTGTCGTGCCGCGTGTCACTCATGTCGATGGCCTGTTCCATTGCGGGGGTTCCGGCGAGGGTGAGGAGCCTGCGCGGCAGAAGTTCTTCTGCCGCGCAGGCTCCTCGTTGCCGACATGATTCGCGGCGCGGCGCGATTCCTCACACGTCCGTCGGCAACCTATAGACTGCGCGCCTGCCCGCTGCCTGCAAAGCGCATGACCGCCGACATCCTGCTCTACGTGCTGTCCGCCGCGCTGATCCTCATCGGCATCGCCGGCACGATCCTGCCGGCCCTGCCCGGCGTGCCGCTGGTGTTCGCCGGCATGCTGCTGGCCGCCTGGACCGGCGACTTCGCCGAGATCGGCTGGGCGACCCTGGTCCTGCTCGGCGTGCTGACCGCGATCGCCGTGGCCGTCGACTTCATCGCCGGCGTGCTCGGCGCGCAACGTGTCGGCGCCAGCCGCTGGGCCCTGTTCGGCGCCGCGGTCGGCACGATCGTCGGCCTGTTCTTCGGCATCCCGGGCCTGCTGCTCGGCCCCTTCGTCGGCGCCGCGGTCGGCGAACTCGTCGCCGGCAGCAACCTGCACCGCTCGACCATCGTCGGCATCGGCGCCTGGCTCGGCTTCCTGTTCGGCACGATCGCCAAGATCGGCCTGTGCTTCACGATGCTCGGCGTGTTCGTGTTTGCGCTGGTGTTTTGACCCATCGTGCCGGGAAGAAAGGCCGCGCCCATGGCGCGGCCTTTCCGACTCGCTTACGACTCGAAGCCGTGCTTGAAGATGAGGTCGTAGGCCGAACAATTCGCTGCGGTCGGGCCGTCGCACGGATCGGAGACCGGCAGGCCCACCATCGGGAATTCGTCACCATCGCAGGCTCGAAGCCGTCCATCAGGCCGCCTCCATCGGTATCGACAGATGGATAGGCATAGCCCAGGTGCTTGTTGCTGCCGGAGGGGAATGCCGCCGTATAGCCTTGCGCCTCGAAGCTGACGCGATCGCTTTCAAGGAACGTCACACAACCACCGTCCGCGCTCTTGCACGCGCGGTAGAACTTCTCGGCACCGGGCGGAATGCACATCGGTTCCGGCGTGCAGGGCTGGTAGATATAGCCCTGGTTCGTGCGGAGGTTGTAACCGGCGATGCAACCCGCCGCGATCAATCCGGCATCACGTACAGCAGCACCGCGAGGAACTGCAGCACGCTGCCGGCGAGCACGAAGACGTGCCAGAGCGCGTGGTTGTACGGCAGTCGGCGCCACAGGTAGAACGGCACGCCGAGGGTGTAGCAGACACCGCCGCCGAACAGCAGCCAGAGGCCACCGGCCGGCAGTTTTTCCAGCAGGGGACCGATGGCGATGATGCCGACCCAGCCCATGGCGAGGTACAGCGCGACCATGACGAGGCGGTTGCGCACGCGCTTCAATTCCAGCGCGATGCCGAGCGCGGCCAGCGTCCACACGATCGCGAACAGCGCATAGCCCCACGGCCCGCGCAGGGTGACCAGAGTGAACGGCGTGTAGGTGCCGGCGATGAGCAGGAAGATCGCGGCGTGGTCGAGGAAGCGCAGCACCGGCTTGGCGCCGGCGTGCGGGATGCTGTGGTAGAGCGTCGAGGCGGTGAACAGAAGGATCAGCGTGGTGCCGTAGACGATGCCGGCGGCCAGCGCCCAGCCGTCGTCGGCGAGCGCGGCGAACGCAACCAGGGTGGCGAGGCCGGCGATGCTGAGCACGATGCCGAGCCCGTGGGTCAGGCTCGAAGCAATCTCCTCGGCAAGGGCATAGCGCGGTGCGAGCGCGGTCATCACGAACCCCGGCGATCGATCAGGCAACGATGTTGCGTTGCAAGAAAATACGCCGGAGCGGGCGCGATGACCAGCGCGATGTCAGCGTTTTTCGATGATGAAGCTGCCGAAAGCAACACCGAGATCCCAGCCACGGCCCTTGCCGGTCAGGGCCAGCGAAATCGGCCCCTTGGTGACGACCCGTGCAGTAGCCGACTTGACCGCGCCGGCATGCGCCTCGGCGGTGGCATAGCCACCGATGACGTCCTCGATGTTGTAGAGGTCGCTGAAGGTACCGATGCCATCGTCGATCTGCGACTTGCCGAAACTGAGGCCGCCGCCCTTGGCCGAGATCTTCACCTTCAGCGACTGGCCGTTCGTGCAGCGGACCACACCGGTGCCGGAGGCCTGCTTGTAGAAGGCCGACCATCCCGACATGGTGAACGTGAGCTTGCAGTCGAGCGGCTCGGCATGCGCGGCCGAAGTGGCGAACAGCACACAGGCGGCGATGGCGAGCAGGGGCATCCAGGGGCGCATGGGGGAATCTCCACGGAATTGACGCTGGTCATTCTCGCCGCGCAAGCGAGCGCAGACAATGTGCGGCACCCCTGCATTGCAGCAGCGTTCATGTGGCAACGTGCCGACCGACGCAGGATCATGCGAAAGCCAACGGCGAGGAATCCGTCATGAGCAAGCCCGACATCCTCATCCACTTGCGCCGCTGCGAGGGTGGCCTGCAGGCCGCCGAAGCCGGCCTGCGCCTGGCCCGGCGCCTCGGCGCGCATGCGCTCGGCCTGCACGTGGTCGCGCTGTCGCCGGTCGCGTTCGCCTCGCCGGAGGCGGTCGCCCTGCATGCCTCGGAGGCGCATCACCTGATCGCGGATGCGCGCGCCCGCGCGCCGTGGTGGCAGGGCGAACTCGACCGCTTCGGCGTCGCCGGCGATTTCCAGGTCGTGCAGGGCGACACGGTCGAGGCGCTCTGCCATGCCGCGCGCTGGAGCGATCTCGTCGTGGTCGAACGGCCCGTGCTCAACCCCGACGCACCGCTCGGCTGGGGCATCGTCTCGCGCACCGTGTTCGGCTCATCGGCGCCGGTCGTCGTCGTGCCCGAGGCGGCGCGCGTCGAACACATCGGGCGCCATATCGTCATCGCCTGGAACGCCAGCCGCGAATCCACGCTCGCCGTGCACGGTGCGCTGCCGCTGCTGGCCCGCGCGGAACGCGTGATCGTGCTCGAGGGCGAACCGGCCGGCGACGGTTTCGGCGCCGACATGCTGCCGAAACTCGACCTGCGCGCCTGGCTCGCGCGACGCGGCATCGAGGCCGGCTTCGAGGCCTTTCGCCCGGCGCGCGATGCACACGGCCACGCCGTGCTCGAAGCTGCGCACGCACACGACGCCGATCTCATCGTGACCGGCGCCTGGGGCCATTCGCGCATCACCGAACTCGTGTTGGGTGGCGTGACCCGCCATCTGTTCCAGCACAGCGATCTGCCATTGCTGGTGGCTCACTGAGGCGCGCCATCCATCGCCGTTAATGCGGACGCGTTCCCTTCCCCTGCTGCGTCGGGGAAGGGGCAAGTCCCTGCTGCGCAGGCTACTTCGCGTTGACCAGGGCGAGGGTCATGTCGAGCATGCGGTTCGAGAAGCCCCACTCGTTGTCGTACCAGGCCAGCAACTTGACCAGGGTGCCGTCGATGACGCGGGTCTGGGTGGCGTCATAGATCGACGACAGCGGGTTGTGGTTGAAGTCGATCGAGACGAGCGGCTGCGTGTTGACGCCGAGCACGCCCTTGAGCGCGCCGTCCGCGGCTTCCCTGACGATCGCGGTGATCTCGTCGGCCGAGGTCGCGCGCGCAGCATCGAACGTGAGGTCGACGACCGACACATTGATCGTCGGCACGCGCATGGCGAAGCCGTCAAGCTTGCCGTTGAGTTCGGGCAGGACCAGCCCGACCGCGGCGGCGGCGCCGGTCTTGGTCGGAATCTGGCTCATCGTGGCCGAACGCGCTCGGCGCAGGTCGGAGTGGTAGACGTCGGTCAGCACCTGGTCGTTGGTGTAGGCGTGGATCGTCGTCATCAGGCCGCGCTGGATGCCGATCTTCGCATGCAGCACCTTGGCCAGCGGGGCGAGGCAGTTGGTCGTGCACGAGGCGTTGGAGATGACTTCGTGCTTGGCGCTGAGCTGGTCGTGGTTGACGCCGTAGACGAAGGTGCCGTCGACGTCGCTGCCGCCGGGCGCCGAGATGATGACCTTCTTCGCCCCGGCGGCGATGTGCGCGCCGGCCTTGGCCTTGCTGGTGAACAGGCCGGTGCACTCGAGCACGACGTCGACGCCGAGGTCCTTCCACGGCAGCTTCGACGGATCGCGCTCGGCGCAGACCTTGATGCGGTCGCCGTTGACGACCAGGTCGCCACCGTCGACGGCGACTTCGCCGGGGAATTTGCCGTGCGCGGTGTCGTAGCGGGTCAGGTGCGCGTTCGTCTCGGCATCGCCGAGGTCGTTGACGGCGACGATGCTGATCTCGCCGTTGCGCTTGGCCTCGTACAGTGCGCGCAGCACATTGCGGCCGATGCGGCCATACCCGTTGATCGCGACCTTGACTGCCATGGAACGGCTCCTCGTTGGAAGGGGAAGTAGCGGAAACGCGCATTCTATCGGCCCTGCCAAGTGCACGCACAGCACCATTGGCATGGGGCCATTCGGGGCACCTCGACGCAGTGCGACCAGTCCATCGTGGATCGCCCCCTTTTTCGCAGCGCCCGGAGCCCGTTCACGGGCGATCGGGGGATTGCGATGGATCGAAGGGAAAGCATCGCCCGTGAACGGACTCCTACACGGCAAGGCCTTGGCAAACCGTGCAGCCTTGCGCGCCGACGCACGGCCTCCCACCATTGCCGGCGTCAAACCAAGGAAGCCTGCATGTCCGGACAAAGCCAGTTCCAGCTGCTGCGCACGCGCCGCTTCGCCCCGTTCTTCGCCACCCAGGCGCTCGGCGCGTTTAACGACAACGCCTTCCGCCAGGCGATGATCGTGCTGATCGGCGCCTTCCTCGGTTTCAGCTCGCAGCAGGCCGCCTTCTACGAAATGATCGCGCCGGCGATCTTCATCCTGCCGTTCTTCCTGTTCTCGGCGAGCGCCGGCCAGATCGCCGAGATGTTCGAGAAGACGCGCCTGATCCGTTACATCAAGCTGCTCGAGATCGCGGCCATGCTGCTGGCCGTGTACGCCTTCCATGCGCACCAGGTCTGGCTGCTGTTCGTCGTGCTGTTCCTGATGGGCCTGCACTCGACGATGTTCGGGCCGATCAAGTACGCGATCCTGCCGCAGGCGCTGAAGAACGAGGAACTGGTCGGTGGCAACGGCCTGGTCGAGATGGGCACTTCGCTGGCCGTGCTCGCCGGCATGATGGCCGGCGGCTCGTTGATGGCACTCGGCGACTGGGGCGCGAGCGCGGCGTCGGCGCTGGTGGTCGGCATCGCCGTGGCCGGCTACCTCGCCGCGCGCGCGATCCCGCCGGCGCCGGCGACCGCGCCGGGGCTGCGCTTCAACTGGAACCCCTTCAGCGAAACCCTGCGTGTGGCGCGCTACATCACGAAGAACCGCACGATCTTCAACTCGATCCTCGGCATCTCGTGGTTCTGGTTCTTCGGCACGATGTTCACCTCGCAGTTGCCGGCCTACGTGCGCGACTACCTCGGCGGCGGCCCACAGGTGCTCATCCTCGCGCTGGCCCTGTTCTCGGTCGGCGTCGGCATCGGCTCGCTGCTGTGCGAACGCCTGTCCGGGCGCAAGGTCGAGATCGGCCTGGTGCCGTTCGGCTCGATCGGCATGACCTTGTTCGCGGTGGACCTGTACTTCGCGCGCCCGCTCGCGACGGCCGCGACCGGACTCGGCGCCTGGGATTTCGTGCTGGCCGCCGGAAGCTGGCGCGTGATCGCCGACCTCGTGCTGATTGGCCTATTCGCGGGCCTGTTCATCGTGCCGCTGTTCGCCCTCGTGCAGAGCCGCACCGAGCGCAGCGAACTGTCGCGCGTGATCGCCGGCAACAACATCCTCAACGCGCTGTTCATGGTCGCCGCGGCCGGCCTCGGCCTCGGCCTGACTGCGCTCGGCCTTTCCATCCCGCAGATCTTCCTCGTCGTCGCCTTGCTCAACGCGGCGGTGGCGATCTACATCTACACGCTGGTGCCCGAGTTCCTGATGCGGTTCCTGAGCTGGGCCCTGGTCAACACGCTGTACCGCATCCGCACCGAGGGCCTCGACCACGTGCCCGAGGAAGGCCCGGCCCTGATCGTCTGCAACCACGTGAGCTACATGGACGCGCTGATCGTCGCCGGCAGCGTGCGCCGGCCGGCGCGCTTCGTCATGTACTACAGGATCTTCAACATCCCGGTGATGAGCTTCATCTTCCGCACCGCGCGCGCGATCCCGATTGCCGGCGCAAAGGAAGATCCGGCCCTGCTCGAACAGGCCTTCGAAGCGATCGATGCCGCACTCGCCGATGGCGACTTGGTCTGCATCTTTCCGGAGGGCGGCCTGACCGCAGATGGCAACATCGCGCCGTTCCGACCCGGTGTCGAACGCATCCTCCAACGCCGGCCGGTGCCGGTCGTGCCGATGGCGATCCGCGGCTTGTGGGGCAGCATCTTCAGCCGCAAGGACACCCGCCTCGGCCGCATGCGCCTGCCACGCCGCTTCCGCTCACGCCTTGTCCTCGCCGTCGGCGAACCGGTGCCGCCGGAGCAGGCCAGCGCCGCTGAACTTGAGCGTCGGGTGCGGGAATTGAGGGGGGAGTGGGCTTGAAAGCCGTGATTGGTGATTCGTAAAAGCGGAAAGCGCGAACATCAGCATGGCGTCGCAACCACGCTTCTTCGAATCACCAAACACGAATCACAGCCTTACCCAGCCCAGCCCCCGATCACCACGATGGCGATCACCGCCAGCAAGACGAGCATGACGCGGCGCAGGAGCTTGCGCGCGTCGGCCAACTCGATGACGGCGTCGGTGGTGCTGGCCTCGTCGGCGACGACGTCGGCATCGACACCGGCGCGGGCAACGGCGTCGAGGAAGCCGAGATCGAGACTGAACCAGCCGCGACCTTCGATGACGTGATAGTCGCGCCAGCAGCGCACCACCGCGTCGAAGTCGGAGACCACGGCCACCGACCAGGCCATCAGGTGCGCCGGCGCCCAGTCGAGCACGAGGGCCGTGCGTTCGAGCGTTTCCGCCGCCGCACCGGTCGATTCGCGGAAGCCCGCGGAACGCGTCAGCAATTGCACCAGGCGGTAGCCGAGCGCTCCGGCAGGGCCGAGGATGACGAACCAGAACAGCACACCGAAGTGGCGCGACAGCGCGGCACGAAAACTCGCCACGACCAGATCGGGTGCGTTGAAGGCGAGCGCACCAGCGCCCGTGTCGGCATTGAGTGCCTGCGCCGCGACCAGTCGGCGTTCGCTGTCCGGCGCCTTCAGTACCGCATCGATGTCGGCGTCGAGATCGCGCGGCCCCCAGCAGAAGTACAGAACGAAGACCATGAAGGCGAACTCGGGCAGGCCGAACCATGCGCCATGCAGCAGATGCTGCACCAGTGCCGTGGCCACCACCAGCAAGGCGGGCACGCCGAGCACGAAGCCGAGGCCACGGCGTTTCGCCTGCGCTTCGTCGAGCATGTCGCGCAGCCAGGCAAATCCGCGCAGGCGGGCAAGATCGGGCAGCGCCTGCGCGCTGGCGATGACGAGCAGGATCGCGATGAAGACCTTGGCCATCGTGGCTCCGCCTGCGGACTGTCCCGGATTGTAGCCACGTCGGCGCAAGCGTCCAGCAGAACGATCCGCACACGCGACCGGCGCACCCGGGACCGCATCACCGTCGGGCCAGCCCCGGGATCACCCTGATCCGAATCAGGCCGCGCCGCCGTCACGCAGAAACAGGCGATACGCCGGATTCGCGCTCTCATCGCGATGCGGATACCCGAGCGTCGCAAGGAAGCGGCGGAATGCCGGCATCTCGGCGGACGGCACCTGGATGCCGACGAGGATGCGGCCGTAATCGGCACCTTCGTTGCGGTAGTGGAACAACGAGATGTTCCAGTTCGGGCTCATCGCCGACAGAAAGCGCATCAACGCACCGGGACGCTCGGGAAACTCGAAGCGGTACAGCAGTTCGTGCCCGGCGCGCGTGCTGCGGCCACCGATCATGTGACGCAGATGCTGCTTGGCGAGGTCATCGTCGGTCAGGTCCAGAGTGGCGAAACCTTCACGACGCAGGGCACGCACGAGGTGACCCGAATCGCCGCGATCGCGGATCTGCACACCGACGAACAGGTGCGCGCGATCGCTCTCGCCGATGCGGTAGTTGAACTCGGTGATGCTATGTCCTTCGAGGACCGTGCAGAAGCGGCGGAACGAGCCGCGCTCTTCCGGAATCGTCACTGCGAGCACGGCCTCGCGCGCCTCGCCGACCTCGGCACGCTCGGCGACAAAGCGCAGGCGGTCGAAGTTCATGTTGGCACCGCAGGCCACGGCGACGAGGGTATCGCCACGCCGGCGATGTTCGCCGACCCAGGCCTTGAGTCCGGCGACGGCCAGTGCGCCGGCCGGTTCGAGGATGCTGCGCGTTTCCTGGAAGACATCCTTGATCGCCGCGCAGACCGCATCCGCATCGACGCGCACGATGCCGTCGAGGTACCGCCGGCACAGGCGGAACGTTTCCCTGCCGACCTGCTTGACCGCGGTACCGTCGCAGAACAGGCCGACATCCTTGAGGCTGACGCGGCGACCGGCTTCGAGCGAACGCGCCATCGCATCGGAGTCGGCGATCTGCACGCCGATCACGCGGATCTCCGGACGCACGGCCTTGACGCAGGCAGCGATGCCGGCCGCCATGCCACCACCGCCGATGGCGACGAAGATCGCCTCGATCGGCCCAGGATGCTGGCGCAGGATTTCCAGCCCGATCGTGCCCTGCCCGGCGATCACGTCAGGGTCGTCGAAGGGATGCACGAAAACGAGATTCTTGCGGCGCGCGATCACGTCGGCGTGTTCCTTGGCATCGCTGTAGGAATCGCCGTGCAGGACGATCTCGACATGCTCGCCGCCGAACGCACGCACGGCGTCGATCTTCACCTGCGGCGTGGTCACCGGCATGACGATGACGGCATGGCAGCCGAGCCGGGCCGCGGCCAGGGCCACGCCCTGCGCGTGGTTGCCCGCCGACGCGGCGATCACGCCACGTTTCAGCGAGGCCGCGTCGAGCTTCGAGATGCGGTTGTAGGCGCCACGCAACTTGAACGAGAACACCGTCTGGGTGTCTTCGCGCTTGAGCAGGACGCGGCAACCGGTGCGCGCGGAAAGCCCTGGCGCAGCCTCGAGCGCGGTCTCGCGCGCGACTTCGTAGACACGCGTGGTGAGGATGCGCTTGAGGTAGTCGATGGGCATGGCGGCGGCCGTCGTGGAAGCCGCAGCCTAAGCCGTGTGGCCGGCCGGAGGCAAAACCATCGCCCCGAACGGGCTCCCGCGACCTGACGGTTTTCCGCAGGAACCCCGGTGGGCCCGGTCAGGGGCTGGACATCACGGGAGCGGGGCGCAGTTGGCGCAGGTGCGGCGCCTACTGCGATTTGCGCATGTCGTCGATGTTCCAGTCGAACTGCAGGAAGATCACGGTCGGCTGACCATTTTCCTCACGCACGCGGCATTCGATCTGCTGGGTGTACTCGCTGGCCAGACCAGGATCGAACACGATCGGGGCGGTCAGCGCGGTGGCCGTTCCGGTCGGCGTTGCGCTCTCGGCAAGTCGATCGACGTCGACCTTGATGCTCTTGTCGGCGAGGCGGCCGCGGATCTCGGCCATGCAGGCGTCGGCGGCATCGCGGTTCGGATTGCCGCAAGCCGCCAGCAGGCCCGACAGGATGAGCAACAACGTGCTACGCATGACGGAACTCCGGCAAGTGCGGCGAGGATCGCGCACCGTGATGCGCTTCACGGCGCCACGATACGCCGGAGTATAGGCGTCTCGACCGGCCTGTCCAGCGGCGGCGCGGCGAATCGATCAGTAACGCGGAACCGACGGATCGACCTCGCGCGACCAGGCATCGATGCCGCCCTCGACGTTGTGCAGGGCGCGGAAGCCACGCTCGCGGAAATGCTCGGCGGCGCGCCGGCTCGAATTGCCATGGTGGCAGAGGAAGGCCAACGGCGTGTCCTTCGGCAGGGCGACCAGGCGATCGTGCGACTCCGCATCGAGCACCTCGGCACCGGCGAACGGGGCGCGCGCGCGATCCTCGGCCGGACGCACGTCGATGACCGTGATCCGTCCTTCGCCGATCAACCGCTGCAGCGACTTCACGTCGAGCGCGTGCACCTTCGGCGGTGCGGCCGGCAGATCGATCGACAGCCCTTCGCCCTGCGCGGTCTCCACCCAGTCGATGCGCGCGCCGCGTGCGCGCTGCGCGCTGGCAGGATCGAACAGCACGTCGATGCCGCCGGCGTGCGCGCGGATCTCGTGGCCGGTCACCTCACGCAACTGGAACTGGGGCTGGTACCGCGCGTCGATGGCGAGGAACAAGCCCATGCCGTCGGCATCGGCGAGCGCGGTGCTGATCTCCGCGGCGGCGCGCTCGCTGATCGTGATGTCGGGCGGCGTGCGATCCGGTTCGGGCAGGCCGAGCAGCTTGTGCAGCTCGCCGCTCGCGGCCATGCCCTGCACGATGTCGGCGCCACCGATCAGTTCGCCGTCGACATACAGCTGCGGGATGGTTGGCCAGTTGCCGTAGTCCTTGATGCCCTGGCGGATCGCCTCGTCGGCGAGCACATCGACGCTGAGGTAGTCGTCGAGCAGATCGTTGAGCACGCCCGCGGTCGCCGCCGAGAAGCCGCAGCTCGGCGCATGGCGCGTGCCCTTCATGAACAGGACGATGCGGTGCTCGGCCAGCAGGTTCTCGATGCGCTGGCGGACGGTGGACTCGGACATGACGGTTCCTCGATGGTGACCGGCCATGATAGCGGGCGAAGACCCTTCCCGGTTTGGCCGGGGCGGCAGAATTGCGGGATACTTTGCCGCACTGGGTGACATTCAACGAACGGGGAAGGACCGATGATCCGCAGACTGCCGCTTTGCATCACCCTCGCGCTGGCCTCGACCGCGCATGCGCAGCCACCGGCCGCTGGCGCCGAGGCGACGATCCCGCTGACTTACGTCGGCGCGAATGCGCGTGTCTCGCTCGGCATCAACGACGATGGCGACGTGCTCGGCGAGATCCTCGGCATCCTCGGCAAGACCGACGAATCGGCCTGGCTGGCTGAACTCTGGCTCGGCCAGGGCGGCGCTGGCGGGGTCAAGTTCGGCTACAACTGGCTGCGCGGCGAGCCCGAATCGGGCAGCGCGGCGGTGTGGAAAGTGTTCGTCGCCGGCGACCAGAACGCATTCAAGGACCGCAAGGCCACGCTCGGCCTTGGTCGCGAGCGCGACGACTTCTTCTGGAGCGCCTACGTGTCCCAGGCCGCCTCCGGCAAGCGCCTCGCCGGCAGCGTGCTCGACATCGACACCAACCAGCTGACCGGCTCGGATGCCAACGGCAACTGGACACAGACACAAACCATCGAGACCCTCACCCGCTTCTTCGAGCATCCGTACGAGCATGGTGTAGGTGTGCGCTTCGGCGGCTACTTCGACGATGCACTCCTGCGCGTGCGCGGCGGCCTCGACTACGAGGAGGGCAAATTCGACTCCGACCAGACCACGCTCTCGCTCGGCGTCGACAAGTATTTCCGCAACAGCCGTTTCAGCCTGAGCCTGCAGGGCGAAGCGTTGCGCAAGACCGGCGATTTCGTCACCGACAAGACCGACACGCGCGGCTGGCTGCTGCTGCGCTACGACCTCGGCAACAACTTCCGCGCACGCGAACCGTTCCGCATGGTCGAGGTGACGACGCCGGCATCGAGCGCCGCCGCCGCACCGGGCGAACCCCAGGTGGTGCGCAACGAGGTGCGCATGGACGGCGACGCGTTCTTTGGTTTCGACAAGTCGACCCTGCGCCCCGACGCGATCGCCGCGCTCGACGAGCTGGTCGCCAAGCTCGAATCGGTGTCACGCGTGAGCCGCGTCAGCGTGGTCGGCCACACCGATTCGGTCGGCACCGTCGAGTACAACCAGCGCCTGTCGGAACGTCGCGCCGAGGCGGCCAAGGCCTATCTGGTCAGCCGCGGCATTCCAGCCGAACAGATCGACACGCGCGGCGAGGGTGAACTGAACCCCTCCTTCCCGAACGACACGCCGGAGAATCGCCAGAAGAACCGCCGCGTCGACGTCGAATTCCTCACCATCGAGGAAACCACGATCCCGGCGGCGGAACCCGAGCCGATCCCGGCCAAGGTCGAATGGGTGCGTGAACCGGTCAAGGCCAATCCGGCCTGGATCGAGCGCGCGCTGCGCAATCCGGCCGAGCACAAGCGTAGCGTCGACGTCTACGCGTTCCAGCGTTCGACCACCACCGAGACACTGGGCCCGCGCATCTACGCCAACCGCCCGCCGGTGGCTGCCAACGACACGGCCATAGTCGAGGTGAACTCGCCCGGCACACTCATCGCGGTGCTCGCCAACGACAGCGATCCGGACGGCGATGCGCTGACCATCACCGCCGTGTCGACGCCTGCGCACGGCAGTGCGACGATCGGCGCCGGCGGCATCACCTACACGCCCGCTCCGGGCTACGCCGGTGCCGACAGCTTCACCTACACGATCAGCGACGGTCGCGGCGGCACCGCCACGGCGACCGTTTCGATCACGGTCGGAGCCGCCAACCGTCCGCCGATCGCGGTCAACGACAATGCCGCGGCGCTCAAGGGCTATGACACCTACATCGACGTGCTCGGCAACGACAGTGATCCCGATGGCGACAACCTGACGATCACCGCGGTCGAGCACACCGGCCCCGGCAATGCCGTGATCACGATCGAAACCGGCAACATGATCCACTACCAGTCGATCCCCGGTTTCGCCGGCATCGATCACTTCACCTATACGGTCAGCGATGGTCGCGGGGGTACGGCCACGGCAACGGTGACCGTGCTGGTCTGGGAGCTGCCGATCGATCATTGATGGCCGATGCCTGCTCCGGCCTGTCCGGCCGGAGCACAGCCTGTAGGAGACGGCTTCAGCCGTGCAGCCTTTCTTTACGGCGTGCTGCAGCCAGAGCATCACCGCTGAAGCCGTTTCCTACAGGCATTCTTCTCCGGGCATGCGAAGAAGCGGATTCGTCGGATATCAGGTGCCCCAGGCCCTGCGCGCGATCGGCGCGATCGCCTCGACCCACAGCGTGTATTGCGCGGCCGACGGATGCAGGCCATCGGCGGCGAGCAGGTCGCGGCCCGCGCCGCGCGAGATCGCCGTCACGTCAACCCAGTGCGCAGCGCGCGTGATGGTGATCCCGCGCGCAATGGCGTTGAAGCGGTCGATGTCCGCGGCGACCTTCGCCGCATCCGCGGCATGCGCCGCCGCGAAAGGCGTGACGCCCCAGTCGGGGATCGAGACGACGACCACGCGCGCGGCATCTCCATCCGCAAGCTCGATCGCACGATCGAGCAGGATGCTGAACTCGTCGCGATAGTTGTCGACGTCACGGCCACGGTACTGGTTGTTGACGCCGATCAGCAAACTGACCAGCGCGCGGCCGGCAGCCGGTCGCGCCGCTTCGATCGCCGCGGCGAGTTCGTCGGTGCTCCAGCCGGTCGTTGCGATGACTTCCGGCGTGCCGATCACCAGCCCCTCCGCGGCGAAGCGCGTGGCCAGCTGCAACGGCCACGCTTCTGCAACCTCGACGCCTTCGCCGATCGTGTAGGAATCGCCGAGGGCGAGGAAGGCCGCGACCATGCCGGTCAGGCGACGTTGCGCGACGGCCGCGCGTTTTCGGCGAGGCGTTCGAGCGCACGTTCGATGCGCGCGAACACGTCGGCGACAACTTCGGCCTGCGGCAACAGGGTGATGCGGAAACGGTTGCGGTAGTTCACGTTGAAGCTGGAACCGGGCACGACCAGCACGTCTTCGGTCTCGAGCAGATGCAAGGCGAAGGCCTCGTCATCGAGCTGCGGCAGCAGGTTCGGCGCAACGCCGGGGAAGGCATACAGCGCGCCGGTCGGCGCGACCACGTCGAGAAAGGCGCTACGCGCGACCGCATCGAGCACGGCGCGGCGCGATTCGTACAGGCGCCCGCCTGGCGCGGTCAGTTCCGCGATCGTGTCCGGCCCTTCGAGCGCCGGGCCAACCGCCCACTGGCCCGGCACGTTGCCGCACAGGCGCAGCGCGGCGAGCAGGTCGAATGCACGCAGCATGTCGTGCACGCGCGCCTCGCTGCCGGACACGGTGAACCAGCCGACACGATAGCCGCAGGCGCGATGCACCTTGCTCAGTCCGCCGAAGCTGATGCACGGCAACTCGCCCGCCAATGGCGCGAGTGGCTGGAAGCAGGCATCGTCGTAGAGGATGCCGTCGTAGATCTCGTCGGAAAGCAGCACGAGGCGATGGCGCTCGGCGACCGCAACGATCGCCTCGAGCAGGGCGCGCGGGTAGTTGGCGCCAGTCGGATTGTTCGGATTGATCAGCACGATCGCGCGTGTGCGCGGCGTGACCAGGGCGGCGATCTCGTCGGCATCGGGAAGATGATCGCGGTCGGCAGGGCACGGATAGTGGACGGCGTGGCCACCATTGAGGATCGTCGCTGCGGTCCACAGCGGATAGTCGGGTGCAGGCACGAGCACTTCGTCGCCTGGTTCGAGCAGCGCACGCAGGGTGAGGTCGATCAACTCGCTGACGCCGTTGCCGATGAAGACACGATCCGGCGTCGCCGTGGACGAACCGCGCGCAAGCTGCTGACGGGCGACTGCCTCGCGCGCCACCAGCAGGCCCTGCTGCTGGCAATAGGCCTCGCTCTTCGGCAGCGCGCGCGTCACCGCTTCGCGGATGTGCGCCGGCGCCTCGAAACCGAAGGCGCCAGGATTGCCGATGTTGAGGCGGACGATCTGCCTGCCCTCGGCCTCGAGCTCGCGGGCGCGATGGCTCAGCGTTCCGCGGATTTCATAGCGGACTTCGGCGAGACGGGAACTGGTAGGTACGGTTTGCTGCGGCATGGCATCGGTATTGGGGCGGCGGAATCGCGGCATCCTAGCATCTGGTGCTGCGCTGCAAGGCAGGCCACCACACAATGCCCCTGCAAGAGCCCCTTCAGGGGCGATGCTCCTTTCGCACAACCTCCGAAGCAGGGGCATCGCCCGTAAACGGGCTCCTGCGGAAGGGCAGCTCGCGGGCGCCGACCACGCTTTTGACCAAATCCCCGCCCCACCCGGTGCAACCCGCGCCTGCTCCAACGCATCCGAGTAGTTCCGAAGTCATTCCCACCTCCGGCAGGCGCGCCCGAGTTCGCTGCCGCCGAGAATGGGGCCATTGACACGATCAGTTATGGTGTTGTAGTTTAGTACAACACTAATCAAGGTGCCTGATCATGAACGCCCGCCCGCCCCTCCTCTGCACCCTCGCCGCCGGTCTGGCCACCGTGCTCGCGGGCTGTTCGACCGGCACGGCCTCGCCCAGTGCGGACAAGGAAAAGCCGGCCGGGCAACCAGTCGAGGTGGCCCGCGTCGAACGTGGTGAACTGACCGCCCACTACGCCGCCACCGCCACGCTCGAAGCCGAGCGCGAGGCCACGCTCGTCGCCGAAGTGCCGGGCACTGTGCTCGAGATCGTGGTCGAGGAAGGCCAGCGCGTGCGCAAGGGCCAGTTGCTCGCCCGCCTCGACGCCGACCGCAGCCGCTTGCAGTTACGTGAGGCCGAGGCCGACCTGCAGCGCCGCCGCAACGATGTTGAGCGCGGCGAGCAGCTGCTCGCGCGCAAGCTGATCCCGGCAACCCAGCACGACCAGGCTGTCTCCGACTACGCCATGCGCCGCGCCGACGTCGGCCTCGCCCGCGTCAATGTCGGCAAGGCCGAGATCCGCGCGCCGTTCGACGGCACCGTCACGCGGCGCTGGGTCAAGCGCGGCCAACTGCTCGCCCACAACGCGCCGGTGTTCGACGTCGCCGATTTCACCGACCTGCGCGCCGACCTGCGCGTGCCCGAACGCGATGCCAGCGCACTCGCCGCCAACCAGCCGGTGCGCTTCACTGCCGATGCGCTTGGCACGCGCGAGTTCGCTGCGCGGATCGAACGCGTGGCGCCGGTGGTCGACCGCAGCAGCGGAACGGTGGGCGTCACCGTGCGCATCGACAATCGCGATCTCGCCCTGCGTCCGGGCCAGTTCGCCCGCATGGACATCGCCTTCCGCCACTTCGACGACACCGTGCTGATGCCCAAGGCGGCCGTACTCGGCAGCCGCAACGCCGCCGTCGCCTATGTCATCCGGGACGGCAAGGCCGTGCGTACGCCGATCCGCCTCGGCTACGAGAACGGTGCCCGTGTACAGGTACTCGAAGGTGTCGAGGCGGGCAGCGAGGTCGTCGTTTCCGGCCATGCCGCGCTCAGCGACGGCACCGCCGTGCACGTGCTGCCGGCCATCGACACCACAGCCGCCGTGCGCAACCTCGCTGCGTTGGGCGGCAAGCGCAGCTGAGCCCGCGCCGCGGCCACGGCATCGTCGCTACAATTGCGCCGATGCCGAACCCACCCGCGACCCTCGACGCCCTCGCCCGCATCGGCTGGCAGGGTACGCTGCCGGCGGAGGAAGACGGCACACGCATCGCCCGCGTCATCGCCCAACACCGTGCCGGCTACGAACTGCACGACGGCACGACCGCCTTCAACGCGCAGCCAGCGCCGCGTTTTCTCAAACCCGACGTCGGTCCCGAGGCTCGCCCGGCGGTCGGCGACTTCGTGCGCGTGACGCCCGCAAAACCACCGCTGATCGAAGCCATCCTGCCGCGGCGCAGCCTGCTCGAACGCGCCGCCGCCGGCGAACGCCACCGCCGTCAGCTCATCGCCGCCAACATCGACACCGTGATGATCGTCTGCGGCCTCGACGGCGACTTCAATCCAGCACGCATCGAACGTTACCTGTTGCTGGTCGAAGGCAGTGGTGCGCGCGCCTGCGTGGTGCTGACCAAAGCCGACCTGGCCGGCGATCACACCGAGCCAATGGCGATCGTGCGCGAGCGTGTGCCGGCGACGGTCGACGTCATCGCCGTCAACGCGAAATCCACCGCCAGCGTCGCCCCGCTGCTCGCCCTGCTCGGCCCCGGCACATCGAGCGTGCTGGTGGGCTCGTCCGGTGCCGGCAAGTCGACCCTGACCAACACCCTGCTCGGCGAGACCCGCCAGGCCACCCAATCGGTCCGCGCAAACGACAGCCGCGGCCGCCACACCACGACCTCGCGCGCGCTGATCCTGCTGCCGAGCGGCGGCTGCCTGATCGACACACCCGGCATGCGCGAGATCAAGCTGACCGGCGAGGAAACCCTCGACGGTGCACAGTTTGCCGACATCGACGCGCTCGCCGCGGAGTGCCGTTTCGGCGACTGCGCCCACCACGGTGAACCCGGATGCGCCGTGCGCGCAGCACTCGATGACGGTCGCCTCTGCACCGAGCGCTGGCACAACTACCTCAAGCTGCGCGACGAACTCGCCGCCGCCGCCGAAAGCCTCGAAGCCCAACTGCGCCGCAAGAGCGAATCGCGCGTGCTGACCAAAGCCCTCAACAAGCGCCTCGCGGAAAAATACGGGCGCCAGTGAGAACCACTTCGCGCCAACCCGCGCCACATCATCAACCGCAACCACGCCGGAGCGGATGTCATCCGGCGATGCTGTCGACGACCCTGTGGCATCGACGTGACGGATGCAGATCAGGGCATCCCAAGACATGAACGGCGCCCGCAGACCCCGATACCGATATGACCAGACTGATTGCCCTGCTTCTGCTGACTGCCGCCATGCTTTCGTTCGGCTCGCTGGTTTCCGGTGCCGGCTATCTTGAGTTGCTCTTGCCCGGCGGCCTCCCCGTCGGCAACGCGCTGGCGGCGACCGGGCTCTGCGCACTCGCCGCCGCTGCCCTCCAGCTCAGCACGCCCGGCTCGACCTGCCGCCGCGTCGCGCAAGGTGCCGTGCTGGCCGCGATTCTTTGGCTTCCGGTTTCCGTGGCGCTCGCCGGCAATCTTGCGCTCAACTTCTCCGCAAACCGCGGTTCGGCGTGGCTGGTACTCAGCCTGCTCACTGCCGTAGTCGTGCTCGGCTCGCTGGCATGGTCTGTCATCACAGCGCTGGGAGCTATGCTCAAGCGGTCGGGTGCAGCCTGACCATCCTCAGGAGCCTTTCCAGCCTTCCCGATCGCGTGAAGCCTTTGCTGCCGGCAGTCGCTCTGATCGGGAAGGCAGCTCCTGGATTCACATCGCCGAAGGCTCCTCGGGTTCGGCTGGATCCGACCCTGAGCGAGGTGTCCGACCGTGCGCTCGACATGGGCGTGGAACGGCGGGCCGTGGCGCGGCATGGACCCGGTTTCCGGACTCGGACGACCGACGGGGCGTTGTGGCGGCCACGGTGTCGATGTCCGACAATCGCCGGGACGCCGCTTCGCGGCGCGGAGCAGACGCGCGACCAGGCCATGAACGATCACGCGCACGAGCCGCATGTGGCAAATCGTGCCTATCGGGTGAGCGGAGCCATTCTTGGCGTGCTGCTCGTCGCCTCCGGCATCTACGTTCTGTGGACCGATGCCGTCGACCTGCTCGCGCTGGGCGGCGTAGCGCTGCTGATTGCATTCGGCGGCAACCTTCTGTTTTCGGCCTGGCGCGGACGCGCATCCTGGCTCGGCAAGCTCGGCCCGTTGCCCTAGCCCGTGGGTGAAGGCGCGACGGGGAGAGGATGGCGTCGGCTTTCGTGCGCGCAGTCACCACGCCGGGCAGGCGCTTGCAAGCACCCACTCTTCGCCTATGCTCGGCGCCGCATGGCCAACACAACCACCGTGGATGCAAACCACGCTGCCCTCGACCGTCGCCTCGTCGCCGCGGTCAGGGGCATCCGCGTGCTCGGTGCGTTGAGCTGGCCTTCGTCCGCACAGGAACGATTCCTCGCCGACTGGCGGCGCGGGCAGGTGCACCTGCCCGTGATCGAGTACGGGCGCGCCGATCATGCCGCGACGAAGGCCGAGCTCGACGACATCCAGCGCAGCGCCGACCCGCATCACCCGGTCGGCGAATACCTGCAGCGCAGCGCTGCAGCATGGCGCACGGCGACCGACCTGCTCGAGGCGGCCGGCACGCCGGCACTGACCCGGCATTCGATCGAACTGTACGGCCGCCCCGGACACCGCATTCCGGGCAGCGAGCAGAGCAATCTCGATGCGGCGCGCCACTTCATCGAGCTGGCCAGCGAACTCGATGGCGAGCTCGCGCTTGGCGACGCCGACTACTGCATCCCGGCCGACGTCCTGCGCGAGGACCTGCAAACCCAGCTCGACGCGTTCTTCGGCAGCGGCCGCGTGCGTGTCGAGGTCGACGACAGCCTGATCGCCAAGGCCGCGGCGGGGGCCACACGCATCCGCCTGCGCTCAGCGACCTGCTTCACCGAGTACGACCGCACACAACTGCTCGAACACGAGGCCTACGTGCATACGCTGACCGCGCTCAACGGACGCCGCCAGCCGAACCTCGCCTCGCTGGCGCTGAACTCGCCGCGCATCACCGCGACCCAGGAGGGCCTGGCCGTGTTCGCCGAGCTGATGACCGGCTCGCTCGACATCGAGCGCATCAAGCGCATCAGCCTGCGCATCCTCGCCATCGACATGGCCCTGCACGGCGCCGATTTCGTCGAGGTGTTCCGCTTCTTCCTCGATTCCGGCCAGTCGGAGACCGACAGCTTCTCGTCGGCCCAGCGCGTGTTCCGCGGCTCGCCGACGGGCGGCGGCTCGGCCTTCACCAAGGACACCGTCTACCTGCACGGCCTCTTGTCCGTGCACACGTTCTTCCGCTGGGCGCTCAAGCACAAGCGCCTCGACCTCTGCCGCAACCTGTTCGCCGGCAAGATGAGCCTGCACGACGTGGTCTCCCTGCAGGGCGAGTTCGCTTCCGGCTACATCGCTGCGCCGACCTGGCTGCCGCGCTGGGTGCAGCATGCCAACGGGCTGGCGACCATGCTCGCCTTCTCGCTGTTCGCCAACCGCATCCGCCTCGACCGCGTCGCGGCCGAGGATCTCGTGCTCGCCCTGTGAGCCGATCCCTTGCGTACACTAGCCGCTCGCCGCCGCCCCTCGACCGACATGTCCCAGAAAAAGACCGACGACCTCAAGCAAGCCGCCCTCGAATACCACCGCCGCGCACCGGCCGGGAAGATCAAGGTGGTACCGACCAAGTCGGTGGTGACCCAGCGCGAACTGTCGCTGGCCTATTCGCCGGGCGTCGCCTTCGCCTGCAACGAGATCGTGCGCGATCCCGGCGAGGCGGCGACGCTGACCGCGCGCGGCAATCTCGTCGCCGTCATCACCAACGGCACCGCCGTGCTCGGCCTCGGCAACATCGGCCCGCTGGCGGCCAAGCCGGTGATGGAAGGCAAGGGCATGCTGTTCCAGAAGTTCGCCGGCATCGACGTGTTCGACATCGAGATCGACGAGAACGACCCGGACAAGCTCGTCGACATCATCGCCAGCCTCGAACCGAGCTTCGGCGGCATCAACCTCGAGGACATCAAGGCGCCGGAGTGCTTCGCGGTCGAGCGCAAGCTGCGCGAGCGCATGAAGATCCCGGTGTTCCACGACGACCAGCACGGCACCGCGATCATCGTCGGCGCGGCGCTGATCAACGCGCTCACGATCGTCGAGAAGGACATCGCGAAGATCAAGGTCGTGCACACCGGCGCCGGCGCGGCCGGCATCTCCTGCCTCAACATGTTGGTCAGCCTCGGCGTCGATCCGGCCAACATCTGGGTGGCCGACCGCCTCGGCGTGGTCTGGCGCGGTCGCACCGAGGAGATGGACGAGAACAAGGCGCGCTTCGCGCGCGATACCGACGCCCGCACGCTCGACGAGATCATCGATGGCGCCGACGTCTTCCTCGGCCTGTCCGCGCCGGGCGTGCTGAGCCCGGACATGGTGCGGCGTATGGCCGACAAGCCGATCGTGTTCGCCCTGGCCAATCCGACCCCGGAAATCCTCCCCGAACTGGTGCGCGAGGCGAACCCGGACGCGATCATCGCCACTGGCCGCTCGGACTATCCGAACCAGGTCAACAACGCGCTGTGCTTCCCTTACCTGTTCCGCGGTGCGCTCGACGTCGGCGCGACGGCGATCAACGAGGAGATGAAGATCGCCTGCGTGCATGCGATCGCCGAACTGGCGCGTCGCGAGATGTCCGATGTCGCCGCACGGGCCTACGGCGGGCAGACGCGCTCGTTCGGGCCCGATTACCTGATCCCGCAGCCGTTCGATCCGCGCCTGCTGACCGAGTTGTCGCCGGCGGTCGCGCGCGCGGCGATGGCCTCGGGCGTCGCCACGCGCCCATTGGCCGACGCCGAGGCCTACCGCGAGCGCCTCAACAGCTTCGTGTTCCGCAGCGGCCTGGTCATGAAGCCGGTGTTCGACCGCGCACGCAGCGACCGCCAACGCGTCGTCTTCGCCGAGGGCGAGGAGGAAACCGTGCTGCGCGCGGTGCAGCACATCGCCGACGAGCACCTGGCCTGGCCGATCCTGATCGGTCGCCCTGCGGTGATCGAATCGCGCATCCAGCGCATGCGCCTGCGCCTCAAGCCCGGCATCGATTTCGAGGTCTGCAACATCGAAAACGACCCTCGCTTCAAGGACTACTGGAGCGAGTACCACGCCCTGCTCGAACGCCGCGGCGTCACCCCCGACAGCGCCAAGGCGATCGTGCGCTCGCGCCCGAGCGTGATCGCGGCGCTGATGCTGCGACGGGGCGAAGCCGACGCGATGCTGACCGGCATCGTCGGCCGCTACCACAAGAAGCTGCGCTACATCCTCGACATCATCCCGCTCGAACCCGGCGTGCAGTCGCCCTCGGCGATGACCGGCGTGGTCAACGACAAGGGACTGTTCTTCTTCATCGACACCCACGTCAAGCTCGACCCGACCGCCGAACAGGTCGCCGAGGCGACCCTGCAGGCAGCGATCCGCCTGCGCCTGTTCGGGGTCAACCCGAAGATCGCCCTGCTCTCGCATTCGAACTTCGGAAGCCACGAGGACGCCTCCGCGGCGAAGATGCGCCGCGCGCTCGAACTCGTGCGCGAGCGCGACCCGGATCTCGAGATCGAGGGCGAGATGCATGCCGACACCGCATTCAACGAGGAAGTGCGCGAACGCCTGTTTCCGAACTCGCGGCTCAAGGGCCTGGCCAACGTCTATGTCTGTCCAAACCTCGACGCCGCCAACATCGCCTACAACATCACCCGCGTGATGACCGAAGGCGTCGCCCTCGGCCCGGTGCTGATGGGCATGTCCAGGCCGGCCCACATCCTGACTCCGGCCGCGACCGTTCGCCGCGTCGTCAACATGACCGCGATCGCCGCGGTCGAAGCGCAGATCCGTGCGGCGAGGGAGCGGTGATGGGAATTGCTCCGTAGGAGACGCCTTCAGGCGTGATGCTTCTTCTTTTTGACGTTGTACGGCAGGGGCATCACGGCTAAAGCCGTTTCCTACGGCCGTTTCCTACGGCCGTTTCCTGCGGCGGTTTCCTACGGCCGTTTCCTGCGGCGGTTTCGTGCGGCCGTTTCCTACGGCGGTTTCCTACGGCGGTTTCCTGCGGCCGTTTCCTGCGGCGGTTTCCTACGGCCGTTTCCTGCGGCGGTTTCCTACGGCCGTTTCCTGCGGCGTTTTCGTGCGGTCGCCCTCGGCCCGGTGCTGATGGGCATGTCCAGGCCGGCCCACATCCTGACTCCGGCCGCGACCGTTCGCCGCGTCGTCAACATGACCGCGATCGCCGCGGTCGAAGCGCAGATCCGCGCGGCGAGGGAGCGGTGATGGGAACAGCTCCGTAGGAAACGCCTTCAGGCGTGATGCTCTTTCTTTTTGACGTTGTACGGCAGGGGCATCACGGCTAAAGCCGTTTCCTACGGCGGTTTCCTGCGGCGGTTTCCTGCGGCGGTTTCCTACGGTGTTTTCGTGCGGTCGCCCTCGGCCCTGTGCTGATGGGCATGTCCAGGCCGGCCCACATCCTGACTCCGGCCGCGACCGTTCGCCGCGTCGTCAACATGACCGCGATCGCCGCGGTCGAGGCGCAGATCCGCGCGGCGAGGGAGCGGTGATGGGATTTGCTCCGTAGGAGACGCCTTCAGGCGTGATGCTCTTTCTTTTTGACGTTGTACGGCAGGGGCATCACGGCTAAAGCCGTTTCCTACGGCCGTTTCCTGCGGCCATTTCCTACAGCGGTTTCCTGCGGCGGTTTCCTGCGGCGGTTTCGTGCAGTCGTTTCCAGAGACGGTGATTGGGCGGGCGCGGGCTTCACCGCCACGCAGCATGCAGTCGCCACAGCCGACGGCTACACTCGGACGTCCGCGGGCGGCGATGTGCCGCCCCCTGCCCATGGCGACACCTGAGGAATCCGCATGAACCCGTTGCAGGACATACTCGATCAGGACCTCGACCCGGTCGAAACCCGTGAGTGGACCGATTCGATCAAGTCGGTCATCGATGCGGACGGTACCGACCGCGCGCACCAACTCCTGCAGCGCATGGTCGAGGAAACACGCCGTGCCGGCGGCCACCTGCCATTCCAGCCGACCACCGAGTACATCAACACCATCCCACCACACCTCGAGGCCAAGTCGCCCGGCGACGCGGCCATGGAATGGCGGATCCGCTCGCTGATCCGCTGGAACGCGATGGCGATGGTCGTGCGTGCGAACCGCAAGCCGGGCGAACTCGGCGGCCACATCGCCAGCTTCGCCTCGTCCGCCACGCTCTACGACGTCGGCTTCAATCACTTCTGGCGCGCACCGAGCGACGGCCACCCCGGTGACCTGATCTTCCACCAGGGCCATTCCAGCCCGGGCGTGTACGCGCGCTCCTTCCTCGAAGGCCGCATCAGCGAGGAACAGCTCGACCATTTCCGCATGGAAGTCATCGGCAAGGGCAAGGCACTGCCCTCGTATCCGCACCCGTGGCTGATGCCCGACTACTGGCAGGTGCCGACCGTATCGATGGGCCTCGGCCCACTGCAGGCGATCTACCAGGCCCAGTTCATGAAGTACCTCGAGCACCGCGGCCTGATCCCGGTGAGCGACCGCAAGGTGTGGTGCTTCGTCGGCGACGGCGAATCGGACGAGCCCGAGACGCTCGGTGCGATCTCGCTGGCCGGTCGCGAGGGTCTCGACAACCTGATCTTCGTGGTCAATTGCAACCTGCAGCGCCTCGACGGCCCGGTGCGCGGCAACGGCAAGATCATCCAGGAACTCGAAGGCGTGTTCCGCGGTGCCGGCTGGAACGTGATCAAGCTGATCTGGGGCAGCTACTGGGATCCGCTCCTTGCGCGCGACCACAACGGCACGCTGCGCAGGGTCATGATGGAAACCGTCGACGGCGAATACCAGAACTGCAAGGCCTTCGGCGGCGCGTACACGCGCGAACACTTCTTCGGCAAGCACCCGGAGACGCGCGAGATGGTCGCCAGCCTTTCCGACGAAGACATCTGGCGTCTCAACCGCGGCGGCCACGATCCGCACAAGGTCTATGCGGCCTACCACGAGGCGGTCAACACCAAGGGCATGCCGACCGTGATCCTCGCCAAGACGGTCAAGGGCTACGGCATGGGCGGTGCCGGTGAATCGCAGAACATCACCCACCAGCAGAAAAAGATGGACGACAACGCGGTGCGTGCGTTCCGCGATCGCTTCAACATCCCGGTCGCCGACGCCGACCTGCCGCAGGTGCCGTACTACCACCCCGGCAAGGATTCGCCCGAAGTCGAATACATGCTGGAACGCCGTCGCGCGCTCGGCGGCTTCCTGCCGCAGCGCCGGCGCACCTCGGCTTCGATGGCCACGCCGGAGTTGGCCACGTTCGACGCGCTGACGAACGGCACCGGCGAACGCGAGATCTCCACGACCATGGCCTTCGTGCGGGCGCTCAACCTGTTCCTGCGCGACAAGGAGATCGGACCGCGCATCGTGCCGATCGTCGCCGACGAGGCCCGCACCTTCGGCATGGAAGGCCTGTTCCGCCAGATCGGCATCTACGCGCCGTTCGGCCAGAAGTACAAGCCGATGGACGCCGACCAGCTCATGTACTACCGCGAGGACCAGTCAGGCCAGGTGCTCCAGCAGGGCATCAGCGAACCAGGCGCGATGTCCTCATGGATGGCCGCGGCAACGAGCTATTCGTTCAGCGACGTGCCGATGCTGCCGTTCTACATCTACTACTCGATGTTCGGCTTCCAGCGCATCGGTGACCTCGCCTGGGCCGCCGGCGACATGCGCGCGCGCGGCTTCCTGGTCGGCGGCACCGCCGGCCGCACCACGCTCAACGGCGAGGGTCTGCAGCACGAGGACGGCCATTCGCACGTGGTCGCCGGCACGATTCCGAACTGCCGCAGCTACGACCCGACCTTCTCCTACGAGGTTGCGGTGATCCTGCAGGATGGCGTGCGCCGCATGCTGACCGAGCAGGAGGACACCTACTACTACCTCACCGTGATGAACGAGAACTACGCGCACCCGGACATGCCGGCAGGCGCGGAGGCAGGGATCATCAAGGGCATGTACCTGTTCAGGGAATCGGGGACGGGGAATGGGGAATCGGGCAAAGGCAAGAGCAAAGGGAAACGCCCGACCGTGCAACTGCTCGGGTCGGGCACGATCCTGCGCGAGGTGATCGCCGCGGCCGAACTGCTGGAGAAGGAGTTCGGCGTGGCCGCCGACATCTGGTCCTGCCCGAGCTTCAACGAACTGCGCCGCGACGGCTTCGACGTCGAGCGCTGGAATCGCCTGCACCCGCTGGCGAAGCAGCCGCGCAAGTCCTGGGTCGCCGAATGCCTCGATGGTCGCAGCGGCCCGATCGTCGCGGCGACCGACTATGTGCGCGCGTATTCGGACCAGATCCGGGCCTTCATCCCGGCCGGACGCAGCTTCATCGCGCTCGGCACCGACGGCTACGGCCGCAGCGACACGCGCGCGCACCTGCGCTCGTTCTTCGAGGTCGACCGCTGGTGGATCGCCCACGCCGCCATCGCTGCGCTGGCAGCCGATGGCCAGATGAACCCCGAGGACGTCGCCCGCGCGATCCGCGAATGGAAGCTCGATCCCGAGAAGCCGAATCCCGTGACGGTGTGAAAAACGTCGCGCCCGAAGGCGCTCCCACAGGCGCACCTACGGAACAAAAAATGCCGTAGGAGCCCGTGCACGGGCGATGCTTTTCGTCGCGACCATCGGCAGGCATCGCCCCCGAAGGGACTCCTACGGGAGGCGGTCGGCGACCGCGCAGGATACGCGCTTGCGTTGGGCGTCGTGCTTCGGCGATTGGTAGGGCTGGCCGATCTTCGGCAGACGGGCGGCAAGCGGAACGACGCTGGCATTGAGGCGCCAGTCGTAGATGACGCTGAAGGCGAGCACGCGCGCCACGTACTCGCGGGTTTCCTTGTACGGGATCGTCTCAATGAAGAAATCCGGTTCGAGGCCGCCGCGCGCGGCCAGCCAGCGCTTCACCGGCGCGCTACCGGCGTTGTAGGCCGCGCTGGCCAGCCACGGGCTGCCCGAATACTGGCCGGCCATCTGCGCGAGGAAACGTGTGCCAAGCTGGACGTTGTAGGCCGGATCGAACAGGTCGCCCGGCTTGTGGTAGGGCAGTTGCGCCCGCTGCGCGACCTCCTTGGCAACACTGGGCAGAAGCTGCATGAGGCCGTAGGCGTCGGCATGCGAACGCGCGTCGGTCATCCACGCGCTCTCGGCGCGGATGATCGCGTAGGACCAGGCAGGATCGATGCCGGCGCTGCGCGCCTCGCGCGTCACGTGCGGTTTCATCGCCAGCGGAAAGCGCTGCTCGTAGTGGCGCTGTGTCGTAGGTGAGGCCGACAACAGGAACACGGCACGGTCGTACCAATCCTTGCGATAGGCGATGTCGGCGGCGAGGCGGCGGTCGGCCGGCTCCAGCTTCGTCATCGCGAAATCCCATTCGCGACGCGCGTTGTCGAGTTGGCCAAGGGCGTGAAACTCGAACGCACGGGCGAGATCGGGCTGGGCGAGCAGGCGCTTCTCGGTGTTGCGGTCGGCGGCGAAGACATCCGCGCAGATCGAGTAGTCCGCGCCGATCCAGTCGGCGGCGAGGAAGCCGTGGAAGTTCGCCTCGCGCGCGACTTCAGCGAACAGCGCGCCGGCTTCATCCTTGCGGCCGAGCTTGTCAAGCATGCGCGCGCGCAGGTAGCGCCAACGCGCATCGGCCCGCTGCGCCTCGCTCATCGCTTCAAGCGCCGCCAGCGTCTCGTTCCAGTCGCCGGTCGCCAGCGCCACGCGCACGTGCCACTCGCGCGAGGCATCGTCGGCGGCTTCGATCGGCAAGGCCTTCAGGCGTGCGAGTGCATCGTCTTCATAGCCGGTCGAGCGGTACACCGCGATCGCATTGAGGATGCGGTACTTCTGCGCCGGATCCCACTGGAACTTCGCACCGAGTGCGGCCCAGCGCGTTTCCGCGGTGGCGCTGTCGCGGCGGGCCAGACGCATGAAACCGAACGACAGCGCATCGCGGTTGCGTGGCGTGTCGGGCCAGGCCGCGGCATTGGCGAGCACACTGGCCGGATCGCGCACGGTGGCGGCGACGCGGTCGGCGGCGGCCTTGCCGGGTGCGTCGAGGCGCGTGCCGATCATGGCAACGGTTTCGGGATTGGCGGCGGCGGCAGCCGCTTCGATGCGCGCCCACACCTCGGCATCGGTCAGGCCACCGCTCGTGCGCGCCCAGGCGAACAGCGGTTCGCACAAGGCCGGTGTCGCGCGCGGCTGCATCCACAGCGCGGCGATGTCCTGCGCGTAGTCCGGTTTCTCTCCGGCATCGATGCGCGCGCGCTGCCAGGCGCATTTCAGTTCAAGCGATCCACTGTCCTGCCAGAGTCGGCGGAAGGTCGCCCAATCGCCGGCATTGGCGAGGCGGCGCAGGGTCTTCTCGCGCAGGTTGCGCGCCACGAGACTGTCCGGCCAGCGCGCGAGAAAAGCCTCGACTGCGGTGGTCGATGGCGGCGTCTTGCCGCGCTCGAGCACGCCAAGTTCCACGTAGGGCAGCAGCGGATAGTCGGCGAGGTCGATCGCGTGGCGCTTCCAGGCATCGCCGGATTCGCGTGCGACCGCTTCGAGGGCGCGGCGGTACTGACTGCGCTGCTGCTCGCGGTCGGCGGCCTGGGCCGGTGAGACAACCGCGACGAGAGCGACGACGAACGAGGTGGCGAGACGGATGCAGATCATTGCTTTGGTGGGGTCTTGCAGATGTCGTGTGGGCGATTCTGCCAGTAGGCGTGACGCTGGATAGCACGAATCTTGTAGTTGAGCACTTCGACGAAGCCGAGCGATAGCGGCGTCCATGTCGCGGCACATTTAAGGACACTGCGGTAAGGAACAGGATCGCCGACAACGCCTGGTTCTACGTGCTCGCCGCCACGCGACCCTGCACGGCCAGTCCGCTCAGGAAGGCTTCAAGCTCCGCCGCCCCCAACTCCCGAGGGTGTCGACGGCCACTGGCAAGGATGAACCTGCGGATCCATCCGGTGTACGCCCTTTCGGTGTACAAGCTGTAGCGTTTGAGCCGCAATATGCGCCGAATCTCGTCGAACAGGCGCCGAGCGGGCCGGTCCGCCGCACCACTTGCTACCCCTCCGATCCATCGTGATATTCCATAACACCCCGCATCCGTCGACAACGCAGGGACGTTCAGTGAAATCCGTCGCCCCTGGAATCGGACAAAGGATTGATTTCATGCAGGAAAACCGCTTGACGCGCACCGCGCCGATGCTGAACGATCCATGCTATGCCTCGGATTCGGGGTCTACTTGTAGTTAGAAACCTCAGGGGGAGTCTATGGCAACGGGATGGCATACAAAACTGACTGGCCAAGTCGGTGAGCATCTCGTCACGGCGGAACTCGGGAGGCGGCATATTCTTGCGGCCCCGTTCTCTGGCAACGTCCCAGACATTGACATCCTCGCGTACGCAAATGGCATCACGGGCCTCATTCAAGTAAAGACCATAACTGGCGACTCGTGGCAGTTTGACGTTCGTAGGTTTCTTAGCGTCGAGCTCGAATCGGGGCGTCAGGTTGTGCACGGCAAGAGCCCGGAGCTCGACCGCAAGATCATTTGCGTGTTCGTCGCCCTAGGCAACCAGCTCGGTGAGGATCAGTTCTACATCTTCAAGCAGGGTTGGCTGCAAGACCATTTTGCCCAGAAGTACAAAGGTAGGGCTGCACCCAAAAACATTAATTCTTTTCATTGCGCAATCTGGCGGCGTGACATGGCAGTGCATCTTGGCAAATGGCGTATCATCACCAACAAGTTCAAGGTGTGAGTCGGTTTCTAACTATTCGGTCAACCGGACGCAAACCCGCTGCGCGGGTTCGCGCCGGTTACCTCAAGCGTTAGGCATCTGTGACAGAGAATCGCGTCCGCATAGTCTTACCAGAGCCGCATTACACGCTCTTCGACGCTAATCGCAACGACCTGCCAGAGGTCATTGTGGTCAATGACTCGCTCCTGACCTTCCGACACACCGAAATCTTCCCCTGGCACCTCGAGGTCAACATTCAGGCCCAGGACCTTGCTGAGGAAGGCATGCCTACCCCAGAAGAAAGCAAGCTTCTCTTCGAGATCGGCGACCGAATTGAGTCGGCCATTGAGGGGAACAACGCACTGTTCCTTGCACGTAGTACTTGGAATGGTCTCAGGCAATTGTCATTCCGCGTGCACAACCCAGAACTGGCCAATGACGCCCTGCAAGGACTCCTGGCAGAAAAGCCGCACACTCGGTTCTGGGAATTTCGCATGCACCATGACCCGGACTGGCATGACGCTGGCTACATCTTCAAGCTATTCCCGCTAGCAAGTGGAGCAGATGCCTAACAATTCGTTCAAGCCGAAACTGCTTCGCTCCGGCATCGGCGTGGCAGGTTAAGCTTGCCACGCCGCTACCTGCGCTACGCAGTTCGGCTTAACTCAGGTGTTGGGCCTTACGGGGAATGGTATGAACGAGCAGTGGTTGCTTCAAGCAGACGAGACGCTTACAAAACTCGTCGCTAATATTTTGCAGGTGTCGCACAAGGATTCATCAAAACTCGCTAGTGTCCTGATAGCAAAAACCTCCGGCGCTGCGGGCGCTGCGGGGGTGCTGGGTCTGATCGGCACTTTCGGCACAGCATCTACAGGAACAGCTATCGCCGGTCTCTCGGGGGCCGCAGCGTCAAATGCCACCCTATTTTGGCTAGGTTCCCTCGTCGGTGGCGGTGTCTTTGCCGGCACAGTTCTCACTGGTGGCATTGGTCTGGTTGTCGGATATTTGGGGCTAAAGTTCTGGAAGGGAAAGCCACGATCTGTGGAATCCATTACTGATGAAGAAAAAGCCCTCGTTGATGCCAGTCTCGGGTTGGTCAAGGCATTTCGCGAGCAGCGAGATTCGAAGGTTGCAGTAAAGAAAGCTGATGCCCGCTTTGTGCTCGAAAAGGCTTGGAGGCCACTTGTGAAGCGGTTTATGGACTACCACGAGCATAGGGCAGTAAAGACACTGAATCTGAAGAACTGCCTTGGTCTAGTAAACCGTAAGCATGAATTCGAAAAACTCTCTAAGGAGCTTGAGTCATGGGCATCCTGAAAACTAAATCTTCAACAGCGGTTACCACCGTAGCAACTGTGTTTGCTAACCTGATAAACAAGGCACAACTGCAGCTTTCAACTGACGAGCAACTCGTTGTTGAGGCACTGCGCCGCTCCAGTAATGCACTTTCTGATATGTCATTGTCCGAGATGGGGAGCTATCTGCGGAGTATGGACGATGATTCCCTGCGAGGCTTGGCAAACAACGTTAAGGGTATTTACCACGAACTCCAATTCGTCCGCCGAGAAAACCTGAACGGAGATGCAATTACTGCCAGAATTTTTCCAAAAACAAATCATCCGGGAGCGGATGTGGTGCTAAGCCGTGATGGAAAAGATCTCGCAGAACTTCAACTAAAGGCAACAGATAGCAGTTCTCTATTGGCGAAGCACCTCGATAAATATCCCGAAATTTCTATAGCCGCAACTGACGAAGTGGCCAATTCAATTTCTGGGGTGAAAAGCTCCGGCTTTAGTAATGCGGCGCTGGAAAATGATGTGGGAAATGCGTTCTCCAGCGTTTCCGACCAAGCGCATATCTCGCAGTTGCAAGATGCAGCAGCAGTGTCAGGGCTTCTTGCCGCAGCTGTGAATGCTGGCAATGTGCTTTCTGGCAAGGCGACAGCGAAAGAAGCGTCGAAGAACACGTTGAGAGACATGGGGGTGGCAGTTTCTTCCACGTTCTTGGTTGACCTGCTTTTTTCGTGAACGTAACCCAGCCCAACAAGGCACTCCAGCCGACGTCCTTGCCGCCGCTTCGCGTCGTCAAGGGCGCGGCTGAGTTTGGGCGTTATACGCCACGGATATGGTTCCGCAGATTTACAGAGTGCTAGCGCAGGACGGTGGTTTTCTTGCCGTCATGGCACGACCGCGATCCGGCGAGTGGCTTCGTGACGAGCTGCGCGGCTTAAGCCAGATTGGCGTCACAACAATTGCTTCGTTGCTCGAGCCTCGAGAAGAGTCGGAGCTCGAGCTTACGGCGGAGCGTTCGGTCGCAGAGAAAGTAGGGCTTACGTTTCTTAGCTTCCCCATTGCTGATCGTGGTGTTCCCCTGGCAACACGCGAGTTCCATACGTTCACGAGCCGGCTCGCGGGTGATGTGCGCGCCGGCCGTGGCGTTGCCGTGCACTGTCGCGCAGGAATCGGGCGTTCTGGTATCGCGGCTGCAGCAGTACTCGTATCCTTGGGCCACGAGCCGCGCGACGTGTTCGCAATGGTGTCAAAGGCCCGCGGCGTCACCGTTCCCGACACCGAAGAACAGATCGAGTGGTTTCGCAAAAACTGTAGCGGTGTGTCACGTGGCGTATAACAACCAGTTGCAGCGGACGGTCCCACCCGCATCGCGGCGCACCGCGTGTGCGTCATTTCATTATGCGCACGCCGTGCGCTACAACCGGCAGCGGGCCGCCGCTGAACTGCGGCGTTAGGTGCGCTTAGGAGCATCAATGCGATTGATAGTTCTCTTCATCGCCAGCCTGCTCCTTGGCGGTTGCGCGACGACCGGCAAGGTGGCTCTGACCAGTAAGGACCTTATCGGAACTTGGCGCTGCGGTCCCACGGTCATGCACGGCCCAAACTTCGACATTTCAGTTACAACAGAGACCGTCAATGCGTCTGACGGCACGTATTCGACCCTCACAACGTCGGTCATAACGCCGCATGGCAAACCTTCCATCACCACCACCGACAGAGCGTGGGGGACATGGCTGCTGGAGGATGACGTCATTACCTCTACCGTTCAAAGGGTGGAGTTTTTGACATCTTCTGACCCATCTATCACCAAAGAGATCGGGCAGCAGGCGCAGGATGCTCAGGTGCGCAAAAAATCTATTTATCAATCGCGCATACTAGAGTTTACGGGCCATTCCTCGCGCTCTATTCCCGTCAACTCGATGTACAAAGAGGCAGCAGTCGAGTCTACCTGTGAGCGCACCTAACAATTCGTTCAAGCCGAACCTACTTCGCTCCGGCAACGGCGTGGCAGGTTAAGCTTGCCACGCCGTCACCTGCGCTACGCAGGTCGGCTTAACTCAGGTGTTAGTCCCGCTGAAAACCCGCTTTATTCAGGCCATGCTTTTTCCAACGGCATTCAGTTTCTCAGGCGTTATTCAGCGCCTGGTTTGCCGTTTCTCCGGGCTACGCCTGCGGGCAGTTTACTTGTTTCAAGCTTTTTTGGCCTCTGGCGCTTTCACAGCAAGCGCAAGCAGCTATCATTTTTCATGCTTTGCGTCGCCTCGGTGGCGCAGTGCTTTTTCGCAGTTTGCGCCCGTCGCCAAGTTGGGGTTTCCCGTTTTGGCCATCGGGTCTAACTGTTCGTCGCAGCCGACCGCCTACGGCGGCGGCTGAACCGATCGGCCCTTTCTTGCCGGCCTGCGCATAGCGCTTGGCGAGCGCCGCGAAGGCAGCCGCCAGCTCGGGCGGGCCGATCACTTCCATCGCCACCTCGAACCTTCCAAAGGAAGCGGCCAGGGAGCCCCAGGACCACGAGCCCAGTTCAAGCGTGCAGGTATGCGAATCGACAGCCGTGACCTTTCCATCGCCGACGAAGGGAAGAACTGCCCGCGCTGGCAAGTGAAGGCGAACGGTTCCGCGGCATGCCCAATCGTTGGCGTTCGAGCCTTTGAACCGGGCGGAGACGAATTCCTTGACATCGCCGCCTGGTACCGGGCGCGGAATGAACCGGGCACCGAAGGGAACGCGAGGGCGGATTCGGTCGGCACGAAAGAGGCGCCAGTCCTCACTGCCATTCTCCCAGGCGACAAGGTACCACCGGCCACTGGAGAGAACCAGGTGGTGAGGCTCCACATGTCGCTGTGGACGTAGGTCGCAGTCATCTGCATCGTCGTGGGGCGCGTAGTCGAAGTGCAGGGTCTGACGGTCGTGGATGGCTTGTGCAAGGGTCACGAGCACGTCGAGCGATGCTGTCACGGCGTGGGCATCGCCGGGGCGCCCGATCGCTGTGAGCTCCAGTGCGTCGAGACGCTGCCTTAGTGGCAATGGCATGACTTGGCGGATTGTGCCGAGCGCGCGGATGGCGGCCTCTTCGAGTCCTGCGCCGATGGTTTTGGCCGCACGCAGCGCGATGGCCACCGCCACTGCCTGGTCGTCATCGAAAAGCAATGGTGGCAACGCATGCCCGGCTTCGAGCCGGTATCCGCCCTCGGGGCCGACGGTGGCCTGGATGCTGTAGCCCATGCCGCGGAGGCGATCGATGTCTCTGCGAATCGTGCGGTCGCTGGTGTTGAGGCGGGATGCCAGCAGCGGACCAGGCCACTCGCGACGGCTCTGCAGCAGCGACAGCAGGCGGAGCTGCCGTTCTGTCGTTTTCATGTTTCTGACTGTATTGCATATTCAGGACAGAAACTGACCTAATCGGGTGGGAAACTGGTGAAGTTGGCCAATGGGGCCAATCTCACTTCAGGAGCAAAGATGCCAATTCAGACGACCACCCACCTCAATTTTTGTGGAAACGCACGCCATGCGCTGGCGTTCTATCAGTCCGTCTTCGGTGGCCACCTGGTCATCAAGACCTATGCAGACTTTGGCATGCCGGCCAACGCGCCGGACGCCGACAAGGTCGTGTTTGGCCTTGTCACCGCCCAGAGTGGCTTCCGTGTGATGGGCTATGACATCCCCGGCCAGACCGAGGGTGGCATCGCCGCGGGCGGCTGGACCCGTCGCGAAAACGGCGTCACGCTCACCAACCAGGCGCTTTTTGTCTCGGTCAGCGCCGACAGCCTCGAAGAATTGCAGACCTACTGGAACGCGCTGGCCGTCGACGCCACGGCCGTGGAGCCGCTCGCAGCGTCAGCGTGGAGCGCAGGCTTTGGCATGCTCACGGATCGCTTTGGCGTGACCTGGGCTTTCAGTGTCTCCGCTTCCTGATCCTGCTCGCCCCCGAATGTCGAACGCGGGATTGCGTGTTCCACGCTGATGGCGGACACTTCGGCTACGATTGGAACGTCACTCAGGACACCTGCGCAGAGTGTCCGCCATCGCATGGAACGCTGTCCGCGATGGGAATGGAATCGCTGTCCGAGATCAGTGGAATGCGCATTGGCCATCGGGTCTAACTGTTCGTCGCAGCCGACCGCCTACGGCGGCGGCTGAACTCAGGACGTTAGACCGCACAATCCTCATCATGGGACACCACGACATACAGCAGGTCTGCCTCAACGGGCACCAGATCACCGACAGCTTCAATTCGTCTCCCCAGTTTCGAAAGAATTTTTGCGCGACCTGCGGGGCTGCGACGATTCACAAATGTCCGGAGTGTGGTCAAGGAATCCCGGGCGACTACAAAACCGATGGAGTGATTGCCATTGGGTTTAGCACCCCAGTGCCAACTCACTGTTCGGGCTGTGGCAAGGCATTCCCATGGGCCGCCCTCAAGGCAAAGCTAGCTAACGGTGCTGGCTCACAAGCTATGGACGCACTTGCTCTGGTGGAACAGGTCTGCGGTCGCTTCCACCTGATCGCACGCCAAATCAGGTCTCGTCACTCGAACCGCGATACGCTTGTTGTCAACGACGAGTACGACGTTCAGGACTTGCTTCATACGCTCCTGCACATCTATTTCGATGATATCCGCCGAGAGGAATGGACGCCAAGCTACGCTGGTGGAAGTTCGCGGGTGGACTTCCTACTCAAGAGCGAGCAGATCATCATCGAAGTAAAGAAAACAAGGGCAACTCTCAAGGCTCGTGAGCTCGGTGACGAACTGCTGATCGATTGCCAGCGATATAGAGCACATCCCGATTGCAAGCGACTTCTTTGCTTTGTGTACGACCCGGAGGGTTGGGTTTCCAATCCGCGGGGCCTAGAAAGCGATTTGAGCCAAAAAGGCGATGACTTCGAAGTCAGGGCCGTCATCGTCCCCAAGGGCCACTAAAGGTTGGGCGCGGTGCGGTCTAACCCCTCAGTCAACCGGACGCCTTGCGCTTACGCGCAAGTCGCCGGTTACCTCGAACGTTGGGCAACGAGAGCGGAATGAGAACGGAAAGCCCCATGAGTGATTGGTGGCAAACCGCCGTCGTGCGGGCAAACCAGCGCTACGCTATCGGCATAGTTGCGTCTTCCGGTTTGTCATTCTTTGCGCCCTACGTCCTGGGCAGGTTCGTTCCCTGCGCGGAGTTCATGGAGGTCGAATGGATCATGGTCGCATTCCTGTGTTTGGCCGGTGTTGGGCTGCTAAACATCCTCTTCTCATTCGCTCCAGCTCTTGAGGGCAAGCTACCCAGACGTCTCGCTCAGCCGATGAGGCATTGTCTCGTAACGGTCCTGCCGCTTTTCATAGTGGCCTACGCAATCTGGCTTGCGTTCTCACCCTTTTGGTACGCGTTGCTCAATGATCCAGAGCTACTCTGTGATTAGAGAAGGATGCCCAACAAATTCATGCACGCGACGTGCGAAGACGAACGCGCGTGATGAATGGCGTTAGGCAGCAGGGGCAGCGTGATGGCAAACGAAGTGAAAGATTTCTATCCGTTACTTCGGGAAGCTATTGCCGAAGCTCGGGCATCCGGTCTCGTGTCTCTTGCAGACTCCCTGGAGTCGCATTCTTCGGCAGCGTACGCAACATCTTCCGAGCTTCTCGGCGAGACAGGTCAAGCGATTGTCGAGTTTCTCCGGCTCGGTGGCGCTGACGTTCAACCAGCGGTCGCGGCCAAGCTCCAAGAATGCCTGCGGCAGGTTCAACGGGTCTGGCCGGAACTTCGAGTACGACAAGGTGCTGCTGCCTAACAACTCATTCCAGCGGACGCGCTACGCGCGCCGCTGAATTCAGGCGTTAGGCCTCATGTTCAAGTCCAACCGCACCCCAAAGATCGCATTGCTGCTGTTCTTGCTTTCCTTCGCATACCTGGCGGTGTTGGTTCTTCTCGGGCAGGAGCGAGCAAACACAGATTGCCGAACACCGGTTCGACGGTGGCGTGGCGTTGGCCGTACTGCGCTTTGCCCGCGTCGGTGTCGATGCGTTCGCGCATGCACTGCGTGTGCGTGGCGACCACCTTCCGGGCCAGCACAGCAACCTGTCGCGGGGGTGTGGTGTCGGGTTTGCGCAGGCGCTGGGCGCGCAATGCGCAGACCTTGCAGACCGAAGCGGGCGCGCGGAACTTGATCGCGGCGTAGCCGCCGATCGTGCAGTCATTGCCGTTGCGATACAGGCGTTGTCCGGCTGGACACGTTGCCGGCGGCGTCGCAGCCGTAGGTGCGCGCGGGGGTTGGTGCGTTGCGTGCCACCGAGGTCACCGCGTGCGGGCCGCAGCCGTTGCCGCCGTAGCCGTACGCCCCCGGGAGAGAAATTTGGACATCCATGGCTTGTATCTCTGGCAATTTGCTGCACAAGGGTTTACGGTTTTTTAACCGGGTGTCCCCTGTCCCCGGTATGGACCCGCGACAACCACCATCATCGGAGAGAGTACATGGCAGCTCGCAGTTTCAATCTTGCCCTGGCAGTCCGCGCAGGCCTCGCAGCCGGTCTGGTTGCGGTACCCGCGACGGCCGTCCAGGCCCAGCCCGCCACCGGCGACGAGGCACAGACCCTGGAGGCGATCACCGTCACCGGTTCGCGCATCCGCAAGGCCGAAATCGAAGGTCAGGTGCCGGTACAGGTCATCACCTCGGCCGACATCGAGGCAACCGGCCTCGGCACGATCGGCGACATCATCCAGCGCCTCTCGGTGAGCGGCTCGTCACTCAACACCAAGTTCAACTCGGCCGGCAACTTCGGTTTCCCGCCCGATGGCGGTGGCGTCGGTTCCGGTTCGACCACGATCTCGCTGCGCAACCTCGGCGCCAAGCGCACCCTGATCCTCGTCGACGGCCTGCGCTGGGTCAGTGAGTCCTCGGCCTCCGGCGTGTCCGCTGCGGTGGATCTCAACACGATCCCGGCCAGTGCGGTCGACCGCATCGAAGTGCTCACCGATGGCGCCTCGTCGCTGTACGGCTCCGACGCGATCGCCGGCGTGGTCAACATCATCACGAAGCGGAAGCAGGAAGGTGGTGCCGCGCGTCTCTACTACGGTGACTACTCGAAAGGCGACGGCCAGACCAGGCAGGGCAATGTCTCGCTTGGCGGCAGCGGTGAGCGCTTCGATTTCTTCGCCGACATCAGCTACTACAAGCAGGACTCGATCAGCTCGAGCGTGTGGGAACAATCGCGTTTCCCGGTGCCCGGAACCGGCGTCGACAACGGCAGTTCGGCAACGCCGACGGGGCGCTTCGTGTTCGCCGCGCCATCCGACTTCGGCGGACTGTGTCCGAACAACTTCTGCAACATCGCGGGCAATGGCACCTCGGGCATCCCGACGATCAGCGATTTCCATCGTTGGGTCGGCAGTGGCCCGAACAGCGACCGCTTCAACTTCGCGCCATACAACCTGCTGCTGACGCCGTCGGAGCGCAAGGCCGTGTTCGTCAACGGCAGCTACCGCATTGCCGACTCGGTCAACTGGAACCTCAAGGGCGCCTACACGCAGCGTGAGTCGGCCAACCAGGCTGCGCCGGAACCGATCTTCCTCGGCTCGGAAGCGGGCACTTACGGGCTTGGCGATTACGTCGCGATCGACGTCACCAATCCATACAACCCGTTCGGCATCACGATCGGCCCAGACGGCACGCTGGTCGCACGTCGTCCGGTCGAGGGCGGGCCGCGCATCTTCCGGCAGGACGTCGACACGCGCTATTTCTCGACCGGCCTCAATGGCGACTTCGAGGTGGGCGGGCGCAACTTCTTCTGGGACGTCAACTACGTCAACGCCGACAACAAGGCGACCCAGACCGTCACCGGCACCTACAACATCGCCCACATCCAGCGCGCACTCGGTCCGGTCGCCGACTGCACGGCGCCGTGCGTACCGCTGAACCTGTTCGGTGGCCCCGGCACGATCACCCAGGCCATGCTCGACTACATCCTGTTCACCGAGCTCGACCGCAGCCGGCAGAAGCTGACCACGTGGACGGCAAACCTGTCGGGCGACCTGTTCGAGCTGCCCGCCGGTGCGCTCGCCTTCGCGACCGGCTACGAGCACCGCGAGCAGAGCGGCTCCTACCAGCCCGACGCGATCGTCGTCGCCGGCGAGTCCAACGGCGTGCCGTCCGGTCCGACTCGCGGCGCGTACGACGTCGACGAGGTCTACCTCGAGCTCAACGTGCCGCTGGTCGCCGATACCGCCTTCGCCAAACGCCTCGATTTCAGCGTGGCCTCGCGCTATTCGGACTACTCGAACTTCGGCAGCACGACCAACAACAAGCTCGGCCTGCGCTGGCAGATCGGCGACGACCTCACCCTGCGCAGCACCTGGGCGGAAGGTTTCCGCGCACCGTCGATCGGCGAGCTGTACGGCACGTTCTCGCGCTTCGACGCGACCATCCAGGATCCGTGCAACTTCGCTACCGGTCAGACCGCGACGAACTGCATCGCCCTCGGCGTGCCGGACCCGGCCACCTTCGAGCAATCCAACACGCAGATCTCGGTCGTCACCGGCGGCAATCCGGACCTGCAACCGGAAACCTCGAAGAGCCTGACCATCGGCGGCGTCTACAGTCCGTCGTGGGCCGCGGATACGAGTTGGGCGCAGAAGCTCGACTTTGAACTGACCTGGTACCGCATCCGTATCAAGGACGCGATCCAGGCGTCCGATGCGCAAACCCAGCTCGAGCGTTGCGTGGCCACGCTTGATCCGGTGTTCTGCAGCGGCATCGGCCGTTCCTCGGGCGGCAACATCAACGCCTTCGACAACACGCTGTACAACCTGGGCCGCGTCGAGACGCGCGGCTTCGACTTCGGCATCAACTGGCTCGGCAACGAGACCGGCATCGGCACCTTCGGCGCCAGCCTGCAGGCGACCTACGTGAAGAAGTACGAGGCCATCGCCACCGACTCCGGCGAAGCCGAGCCGCGCGGCGTCGGCATCGAGGTCGCCGACAGCGCGATCCCGAAGTGGAAGGCGACGGCACGCCTGAACTGGGCGCTCGGCAACTGGAGCGCGGGCTGGACCGCGCGCTACATCTCCGACCTCACCGAGAGTTGCGCAGGTGCCGAGGGCTACCCCATCTGCGGCAACATCGCTGCAAACACCAACCATCTCGGTGCCACCACCTTCCACGACGTGCGCGCAAGCTGGACGGTTCCGTCGGATCTCAAGCTGACCATCTCGGGCGGCATCAACAACGTGTTCGGCAAGGAGCCTCCGATCTGCCTGAGCTGCTCGCTCAATGGCTACGATGCGTCGAACTACGACCTGCCTGGCCGCATGAGCTACATCGAGGCCAGCGTCAGGTTCTGACCCACCGCCACGCCGGTGCTTCGTGCACCGGCGTGGTTCCTGCGATGTGTCGAACGCGTCGCCCTGGAAACACTCCTTTCCGCAGGAGCGCAGCCGGGGCGCGTTCGGGGTGTCTCCGCGTCAAGAAAATCGCGCACAGGGTGCGCCCCTGAAGGCGTGATACGCCTCACAACCGCTCGAAGCCGTCGGCAAAGATGACGTCGGCGCGGTTCTCGACCGCGCCGATGTCGGCGGGCCCGGCTCCCGGGTAGTAGACGACGCTGCCGAAGGGCTTGCCGTAGAAATCATCGGCGACCGACTTCGTGCACCAGTCGACGAGACCATATCCCGGCGCGAAGGTGCCGGGCTGGAGCGAGAACGCGCCCGCCGCGATCACCTCGAAGGTGCCGCTGGTCGGATCGTTGACGACGCTGTGCGTGGCGAAGTCGTCGGTGCGCTGGAAGTAGCCGCACCATTCGCGCTGGAAGTTGACCGGCGGTGCTGCACCGCCGACATTGGCCGGCGCCGGGATGGCGGTCGAGGCGAAGATGTTCGCGCGCACGTTCGCCGTCGAGGTCTCGTAGGCGAGGTTGACGAAGCGGTCGAGCGGGGTCGAGAACAGCACCGTGGTATGGCGCACGGTCAGGCTGCCGGGATACAGGTTGCCGCCAACTTCGAAGGCCGAGCGTGTCGAGCCGACGCCTGTGCCGGCCAGTTCGACGCGGTTGTCGACGATGAGGCTGCTGGTGACGAAAGACTGTCCTGCGTAGTTGCGCAGCAGGGCCGATCGCGCGAGGTTGTTGCGGATCGACGCGCGCACGAGTTCGAGCGTGCCGATGTTGTCGACGAGAGACGCTCCCGGGCCGGTGCCGGCCGTGCCGCTCGCCGTGTTGTTGGTGAACGAGACGCAGGGGGTGGGTTCGAAGAACGTGCAGGCGACGTTGCGACCGGACGGTTGCACGCGCAGGCGCAGTTCCTCGCGGCCTACCGAAAGGCCGAGCGTGCCGGTGCCTTCCTGCCCGGTGACGACGAGGTTCTGCAGGCGGAAGGAACTCTGCCCGCTCGGGTAGTCGTCGGTGCCGATCGTGCGGCTCGCGGTCAGGCACAGGCCGGGACGCGAGCCGGTGTTGTTGGCGATCGCGAGCAGGCCGTTCTCGCCGTCGGCCGCACCGAGCGGGCGATAGCCGTCACCGCCCATCGGGATCGCGGTATCGAGCGTGCCGGAGCCAGCCGCGCAGGAGCCGCTGCCGGTGGTGGTGTTGCCGATGATCAACGCGGCCGCGTTGGCGCGCGGCCGCGGCTGGAAACCGCCGCCGCCTTCGACCGTGCCGTAGCACGAAAATGCGCTGCCCAGTCCACCGGCACTGTTGAAGCCGATGATCGTGTCGATGGCGACGATGCTGGCGTGGCGCAGGCCGAACGTCGGTGCGCCGGGCACGGTGTTGCCGCCGCAGTAGATGCCGCCGCCTTCGTTGGTGGCGGTGTTGTTGAGGATGCTCGCGCCTTCGTCGAGGTAGAAGTCGACCCTGTCCGCCGTGGTCGACGCGAGCAGGCCGCCGATCAGGGCGACGCCGCCGCCGCGCACGGCCTGGTTGTTGCGCACGACCGTGCCGCGGCCGAGCAGCACCGAAGCCGGACCGCGGATCGCGATGCCGCCACCGGCACCGTTGAAGGCATTGCTGGTGGACAGTGCATCGCCACCCTGCATCACCGTGCGCCGGATCTGCAGGGTGCCGATGCGGCCATCGACCAGCAGGCGCAGGGTCGGCGCCTGCGCGCCGCCGGAACCGTCGATGATGCTGACGTCGTTGATGCCGTTGCCGGGCGCCGCATCGCCGCACTCGACATAGCCGCCTTCGATGAACACGCCGCCTTGGCTGACCGAAGGGTCGTAGCTGGCTCCGTTCGGCACCGCGAAGGTTTCGCGACGCAGTTTGAACGTGTGTGTCCCCGAAACACCGTCGAGGGCATCGAAGGCGGCCTGCAGGGTTGCATAGGTGCAGCCGGCGCCGGTGCCGACCGATACCGTTGCGGCACGGGTCAGGGATGGCGGCAACAGCAGGATGGCGACGGCAAGGAGACTCTGGATCGGCTGGCGCATTGGGGGCACTCCGCTCATTGGCACAGGGGGAAGCGCAAAGGAGTGCCGCGGGAGGACATGGCGAAACGACGTTTCGCCTTGCGCCCGGCGCAGCCGGTATGGAATAAGGCGGCGTCCCCACCCGTCCTTCCCCATGTCCGTCCTGCCGACCTTCGCCCTCATCCTCGTCCTGCTCGCCGTCGGTGGCGTGCTGCGCTGGCGCAGGCTGGTGCCGGACAATGCGCCGGACGTGCTCAACCTCGTCGCGCTCTACGTCTGCCTGCCGGCGTCGATCCTGCTGTACGCGCCGAAGCTTGAGTTCGCGCCCGAACTGCTCGGCTTCGTGGCGATTCCATACCTCGTGCTGCTGGCGACGATCGTGTTCGTCTGGCCGTTGGCACGGCTGCTGCGCTTCGACCGCGGCAGCACCGCCTGTCTGCTGATGCAGGTGCCGCTCGGCAATACCTCGTACATCGGTTACAGCCTCGTGCCGGTGCTGGCTGGCAGCGGCGCCCTCGGCTATGCCGTGGTGTACGACCAGTTCGGCACCTTCATCCTGCTGCTGACCTGGGGGCTGGTGATCATTGCCGCATTCGGCGGCACCGAACGCCCGACGATGCGCGGCATCCTGTGGCGCATGCTGACCTTTCCGCCATTCCCGACCCTGGTCTTCGCGCTCACCCTGATGCCGGCCGATCCACCCGCCGCGGTCGCGCAGTCATTGCAGATGGTCGCCGGCATGTTGTTGCCGCTGGTCATCATCGCGCTCGGCATGCAGTTGCGCCTGCGCCTGCCGCGCCAGCACCTGTTGCCGCTCTGCATCGGGCTGGTCGCCAAGCTCGTGCTGATGCCGCTGCTCGCACTCGGCCTGTGCATGCTGTTCGGCATCACCGGCGACATGCGCCTGGTGGCGGTGTACGAAACCGCGATGCCCTCGATGATCACCGCCGGCGCCCTGCTGTCGATGGCTGGCCTTGCCCCGGAACTCGCCGCGGCGATGATCGGCTACGGCATCGTGTTGTCGATGCTGACGCTGCCGCTGTGGCACCACGTGCTCGGCGGCGGTTGAGGGGCACCACAACGAACCGGAGCACGCTGATGACACCGAACCCTGGGCCGCGCATGGCGGACGGTTTCCGCAAACGCGGCGGCGAGATCACGCGCATCGAAGCCTTCGTCGACGCCGCCTTCGCCTTCGCGGTGACGCTGCTGGTGATCTCGGTCGATGCGATTCCCGAATCACGTGCCGAACTCGTCGCGGCACTGAAGGGCATTCCGGCCTTCGCCGTCAGTTTCGTGATGATCGCCTGGTTCTGGTACGGCCATGCGAGCCACACACGCCGCTATGGACTCGACGACCGCACGTCGATCCTGCTGAGTCTGTTGCTGGTCTTCCTGGTACTGGTGTTCGTCTATCCGCTCAAGGTCATGTACGCGAGCTTCATGCAATGGATCAGCAGCGGGTTTCTCGTCGCCAGGTTCAAGCTGGAGTCGACCGCCGACCTGCGCCTGATCATCGTCGTGTTCGGGCTCGCCCTCGGCTCGATGGGCGCAGTGATGGCGCTGCTGACCGAACACGCTTGGCGCCGGCGTGACGCGCTCGGTCTCGACCGCGACGAGCGCATCGCCACCCGGCTGCACGCGCTGTCGTGGTGGTTCGTGCCGGTGGTGGCGCTGGTCTCGATGCTGGTTGCGCTGTTCGTGCCCGCACTCGATGGACATGCGTGGACGCATGGCCTCGGCGGCATGGTCTATGCGTTGCTTGGCCTGCAGGGGCCGGTGATCGCCTGGCGGCACCGACGCCTGCTCGAAATGCCCTGATCAATCCGGCGAGGCTGGCGCAACCGGCGGCGATGTCAAGGCTGCCATGCTTCCACGCACGCTGATCTCCTGCGGCGTGCTCAAGACGATGCCGGCTTCGCGCAGGCGTTCGAGCAGGTCGATCAGCAGGGCGCTGCGCACGCCGCCGGCACGACGCGGGCTGTCGACATAGGCGATCAGGATGAACACGAGGCTGTTGCCCTCGATGCCGTCGAGCAGCACTCCGGGCTCGGGCTTGGCCAGCACGTCGCCGCGCGCCTGGATCGTGTCCAGTACGATCTGGCGCACGCGCCGCGCGTCGGAATCGAGCGGCAACGGCAGGCGCACGCGGATGCGGCCTTCGGCATTCGCCTGGGTGACATTGCGCACCGTCTTGGTGATCAGCTCGGAATTCGGCACGATCACGGTCGAACGGTCGCCCATCTGGATCTCGGTCGCGCGCACGTTGATGCGGCGGATGTCGCCCTCGACATCGCCAAGCGCAATCCAGTCTCCGACCTTGACCGGGCGCTCGACCAACAGGATCAGGCCCGAGATGAAGTTCTGCACGATCGCCTGCAGGCCGAAGCCGATGCCGACCGAGAGCGCACTGGCCACCCAGGCGATGCGCTCCAGCGACAGGCCGAGTGCGGACAGGGCGAAAGCGAACACGAAGATGCCGCCGGCATAGCCGAGCAGGGTCGAGATCGACGAGCGCAGGCCCGGATCGAAGCGCGTGGTCGGAAGATAGCGTGTATCGAACCAGTTCTTGACCGTGCGCAACAGCAGCATGCCGACTGTGAACACGGCGATTGCGCCGAACACCGCACGTGGCGCGACACGCACTTCGCCGATGGCGAAGCCGCCGCCGAAACGCAGGCCCTGCGCCAAAAGTTCCTCGGGATTCGTGCCGAGCGGCACGAGCACGAGCGCGAGTGCGCAGGCGAGCACGAACAGGCGGAACAGGCCGGACAACAGCACCTGGATCTGCTGCAGGCCCTGCGGGGTCAGGCCGGTCGTGCGCTGCATCCAGCGCGCCCGCTCCGACAGCACTGCACCAACCGCATCTTCGACCACGCAAACCACCACATAGGACACGCCGGCGACGAGTGGAATCCAGATCATCTGACCGACCACGAAACTGGCGAACGCGACATAGCCCAGCGCCGCGGCAATAAGCACCACCAGCACGCCAACCGCGAGCGCGCCAAGCGCAGCCACCATCCAGGCCGGGCGTGTGCCGGCCTTGTTTCCAACATCGCCATCGCTGAAATGCGCGCGTTGGATGGCTATCAGGCCCAGCGCGACCGTCAATGCGTACAGCACGGCGACGACGAAGCCCGTGGCGATCGTCGCCGTCAGGCTCATGCCGATCACGCTGTTGATGCGACTGAGGGTGAAGCCGAGCACGACCACCACGGCGAGTGCGAACGGGAAGTGGCGCAGGCGCGCGGCGACCGCGTCGGAGATCGGCGGCAGGCGCCATGACGGTCGGTTGGTTGACAGCAGGGCACGGCCCAAGCCGGTGACCATGCCACCGAAATAGACCGTGCCGACGAACACCCAGGCCAGCGTGGCGAACGGTTCGGCGAAGTGTCCGTTCCAGTTGAGCCCGTAATAAATGGAGTGCGCGCCGAGGCCAGGCAGGATTGTCGACACCACCAGCACGGTGAAGGCGAGCGCGGAACGGCGCAGCCGGCCTTGCGGCATGTGGTCGGCGGTCGCGCGCAGCCATAGCCGCTCGGCACCCCAGCGGCCGAACACGAGCAGCAGCAGGCCGGCACCGAGGCCGATCAGCGAGGGCGTGAGGTTGGCGCCCTCAAACGAGGTGGCGAGACTCGTGGCGAGCGCATCGCGCAGCACGTCGAGGCGCGGGCGGTCACGCTCGGCCGCTGCCGCCACCTCGTTCCAGAACGTCGGCAACAGCGGCGAATTCGTGCGCTGGCTGAGGTGGTGCCTGAACAGCACACGGCGCGCCTCGGCGACCTCGCCGGCCAGCTGCTGGCCATCGGCAACGATGAGCTTGGCGCGCTTGATCTCGGCATCGAGCGTGGCGCGCTGGTGCGCCAGCGCCCTGCGTTGCGCGGTGATGTCGGCCGCCTCGGCCGGCTGGCCCTTCGCCGGCGGCTCGCCGAGTTCGGCCAGGCGCGTCTCGATCGCCTCGAGTCGCGGAATGCGGTCGGCAAGCAGTCCGTCGGCGGTGCCGGCGAGGCGTCCGGCCTCGCTGCGCAGCCGTGTCAGTGTCTCGGCGTCCAGCTCGGTGGTGCTCACCTGCTTGCGCATCTCGGCGATCTGCTTCATCGCCGCGTCGAAGAACTTCGCCGATTCCTTGTGCGCATCCTGCGCATGCACGCAGGCGGCGACGACGGCGAACACCAGCAACAACGCGCGCAGGACGGATTTCATGCGGCCATTATCGGGAACCGCGGCGCCGCGGCCAATGGTGGCGTGATGGGATCGGCCGCGACGCGCGCTTCGGCAGGAGCCCCTTCAGGGGCGATGCTCCTTCCGTACAACCTCCAAAGCAGAAGCATCGCCCGTGAACGGGCTCCTACCGGCGCGTTGCAACGATCAACCAGTTCTCGAACGGCGTCTTTCCGCGCAGCGGTTCGAAGCACGCATCGAGACCGAGGTCCGCGAAGCGCGCCTCCAGTTCCTCGCGCCGTGGATAGCGCGGCGGCTCGCCGCGCATCCAGCCCAGCCATTCCGACATTCGATCGACCGCGCCCGTCACGCGCGAGCGCCAGCCATCGTGTGCGAGGCCGGTGCGGATGACGAGGCGCGCCGATGCGGTCAGGCAGGCAGCCGCCGCGTCGAGGATGCTCGCCTGCACGGATGGCGGCACGAACTGCAGCACGTCGAGCAGGGCGACGCTGCCGCGATGCGCGGGGAAGCCGCTGGCGAGGTCGAGCGTGTCGAAGCGCACCCGTTCGAGGCCGGTGTTCAGCGCCGCCGCGCGCGCCGCGGCGATCTTCCGCGCGTCGATGTCGACGCCGGCATAGTCCCCGGCAAAGCCGCGTGCGCGCAGCGTCTGCGCGAGCAGGCCGAGCCCGCAGCCGACGTCAAGCAGCGGTTCCTCGCGATCGTCGAGGACCGCGCCGACACCGGCGTAGATCGGATCGCTGGCGAGCTTGCTGCGCGCGTACCAGTAGTGATAGCGGCTCGGCAGGTAGGCGCGGGCAATCTCGAGCGGGGTCGTCATGCGCGAAGCCCAGGGATGTGCTGTTCGATCCTGCAATGACGGCCGGGCATGCGCAAGGTTCGCAAGCCTGCGGACGCGGCCTGCCTGGCGCTGCGCCCCCGGCCGTTCGAGCGGCCGGGGACGAGTGTTGCGGGATCCGCCACCGCTTTGCGTAAGAATGAACCGCGTGGCATCGCGCGCGCGGACAGGATCTGGAGCCCACCATGCGTCGATACCGGGATTGCACCACCCTCCTTCTGGCCGCCGCGCTGCATCTGGCGCCACCGCCGCTCGCGGCGCGGGACGGTGTCCCCGATCCCGCATTCGGCAATCATGCGCCCGGCGTCAGCATCATCGACGTCGTCGCCAATCCAGCGATCTCGATCGACATGGCCCGTGCCGTGCTGGCATTGCCGGATGGCCGCCTCCTGGTTGGTGGCACATCGGCCTACGCGTCGAACCTGCCGACGGCGCTCTCGCTCGTGCGCCTCGACGCCAACGGCCAGCGCGACATGGCTTTCGGCGATGGCGGCAAGGTCCTGGTCACGGTCGCACCCGGGGTTGTCCTGCAAAGGCTTGCCGCCCTGCTCGCCACTGCCGATGGAGGCCTGCGTCTCCTGGTCACCGGCGTGGTCGGCAACGTAAGCAGGCTGTGGCTGTGCCACGTCGATGCCGCGGGTGTGGTCCAGGGCGCCTGCGTTGAACTGCCCGCACCACCGGGGCTCAGCTTCCGCCTGGGACGAGCCGCCGCGGTGCTCGACGACCAGGGCCGCATCGTCACATTGGCGCCGATCATCCTCCCCGGACGCGGTCTTTCCGTGGCGCGCTGGCAGATCGACGGCAGCAGCGACACGAGCTTCGGCAATGGCGGCGCGATCACCATCACGCGCTTCGACGAACTCGCAGGCCAGGCCTCGAACAACAGCGTGGGTGACGTGAAGATCGACACCCAGGGCCGCATCGTCGTCGCTGCGACCTCGGAACTGCACACCACTTCCATCCCCGTGCCGACATTCGCCGCCGCGCGCCTGCTCGCTTCGGGGCAACCGGACACCACGTTCGGCGACGGCGGTGCGCGCCTCGTGCCGACGAGCGAGTCGCTCGATGCGACGGCGCTGGCGCTGGACGCGAACGATGGCCTCGTCATCGGCGGCAACCGCCTCGTGATCACGCCGACCTCACCACCCGTGCTCGAATCCGAATTCGCGCTCGCCCGCATCGATGTCGATGGCGATGTCGATGTCGGCTTCGGCGACGCCGGCCTGCGCCGGATCGTGTTCCGCAGCGGCATGCCGCCCGACGACGCCTGCGCGGCCGTCATCATCCAGCCCGATGGCCGCATCGCCGCGGCCGGTCATTCGCGTGCGCCGGGAAGCACGGGCGGCTTCGACCTGGCGATTGCGCGACTGTGGCCCGACGGCCGCCTCGACGAGGGCTTCGGCAATGCCGGCAGCGGCCGCTTCATCGGCCCGATCGACCTCGCCGACGGTTTTGGCAACCTGGACGCGATCGCGGCGATCCGCTGGCACGACCAGCACCTCGTCGCCGCCGGTTATGCCCGCAGCGGCTACGACCAGGATGAGTTCGCCGTCGTCCGCCTGCGTGCCGACGGCCTGCTCGATGCGGGTTTCGAATGAAGCCTGGCGACCGCCATCGCGCGCGCCCATGACCGGTGCCGGCAGGCACCGCTGAGCGCGCCCCATCAGTGCCTGTCCAGGCGTGCGCTGTCCACCCCCCGCACGCATTCCCGGAAACACGTCACGCGAACACCATCCCTCACTTGAACGGCCGGCGCACAGCCGCGAGACTCCCCGCGCTGGTCCGTCGAATGGTCCCGAAGCCGTGATGAATCCCGGTCGTTCCGCCCTCGCACTGTTGTTTGCGATCCCTGCCGTGGCCGCCGCTGCCACGCTGCGTGTCGGACCGGGCCAGCCGTTCGCCACTCCCTGCGCAGCGGTCGCGGCCGCCAATCATGGCGACACCATCGAGGTGGATGCGGCCGGCAACTATGCGGGCAATGTCTGCACCTGGACCCGCAATGGCCTGACCCTGCGCGGAGTGAATGGTCGTCCACACATCCCGGCAAACGGCCAGCACGCACAGGGCAAGGCGATCTGGGTGATCGCCGGCAACGACACCACGATCGAGAACGTGGAAATGTCCGGCTGCACCGTCCCCGACGGCAACGGTGCGGCGATTCGCCAGGAAGGCACCAATCTCACCCTGCGTGGCGTCCATTTTCACCACAACCAGAACGGCATCCTGACCAGCGCCAACCCGGCCAGCACGATCACGATCGAGTACAGCGAGTTCGCCTACAACGGCACCGGCACGGGCTATACCCACAATCTCTACATCGGCCATGTCGGCCGCTTCGTGTTCCGCCACAGCTGGTCGCATCATGCGAACGTCGGGCATCTGCTCAAATCGCGCGCCATGCGCAACGACATCCTCTACAGCCGGCTCACCGGCGAAACCGGCGCGAATGCCAGCTACGAGCTCACCCTGCCCAACGGCGGGCTGGCCTTCGTGATCGGCAACCTGATCCAGCAACCGGCGACCTCGCAGAACGGCGCGATGCTCGACTATCTGAGCGAAGGGGCCGGTGCCAACACCGACCACCGCCTGTTCGTGGTGAACAACACCTTCGTCAACGCCCGCAGCAACGGCACCTTCCTGAACATTCATCCGGGCACCTCGGAGGCACCGCTGGCGCGCAACAACATCTTCCATGGGGCCGGCACGGTCACCTCGCACGCCGGCACGGTGCTCGACCACAACTACACCGGCAGCGCGGCCCTGTTCGTGGATCCTTCGAACTACGACTACCGCCTGCTGCCCACGGCCGCCGCGGTGATCGACGCCGGCGTCGCACCGGGCAACGGTGCCGGCGAATCGCTGGCACCGGTGTACCAGTACGTGCATCCGGCCGACGCCATGCTGCGCCCGCTGTCGGGAGCGATCGATATCGGCGCCTACGAGTACCACGCGGTGGCTGATCTGATCTTCCGCGACGGCTTCGAAGCCAACTGAGCGCGCCTGTCGCGGCTTGGACCGCCTGTCCGCATGCGCAGCAGCCGAGCGATCGCTCGAACTCGCCGACCATGGCCGCACGCCGCTGCGCGCCTTAGAGCCATCCGGCGGCCGTTCGCCGGACCGGATCGAAAGCATCCGCCCATTCCACACCGGCGACAGCCTGTGCGTCGACGGATATGACCACGCGGGGTTCCGCTACGCCGCAGCGCGAGAGATGCCCCGGTCCATTCCACAAACGGCACCGGGAAGGACCAGCTGACACCGCCGCTGCCCCGCGTTGCTGACAACCACTTCGCTTGACCACGCTTCCGTAGCAACCCAGCATGGGCCATGCCCAACTCCGACCACTGGCTGCGAACCGGCATCGCGCTGCAGGGCGGCATTGCGCGCGACCTGTTCGCTGAGAGCGGAGCGCGCGAACTCGCTCACGGTGACCGCCTCGGACCATTCGCGATCACCGGCGAACTGGGCCGGGGCGGCATGGCCATCGTCTACGCCGCCGAACGCGCCGACGGGGAGTTCGAGCAGGACGTGGCCATCAAGTGGGTCGCCGGGCTGCGCGTCGACGAGGAGAGCGCGGCTCTGTTTCGCCGCGAGCGGCAGATCCTCGCCCTGTTGCGGCACCCGAACATCGCCCGTCTGCTCGACGGCGGCCGCACCGAAGACGGCATGCTGTGGTTCGCCATGGAGCGGGTCGACGGCCTGCGCCTCGACCATCACCTGGCCGCCGGCCATGACGCCGGATTCGATGCGCGGCTGGCGCTGCTGCGCCAGGTCTGCGCGGCACTCGCCTTCGCACACGGCCGCGGCCTGGTCCATCGCGACATCAAGCCGGGCAACATCGCGGTCGACGGCGACGGAACGGTCAAGCTGCTGGATTTCGGCATCGCGCAACTGGCCGGACAAGATTCCGACAACCTGCGTACGGCGCACACACCGGCCTGGGCCAGCCCGGAACAGCAGCGCGGCGAATCCACCGGCGCGGCCTCGGACATCTATCAGCTCGGCCTGCTGCTGCAATGGTTGTGCAGCGACGCAACCGGTGCGCCGAACGGCCTCCGGTCGCGCGAACTCGAGGCCATCATCGACCGCGCCTGCGCAGCGACCCCGGAAACACGCTATGAATCGGTAGCCAGCTCCGAACGCGATCTGATCGCCTGGCAGCAGCGTCGTCCGCTCAACGCGTTCGCCGGCGGCTCCGGCTATCGGCTGCGCCTGTTCCTGCGCCGCCACACGCTGGCGGCGGCGGCGGCGATCGCCGCCTTGCTCGTGCTGGTCACGCTCAGCGCCGGTTTCGCGTGGCGCCTGAAGCAGGAGCGCGACTTCGCCGTGACCCAGGCACACCGTGCCGACGCCGCGCGCGAATTCCTCGTCTCGCTGTTCCGCGGCGCCGATCCGATGGCACGCAAGGGGCTCAACCTGACCGCACGCGACCTGCTCGACCGCGGCGAGGCGCGAATCGACACCGAACTGGCCGGCGAGCCCGAGTTGCGCGCCGACCTGCAGGAAACCCTCGGCTCGGTGTACTTGTATCTGGCCGAGTACGAACGTGCCGAGACGCTGGTGCAGGCCTCGCTGGATGGCACGCCCGACGATGCCGGCGACCCGCGCCGCACGCTCGATCGCGTGCGCCGCACCCTGCTGCTCGGCAGCGTCTACAACCGCAGCCGGCAATCCGCGAAGGCTCTCGAACAATCCGACGCCGCACTCGCGCTGCTGGCCACGTTGACCGGCCCGGAGGCGCTCGAACACGAGCTCAGTGCGATGAACGCGCGCGCGATGTCGTTCAAGAACCTGGGGCGAAGCGAGGACGCGGCGCAGGCGCTGCAGCACCTGCTCGCCCGCGTCGATGCCAGCCCGGAGGCTCAGCGCCACCGTGCTTATGCCGCCGACAACCTCGCCCACGTCCACCAGTCCCGTGGCCGTTGGCACGATGCGCTGGTGCAGGCCGGCGTCGCCGAACAGGCCTTCCTCGACCTGCGCGGTCCGGACCATCCCGAGCCCTGGGCGGTCGCCCGCTTCCGCGCCAGCCTGGAACTGGCGACCGGCGATCTCGCATCCGCGCGAGGACGTTTCGAGAAGGTGCTCGCCGCACAGCAACGCATCCACGATCCCGGCGATCGCCGGATCATGAATACGCGCACCGGCCTGGCGAGCGTCGCCCTGCAGCAAGACGATATCGCGGGTGCCAGGCCCCTGCTCGACGAGGCGCTGGCCGAATGCCGGCAGTTGTTCGGTGACGATCGCAGCCAATGCGCGGTCACCTGGCAACTGCACGGCGAGCGACTGCTCGCCGATGGCGATGTCGATGCCGCCCTGCCAGTGTTGCGCGAGGCGCTGTCCCTGCATGAACGGGCGACGACGCCGTCACATCGCACGATCGGCCTGGCGCAGCTGGCGCTGGCCGCGGCGCTGTGCCAGAACACCGCCATCGATGAAGGTCGCGCCCTGCTCGCCGATGCGCGCCGAGAATTGCACGTCACCCCTCCGGCACCGCTGGACCTGCAGCGGATCGACGCCACCGGACTCCTCTGCCATGAATGATCATGCTGGCATCTCGACGACACCGGACGAAGTCACCCTGTTGTTGCGCGCTATCCGCGAAGGCAATCCGGATGCGCTCAACGACGCCTTCAACCTGCTCTACGGCGAACTCAAGCGCATGGCGCAACGCGCACTCGGCAGTGGCAACGGCACGCTCAATCCGACCGGCCTCGTGCACGAATGCTTCCTGCGCATGTCGGCCGGCGACGCAAAGCCCGGCGACCGCAGCCATTTCTTCGCGCTCGCATCGCGCGTGATGCGCCAGGTGATCTGCGACCATGCACGGCGACGCCTCGCGCAGAAGCGCGACGGCGGCATCGCCGTCACCCTGAACGACGCCGACACGGCCCTGCTCGACGAAGCGCAGCGCCTGGTCGAACTGGACGAACTGCTGATCCGCCTGGCCGAACGCGACCGCCGCCAGGCCGACGTCGTGGTCTGCCGAGCATTCGCCGGCCTCACCGCCGACGAAACCGCCGAAGCGCTGGGCATATCGGTGCGCACCGTGCAGAGCGACTGGGCCGCGGCGAAGGACTGGCTGGGGGAGCATCGCGGGTAGATCGCGACGGGGTTTCGACAGCGAAGCCGGTCGGTCGCTCCCGCTGTGCAGACACGAAAAGCCCCGCGTCTCGGCGGGGCTTTTCGTTGGAGCCTGGGTTTGTCGGTGAGGAGTGCGGCCACGGATGGCCGCTTCCCGATCCTCGCGATCACGCACGATCGCTGAAGTACATCCTTAAGCGATGCTCTGATCCCTATGGCGACGAGACGCGGTTCCGCGACGCCGTCGCCCGGCCGATGGCGGCCGGGCGGAGGCGGTGGCTTCAGTTGCAGGAGGTCGCCGGGGTGCTGCCGTTGCTGGCAGGCGTGTTGTTTGATTTGTAGCTGTGCACGCAGGTGAGGTTGCCGGAGCCGGTGAACTTGTTGCCGACGTACTCGACCAGGGAGCCGGCGATTTGGACCACGGCCGTACCGGTCGTCTCCAGCAGGAAGGCGCCCGTCGTCGAGCTGGTTGCCACATGGCTGTCCTGGATGCGGACGTTGCCATTGCTGCCGAGATAAATCGCTCGGTGACCGCCGCACAGGTAGCTGTCACGGATCAGCGGTGAGGACGACGTGCCCTGGAAGGCGAAACCGGTGCCCGTGGCGTTGCTGCAGGTCAGATCCGAGGCCTCGGCACCATACAGATGGCTGTTTTCTATCAGTGCTTGCGGAAAGCCTCCCGTGTTGTTGACGCTGCCAACGGCGGCATTGACGGTGGTCGCGCCGCTGGCGCGCAGCGTGGCGCGACTGATGTGCGGTTCGGAGTCGTACAGATAGACGGCGTAGCGTGCGGTACCGGAACCGGCGGCAACGATTTCGACATCTTCGATCCGGGTGCTGCGACTGGCGCCTTCGTTCCCGTAGACGCCGATCCCGTAGGCGCCGCTGCCAGTGTGTTCGATCCGAAGATTGCTGAGGCGGGCTTGGTTGGCGAGGCTGAACACTGCCGCGTTCGGCACCGGCGAGGCCGCCGTATTGCTGGCGCGGATCACCGTGCTGCCCTTGCCCATGCCGCGGACATGGACGTAGCCGGGCACGTTCAATGGACCGGCCTCGTTGTAGATGCCGGGGCCGACCAGAACCAGGTAGGGGTTGCTCGCGCTGGGAGCGCTGATCGATGCGAGGGCGGCGGCGACGGTCGCGAACTGGCCGCCGCTCACGCCGACCGTGCGCAGGTTGGCCATGGCGATGCTGCCGGCCTCGGCCGCACCGAGAGCGAACAATGCCTGCGGCGCCGCCGTCACCTTCTGTCTCGGGCTCAGCAGCGTGTAGCTGCCGGTGCTAGCGCCGGGTCGGACTTCGATCTGCAGCCAGTGTTGGCGATCTGCGATCGGGCTGGTGCCGAAGTCGAGCTCGAGGGCGAAGGTGCCCCCGGTCACGGAGACGTCATCGCTGGTGAGCTGTGGGCCGACCAAGCTGCCTCCGGTGGGCGCGTCGTACAGGCGCAGGCGGAAGTCGAACTGGCCGTTGGACGGGTTTCCGGATTGCCGCAACTCGCCCTGATAGGTGATGGCGGTGCCCAACGGCGCAGCGGACAGGTTGCCGATGGTGGCGGTAGCCAGGACTGCCAGCATTGCGAAACGGATGCAGGTGTTCATCTCGGTCTTCCTCTCAGGGTTCGAATCCATTGGCGAAAATCAGGTCACCGGTCGATAGCGGCGATGCCCAGAACCCGCCGTGCACGGTGTAGGTGCCGCTGCCGGCCTGGCCGGGATCGGGCTGGCCGATCGTGCCGGTGAGGGCATACGCCCCTCCGGTCGAGTAGCCTCCGCCGGTGTCGATGGTGCTGCGACGGATGCTGAACTCGCCGCCAGACTGTGCCGCGACCACGGCGGCGGATGCCGCCAGCGTGGCCGCCAGGGCAAGACAAGGTTGTCTCATCTGCTGTGTCCTCCATCCCCGGCTGCACCCGCCCGATTGCGGAAGCGTGTGGGGATGACGGCCAGCCTGTGGCTACCGGCGGGGCCGATCTTGAAGAATCCTTGATGGATTCCTGAATTCGCTTGATGAACCGGGAAAACTACCCGATAGGTTGACGGCGCCTGCGAGGAAGGCTTCTGGCACTTCATCCACCGCCCGGGTAACGGCGAGGGGATCAAAAACGCCGGCCCGGATCGAAGGAGGCCGCATTGGCCACCCCCACCTTCACGATGGTGAACCCGGCCAACGCCAGGCGGCTTCCGGCGCGTTCGACGAAATCGGCGTGGAAGTCGACGCTCACCACCTCGCGAACCAGATTGCAGGTGGTGACGTCAATGGAAATGACCCGCTTGAGGCGTTGCGCCCAGGTCATCGCGCGGCACTGCTCCTCGGGGCTGCGCGGCTCCTCGTTGACGCTGACCTCAACCGGTGTGGCATCGGTCGCAGGCCGCTTGCCTCACCCCGAGGGTGTCCGTTGTGCGCGCAGGTTCGCATTCGGCGCAAACACGTCATGCAAGCGGGCGAGATGCGCACGTGAAGCAGCTCTACATCTGGCGCAAACGGGCGGCCTGATCCGCAGCGTGTGATTCCTGCACTTGCACCGACACCGCCCGCCTGTCAGCGTGCGCGTTGCGATGAAGCATTGGATTCCCACATGCGCCTGACCCTCCTGATCATGGGTCTGCTGCCCGCCTGCGTGTTCGCTGCGAATTGCGTGCGGCCCGGCGATTCGGTGTTCGCCTCCAGCTTCGATATTCCCGCGCAACGGGCCTTCTATGTCGCCAGCAACGGTAGCAATGGCGCCGACGGCAGCCTGGCCACGCCCTGGCGCACGATCCAGCATGGCATCGACGTGGCCCAGGCCGGCGACCTCGTGTGCGTGCGCGGCGGCATCTACAACGAACTGGTGAGCATGACCCGCTCCGGCTCGCTCGCCGCCGGACCCATCGTGCTGCAATCGGTGCCGGGCGAGACCGCGATCATCGACGGCACCGGCCTGCCGATCCCCGATGGCCAATACGGACTGGTCACCCTGATCGATGTCAGCCATGTCAGCGTGCAGGGCCTGGAACTGCGCAACTACACGACGGCCTCGACCGCGCTGGTTCCGATCGGCATGTACGTGACCGGCGCCGGCACCCGCATCCGCCTGCTCGACAACCACATCCACGCCATCCGCAACACCGGCAACGGCTGCGCCGCCAATGCCTTCGGTCTCAAGGTGGATGGCACGCGCGCGCCGCAATCGATCAACGACCTCATCATCGCCGGCAACGACATCCATGACCTCGTGCTCGGTTGCAGCGAATCCTTCTCCCTGGATGGCAACGTGGAGAACTGGATCATCAGCAACAACCGCGTGCACGACACCAACAACATCGGCATCGGCGCGATCGGCTTTGAAGGTGTTGCCCCGAACCCGGCCTTCGACCAGGCCCGCGACGGCCTCATCGTCGGCAACCATGTCTACAACATCAGCTCGTTCGGCAACCCGGCCTATGGCAACGAGTACGCCGCCGATGGCATTTATGTCGACGGCGGCAAGCGCATCACCATCGAGCACAACCGCATCCATCATGTCGATATCGGCATCGAGGTGGCCAGTGAACATGCCGGGCGCACCAGCAGCGAAGTGATCGTGCGCAACAATCTGGTCTATTCCGGCAATTCGGCCGGCATTTCGATCGGCGGGTATGACGCCAGCGTCGGTGGCAGCACGGCCGTCGAAATCTACGGCAACACGCTCGTGCGCAACGACCAGGCCGGCACCGGCTCCGGTGAATTCCAGATCCAGTACCACGCGACCAACAACCGCTTCGCCAACAACATCCTGTACGCCAGCAGCGACGGCGTGCTGATCAGCGCCTACACCGGCGACACACCCGCACCCGCCATCCTCAACCACAACCTGTACTGGACCGATTCCGGCAGCACACCCGCCTGGACCTGGCTCGGCACCGAGTACAACACCCTGGCCAGCTATCGCAGCGCTTCCGGCCAGGACGGCGCATCGCTCTTCGACAATCCCGACTTTTTCGACCTGGTCGCACCCGACCTGCGCCTGCAAACCGGCTCACCCGGAATCAATGCCGGCAGCGATCCAGGCAACGGCCTCGCCGGCCTCCTCGACTTCGCCGGCCTCCCACGCATCCAGGGCGCCGCCATCGACATCGGCGCGCACGAACGCTGACGTGCCTGGGCGGCTCCGTGCAGCTCAGCCGCGACCGCTATCCAGCGGCGCGCGAAGCGGGCCGTGAAGTGGGAGGGTTTGGAACTTCAACCGGCCTTTCCGGGCGGCCTGGCGGATAGGCGGCAGTCGTGCAAGCGTCGGTCCTGGCACCGAATCGGACGTTCACGCGCTGGATTTCGGCATCTCGGGGCCGCGCATCGGCGCCATCCAGGTGAGCGAGCCGGCGAAGGCGAGCGCGCAGCCCGCGATCATGAGGTGGATGATCGATTGCATGACGAAACCGCGTGACCCAGGTGCGGCCCGCCGGAGCCGGCGCTGCGCGGTGCTCACGGTTCGGCCAACCCCAGTCGCGTGGCGAGCCGCTCGGCCGCTGCGCGGCTGACTTCGTGCGCCAGCAGCGTTTCGCGCAACACCGGCAGCGCCGCATGCAACAACTCTCGCGCGCCCACGCGGTCGCCCTGGCGCAGGCGGATGCCTGCCAGTTCGCTGCGCGCGATCGCGAGGTCGACCGGCGCCGTATCGGCACGCTCGAAACCCGCGACCGCGGCGGCCTGTTCCTGGTCGGCGCGTTCGAGGTCGCCCATGTCCATGGCAAACGCCGCGCGTGCGCGGTGTATGTGCAGGAACAGCGGATGCTCGGGCGGGACCAGCGCCTGCCACAGGCGCGTCACCTCCTCCAGCATGGGCAGGCCGCGATCGGGCCGATGCATCTGCCGCGCAAGCACGACCAGTTGCCAGGTGAGCATCGCGTACTCGGCCGAGTCCACGCCGTCGATGCGCGCGGAATCGGCGCGCAACCGGGTCAACATTTCCAGCGCGCGGGCGTGTTCACCGGCCAGGCCAAGGGTGCGGGCCTGTGCGCGCAAGGCCCGTCGGCGCGCCTGGTGGTCGGCGGCGAGCCCGGCCTGGTCGAACACCGCCAGTGCCTCGCGGTACAGCGGTTTGGCCGCGGCATAGTCACCCGCGCTTTCCAGCACGCCGGCGCTGTTCAACAGGCCGATGGCCTCGTCCTGGGTGCCCTGGATGCCGACATCGAGGCGGAACCGTTCCGACTGGGCCAGCTGTTCGGCAGCTTCGCGGTAGCGGCCCAGGTCGTTGAGCGCGAGCGCGAGCTCGTTGGTCAGGTACATCATGCGCACGCCACCGGGATCGACCACGCGCGCATGCAGCGCAATGGCCTCACGCAGCAGCGTGGCGGCGGCGTTGGCGTCGCCGGAGGTGCGCAGCGCGACCGCCTTGGCCAGCAGCAGCCCCACGCGCGAGGGCGCATCCTTGGGGCGTTGTGCGGCCAGCCGTGCGAGCGCGGCATCGGCCACCGCCAGCGCGAGCGCGGGGTCTCCGGCCGTGGCACTGAGTGACGCCAGGTTCTGGGCGATGTCCACTTGCAGTTCCAGCGGCAAGGCCGCGGTTTCGCTGGCCGAACCCAGTGCCTCGCGCAGCAGCGGGATCGCCGCCTCGTCCTTGCCGTCGCGGTGCTCGATGATGGCCAGGTTGGCGAGGCTGCGCGCGCGTTCGCTGCGCTCACCCGGTGCGAAGCGCTCGCGCCATTGGGCAGCCTGCTGCGCCGCTGCGCGGGCACCGGCGATGTCGCCGGTGATACCGCGCTGGTTGGCCAGGGTGTCGAGGTCGCCGGCCAGTTCCAGCGCCTCGGCGCGATCGGTGGGCACGAGCCCATGCAGGCCCGCGCGCATCAATTCCGCGGCGCGCACCGACTCGCCCAGTTCGCCGTACAGCGACGCGAGCAGGCGCTGCATCGATTGCACCAGTACCGCATCGTCGCGTTGCGCGAGCTCGTGGCTGGCGGCGTCGAGCAGGTCACGGATGCTCACCTGGCGGTTCATCGCCACCTGCGGTGCGGCGGCGGCGAAAGCGGCACGCAGGAACTCGAGCGAGGCACGCGCGCGCCGCGCGTCGCGTTCGGATGCCGCCTGCGCGTGTTGCGCCACGGCCTGGGCCTGGCGCGCCAGGGTGCGCTCGTGGGCGAGGCGCCAGACGAAGGCGGCGGCCACCACGAGCGCGAGCAGCGCGGTGGCGACGGCGCCGCGGTAACGGCTGATGAACTTGCGCAGGCGATAGCGGCGGGTCCAGCGCGCCGCACGCACGGGCCGGCCTTGGCGGAAGCGGTGCAGGTCGTCGCGCAGTTCGCCGACGCTGGCGTAGCGCTGCGCGGGTTCGCGTGCGGTGGCCTTGGCGATGATGCCGGCGAGCTCCGCGCCCACCGTCACCGGCGGCACCACCGGCGGATCGGACGGCGGTTCGCCGCGGTGTCCGCTGAGCAGTTCGCGCAGCAGCACGCCGAGGCTGTAGATGTCGCTGGCGGTGGTGATGGTGCCGCCGGCTTCCTGTTCCGGGCTGGCGTAGCCGTGACTGAACACGCGGGTGGAGGGTTCATTGACCGGATCGGTGCCGGCATCGACCAGGCGCGCGATGCCAAAGTCGAGCAGCTTGACCGCACCGTCGGGCGTGACCATCACGTTGGCCGGCTTGAGGTCGCGGTGCACGACCAGGTGGCTGTGCGCGTGCGCGACCGCGTCGAGCATCGCGTCGAACAGGTCCAGGCGCTGCGCCAGGCCCAGCCGCTGTGTCAGCACATGGTCGAGCAGCCGTTGCCCGGGCACGTACTCGATGACCAGCCAGGGCTGGCCTTGTGCGGTTTCACCGCCATCGAGCAGGCGCGCGATGTTGGGGTGGTCGAGGCTGGCGAGGATCTGCCGTTCGTGACGCAGGCGGCGGATCGCATCGTGGGTGGGAAAGCCGCGCAACAACTTGATGGCCACTTCACGTTGGAACTGGCCATCGGCGCGCTCGGCCAGCAGCACCGTGCCCATGCCGCCCGCACCCAGTTCACGCACTGGCCGCCACGGTCCGAACTTGTCGTGCGCGCCTACCGCGCCCGCTTGCAGGCGCGCAGCACCTTCGCTGATCAGGCGGTCGAGGCGGTCGTCGCCAAGCGCGTCGGCGGCCAACATCGCCGCCAGGCGCGCCCGCTGGTCCGCGTCCAGCGGCAGGCTGGCCAGCAGCTGGCTGCGTTGCGGTTCGGGCAGTTCGCACAGGCGCTCGAAATGCGGCGCGAGTTCGGTCAGTGGCGACTGCATCGTGTTCATGCCGCGGGCACGCTGGCCAGGCCGGCGCGTACCAGGCGCAGGTCATGGCCGATGTCGGCTTCGGACCGCTGCAGCGCCTGCGCAGTGGCACGGAAGAAATCCAGATGGTCGGCGCAGGCAGGCACGGCATCGTGCATGCGGCGCACCGCCTCGGGCGCCAGCGAGGTGGCCTCGCCTGCCCTGCCCGGGAACGAGCGCTGCGCCTGCGCAACCAGCGCACGCACGTTGGCATGGACGCGCTCGACCGGCGTCACGTGCGCCGACCCGCCGCCCGCGCGCCAGGCGCGGGCCAAGCCGGTGGCTTCAAGCTCCTGGACACGCGCCTGCATGCTGTGCACCCGTTGTGGGATTGGCCATCCGGCCGCGTATCAGGATGTTGCGAAAACCCATGGAGCAAGCTGCCGTGATGATACTCCTTCGACCCATCGCGCGTGGCCTGCTGGCCGCCGCGCTCGCGGTCCCGGCCGGCGCCAACGCGCAGGTCCTGGCCGGGCCGCATACCGGCACACTGGCGCCGCTGTCCGTGCCCGGCCCGCACATGGTGATGCCATGGTACAACGGCGCGCTGGCCAACATCGGCACGGTCCAGTCCTGCCTCAGCAACCCGCCGCTGTTTGGCACACGCGTGATGGGCTATGCAGGCTTCAGCCATCCACCGCCGGACCTTCCGCCCGCGGTCGGCGAGGTGTTCTACACCCACCTCGTGCTCGCGCATCCGGGCAATCCCTGTGCCGGCAGTGCGGTGGCGATCGAGCTGATCCTGCCGGCGGGCCTGCAGACCGCGGTGTCGGCTGCCAACCCCACGTTCTGCTTCGCGATCCTGCCCAACCCCAACCGCCTCTACAACCTCGATGCCGACGTCGACTACGGTTGCCCGACGACCTTTCCGATGGGCCTGCAGGGTCTGGCGGTGCGGCCGTTGCGCGGCGGCCTGGGCAACAGTGGCGCCTGGGGCATGCACATGGGTTTCTGGCTGGAACTGCTGATCCCGTTGCGTGCGACCCAGCCGCAAAATGGCAGCAACTCCATCGTCTGGCGCGTGAATCCCGACATCGCCGTGGTTGGCTACCCGCAGGTGGCGGCGTTCGTCAATGGCGACGTGATCTTCCGCGACTCGATGGAGAACACGATGCTCAACCTCGACCTGTGCACGCTCAATCCCGCGCCGCAGGGCTGCTGAGGCTTGCCCCGCCAGGCCCGGCCGAGGGGCCGTGCGGAGATGTCGCGGGCACGCGCGCGCCTGAATCGGCGGCCGCACGTGCGCGTGTGGAGTGCGCGCGCGAGGCGCCAGGGTGCGCGGACAGTTCCAGGCCTCACCCACCGCGCGGCAATGGAGCGGCCGCCAGCGCGGGGGCTGGTGTTTTGGCCGCAAACCTGCGTTGTGTGGCGCACTCCACCAACGGAGTGCGTCCATGCGCCGGTTCCCGCAGCACCTCATCCAGTTTGCTGCCGGTCTCGTGCTGGTCGCTGCCGGTGCCGCCGCAGCCACGCCCGCAGCATGTAGTGGACACCTTCGACGTCGCTACCTGCAGCCTCATCATGCGCGCAGTGCTACGCGGCAACACCGCGCCAGAGCTGCAATTGCACAGGGCATTGCGTCGGATCGGACTGCGCCAGGTCAGTAGGCGCCGTGCGGCGGCTCGCGCTGTCGATGGCCTGCTTCAGCGCGCGCCCTTGACCAAGGCCTCGAACGCATCGGCGGGCACCGCCGCCGAGTACAGGAAGCCCTGGAACTCGTCGCAGTCGGTTTGGCGCAGCCAATCCAGCTGCTCCTGCGTCTCCACGCCTTCGGCCACCACGCGCAGGCCGAGCGTGTGGCCGAGCGCGATGATGACTTCGGCGAGCGGGCGGGAAGGCTGCGCCGCGCTGATGAACGAGCGGTCGATCTTGAGGCTGTTCAGCGGCAGGCGCTGCAGGCAAGCGAGGTTGGAATAACCGGTACCGAAGTCGTCGACGATGACGCCGCAACCCAGTTCGCGCAGGCCGTGCAACAGGGCCTGCGTGGTCTCGTCGTTGCCCAGCAACACCGATTCGGTGATCTCCAGCTCCAGCCCGCGCGCATCGCAGCCGCTGGCGTCGATGATGCGACGCAGGCTGGCCAGCAGCGAGGCACTGCCGAACTGGCGCGGTGACAGGTTGACCGCGATGGATTGCAGCACGCCCGTGCGTTGCCAGTGCTCGAGCTGGATCGTGGCCTGCTCCAGCACCTGTTCGCCGAGCGCGACGATGAGGCCGGTTTCCTCGCACAACGGAATGAATTCGCCGGGCGGGACCAGGCCGCGCTGCGGATGGTTCCAGCGCACCAGTGCCTCGGCGCCGACGATGTGGCCACGGCCGATGTGGTAGCGCGGTTGGTAATGCAACACGAACTCGCGCCGTTCCAGCGCGCGCCGCAGCTCGATTTCCATGCCCAGGCGGCTCTGGGCCTTGGTCAGCATCGCTTCGGAAAAGAACTCGAGCCGGTTGCGCCCGGCATCCTTGGCACCGTACATCGCCAGGTCGGCCTGGCGCATGAGCGTGCCCAGGTCGTTGCCGTCCCTCGGGAAACGGGCCACGCCCATCGACGCCGTGACCGACAATTCGTGGTGGCCGAGCCGGACCGGTTGCGACAAGGTCGCCAGCAGTCGCTGGCCAAGTTCGTGCACGGCCGCGTCGGCGCCGTCGGCGGTGGTGAAGATCAGGAACTCGTCGCCACCCAGGCGCGCGACCAGATCATTGCCATGCATGGTCTGCTGCAGCCGCGTCGCCATCATGCACAGCAACTGGTCGCCCGTGGCGTGGCCGAGCGAATCGTTGATCTGCTTGAAGTTGTCGAGATCGATGAACATGAGCACCGCCGGTTGTCCGACCGGCAGCAACTGATCGAGGCGCTGCTGGAACGCGTCATTGACGAAGTGGCGGTTGGGCAGGCCGGTGAGCGAGTCGTGCATCGCGAGAAACTGCGCGCGCGCCTCGACCTGCTTGAGGTCGCTGATGTCGACTTCGCTGCACAGCCACGCCCGCTGGCCGGTCACCGCATCCTGGCAACGCCGCGCCGATACGCGGTGCCAGCGCGCACCATCGGCGGTGTTCACGCGTGACACCTGCAACACCGAACCATGCTGGCGCAGGTCAGCCAGCATCTGGTCGGTTTCGGCCGGATCGACGAAATGCTGCCACAGGCCGTGGAGGGGATTGGCCACGCTGCTGCGCGCGGCGGGATTGCGGTACAACGCACGCCCCGACTCGTCGAACAGCGTGATCATGACCGGCGTGTGCAACAGCGCCTCGGCACTGCGCAGCGTCTCCGGATCGGCGTGTTGCTCACCGATCGCCTCGCACAGCATCGCCATGCGCCCATCGCCCAGGCGCACGCCGCTGAACATCACCCGCACCGTGCGCGGCACGCCCTTCGGGTACAGGGTCCACAGCTCACTGAAACGCGCGTCGTGGCGCTCGAAGTCGAGTTGGTACTGGCGCAGGCGGCGCGCCACCGATTCGGACATGTCGCTGCCCATGTCACGTGCGCCGAGCTCGGCCAGGCTGTCGGCGCACCACACCTCCAGGGCTGCCGCATTGGCCCAGTGCACGCGCGACTTGTCGATGTCGAATACCCAGATCGGCGTCTGCAGGCGCGACAGCTGCTGAATCATTGCCTCATCAAGCCGCAACAGCGCGGTCGGCTGCTGCGGATCCGCCGCAGGCATGGTCGCGGGGCAAGGCACATCGGGCCTTGCCGATGGCTGATCCGCTTTTTGCTCATCGTGACGCTTCATCAGGAATCGCCCGTCAGTGCCTGCCTGTCAGTGGGCGTGGCTGCGGGATCGCAGCCGCGCCGCGCGACTTGCGTGTCCATTTATCACATGTTTCAGCCACCCGCACTGACCCGGGCGCAGTCCCGGGCGACCTGCTCGCTGCCTCGGTTCACGTCGCCGGCGCGAGGCCCGCTTGCGGTCGTTTTCGGTCAGGTGGCGCCTGCGCAGGCTGATGGACTTGGGCGTGACTTCCACGAGTTCGTCGTCTTCCATGTACTCGAGCGCCCGTTCCAGCGACATGCGCACCGGCGGGGTTAGCTGCACGTTGTCGTCCTTGAGCTGCTCGATCGGTTCGCTGGCGACGCCGTCGGTGTCCTTGATGATGACCTCCGGGCGCGACACGGCCAGTTCGCAGCCTTCGCGGCGCATGGTCTCGATCAGCACCGACAGATGCAGCTCGCCGCGGCCGGACACCTTGAACTTGTCAGGGTCTTCCGTTTCCTCGACCTTGAGCGCAAGGCGGGCATGGGCGACTGCAGAACTGTCTCCTGGGCGCCTCAGCGCGGGGCCGCGTCGCGGGTCTGGATGCGATAGGCGGCATGGCAGGCCACACAATAACCGCTCGCCTCGGCCAGATGTTTCATCGCCTCGCTGCTGCGGCGCTCACCGCGTGCTTCATCGGCCAATGCCGCAAAGCGGCCATGTGTCGGGCGAGACATGGCGAACCAGCCCTCCGGCATCGAGGGGCGGAAATCCAGGCCGCGCGGGCCACCCTTGGCACCGGCGTCACCCCACTTCGCCACCGCCTCCCAATCGCCTGCCGCCAACGCCGTCATCGCCGAGGACAGCAGTTCCATGCGCCAGCGCATTTCCTCACGCAGCGATTCGCGTTCGGCCAGACTCAGCATGATGACGGTGCGGGGGTCACTCTGCGTCGTCTCGTCCTTATGCCCTGACACTTCCGCCCAGATCACCCCGCGCAGGTCGCCTTCGGAAAAACCGGTGGCAGCATCGGCGGGATAGCGCGCCGCAACGGCCTGGCGGATCGGTTCCGCAATGTGGGTGCCGTGACAGGTCAGGCATGGCGCTTCCAGCGCGATGCCCCGGGCCAGGCGCAAGCTGCCGCCATCACGCTCGACATGCACCAAGTCACCGGGTGCCGTGCCGGCATCCGCCTTGTGCTGGAAGCTGTCCAGCACGGCGGCCTGCCAAGGCACAGGCGCATTGTTCGGGTTGCGCAGGCGTGCGGCTGTACGGCCCACGGCCACGCCGTGTTCGGCAGATACGGCAGCGGCGATCTTCGGCGCTTCCAGATGACAGAAGTCCACCGCCGCAATCGGGCCTTCGTCTTGCATCTTGGCCATCAGCGCCGCCTTGAGGCGCTTGCCCAGATCCCCCATCGCCGCTTGCGCGCGTGCCACGTCCGGCGGCGGACTGGGCGCTTCTTGCGCAGCAGCTGCGGTGACGGCTACCGACAATGCGAGAAAAACAACGGTGCGAATCATGCGTGGGCATCCTTTGAATCGGTGGCGTCGGAAACAGGCAAGGGCCAGCGTCGGCGCAGCATCACATACTGCAACGGAATGACGATGAGTGTCAGCACGGTGGAAACCAGTATGCCGAACACCAGCGAGATGACCAGACCATTGAAGATCGGATCGTCCAGAATGAACAGTGCGCCGCCCACCGCCGTCAAGGCAATGGGCCGGGCACGCACGGCACAGCCATCGATGGCGGCATCCACCTATCGCCTGCCGAGTGCAATCTGCTGATCGATTGGGGCGATGCGTTCGCCGGCTTCCATGAGGGATCCACGCCATCGCGCAAGGGCGGTCCACCCACGCTGTCATATTGGGCGAAACGCCAGGAGCTGCCGCGCAATGGGCGATCTTCGCGTCTGACATGGCTTGCGGACAGGGAGGCCCCGCCTCGGACGCCAGAAAGCACGAAGCCCGGCGCAAGGCCGGGCTTCGTGGTCAAGCGTGCTGGAGAGCAGGACTCAGAAGTCCATCCCGCCCATGCCACCCATGCCGCCACCGGCCGGGCCGTGGCTGTGGGCTTCTTCCTTCTTCGGCGCTTCGGCGACCATGGCTTCGGTCGTGATGACCAGGCCGGCGATCGACGCGGCGTTCTGCAGTGCGGTGCGCGTGACCTTGGTCGGATCGAGGATGCCGAGTTCGACCATGTCGCCGTAGTCGCCCGTGGCGGCGTTGTAGCCGAAGTTGCCCTTGCCCTCGGCAACCTTGTTGAGGATGACCGACGCCTCTTCACCGGCGTTCGTCACGATCTCGCGCAGCGGCGCTTCCATCGAGCGCTTGGCGATGGCGATGCCGTGGTTCTGGTCCTCGTTGTCGCCCTTGAGCTTGGCGAGGCCAGCCAAGGCGCGGATCAGCGCCACGCCACCGCCCGGCACCACGCCTTCCTCGACCGCCGCACGCGTGGCGTGCAGGGCGTCTTCGACGCGCGCCTTCTTTTCCTTCATCTCGACTTCCGTCGCCGCACCGACCTTGATCACGGCGACGCCGCCGGCCAGCTTGGCCACGCGCTCCTGCAGCTTCTCGCGGTCGTAGTCCGAGGAGGTTTCCTCGATCTGCGCCTTGATCTGCTTGATGCGCGACTGGATGTTGGCGGCCTCGCCGGCGCCGTCGATGATGGTCGTGTTCTCCTTCGAGATGACGACCTTCTTCGCGCGGCCGAGATCCTTCAGCGTGGCCTTCTCGAGCTGCAGGCCGACTTCCTCGGAGATGACCTGGCCACCGGTCAGGATCGCCATGTCTTCCAGCATCGCCTTGCGACGATCACCGAAGCCCGGCGCCTTGACGGCGGCGACCTTGACGATGCCGCGGATCGTGTTGACGACCAGCGTGGCGAGCGCCTCGCCCTCGACTTCCTCGGCGACGATCAAGAGCGGCTTGCCGGCCTTGGCCACGCCCTCGAGCACGGGCAGCAGCTCGCGCACGTTCGACACCTTCTTGTCGTGCAGGAGGATGTACGGGTCTTCCAGTTCGACCTGCTGGCTCTGCTGGTTGTTGATGAAGTAGGGCGACAGATAACCGCGGTCGAACTGCATGCCCTCGACGACGTCGAGCTGGTTGTCCAGGCCCGAGCCTTCCTCGACGGTGATGACGCCTTCCTTGCCGACCTTGTCCATCGCCTCGGCGATGAGCTTGCCGATGAGGTCGTCGCCGTTCGCCGAGATCGTGCCGACCTGGGCGATCGACTTCGAGTCGGCCGACGGCTTCGACAGCTTCTTCAGCTCCTCGACGGCGGCGACGACGGCCTTGTCGATGCCGCGCTTGAGGTCCATCGGATTCATGCCGGCGGCGACGGCCTTGAGGCCCTCGCGGATCAACGCCTGGGCGAGCACGGTCGCGGTGGTGGTGCCGTCACCGGCGACGTCGGAGGTCTTGGACGCGACTTCCTTGACCATCTGCGCGCCCATGTTCTCGAAGGCATCGGCGAGTTCGATCTCCTTGGCGACGGACACGCCGTCCTTGGTGATCGTCGGCGCGCCGAAGCTCTTCTGCAGCACGACGTTGCGGCCCTTCGGGCCGAGCGTGGCCTTGACGGCGTTGGCGAGGGTGTTGACGCCGCGCAGGATGCGCGAACGGGCGTCTTCGGAGAAACGGATTTCTTTGGCAGCCATTGTGTGGAGCTCCAGGATTCGGGATTGGGGATTTGGGATGCGAAACAGCAGGAACGGGGCGGGATGGGAAGGCGCGGAATCCGGAGCGAGTACCGCTCTTACGAATCCCGAGTCCCCAATCCCTAATCCCGACTCTTACTTCTCAACCACCGCGATCAGGTCTTCCTCGCGCATGACCAGCAGTTCCTGGCCGTCGACCTTGACCTCGGTGCCGCTGTACTTGCCGAACAGGACGATCTCGCCGACCTTGACGCCGACCGGACGGACCTTGCCGTCCTCGAGGATCTTGCCGCTGCCGACGGCGAGGACTTCGCCCTTGATCGGCTTCTCGGCGGCGGCGTCAGGGATGACGATGCCTCCAGCCGACTTGGTCTCGGCCTCGAGGCGCTTGATGATCACGCGGTCATGCAGGGGGCGAAGTGCCATGGGTTCTTCCTTCAACAGGTTGATTGCATTGGGTTTGTTGCCGGGCTGCTAGCACTCGGCGCACGTGAGTGCCAATTCTAGCGGCGAGGTTTCCCACAGGGAAGCCCGCGCCGGCTGGCTCGCCAGATGGCGGCGGCACCCGGGCTTTCAAGGCCGCTGCCATGTCCTTGTCGTGGCGCAACCGCTAAAGTCGCCGGCCTGCCACCAGGACAACCGAAGGCCATGACCCTGCCAACCCGCCGTTTCCTTGTTTCGCTGACCCTCGTGCTCGCCGTCGCCGCCACCTCGCCTGCCTTCGCCCAGGACGGCAGCGTCCCGCTGGTCGGTGGCCCCCCGGCCGTGCAGACCTTCGATTCGCTGGCCAATACCGGCACGGCTTCCACCATGCCGACCGGCTGGGCGTTCGTCGAAGCCGGCAACAGCGCCAACGGCACCTATGCGGCTGACAGCGGCGCGACCAACTCGGGCAACACCTACAGCTACGGGACCGGCAGTTCGGGCGAGCGTGCACTCGGCGGGCTGCGCTCGGGCAACCTGATCCCGACGTTCGGCGCGCGCCTGCGCAACGACAGCGGCCAGACCGTCACCACGATCGACGTCAGCTATACCGGCGAGCAATGGCGACTCGGCGCGGCCGGACGCAGCGACCGCCTGCAGTTCGAGTGGAGCGTCGATGCCACGTCGGTGAACGACGGGGCGGCCAGCTGGAACACGATCGCGGGCGGCACTCTCGATTTCACCAGCCCGACCACCACCGGCACGTCGGGTGCGCTCGACGGCAACGCCAGCGCAAACCGCGCGCTGCGCAGCGCGGCGATCAGCGGCCTCACGCTTGCACCCAACGCGACGATGTACGTGCGCTGGGTCGACATCGACGTCGCCGGCGCCGACGACGGCCTCGCCATCGACGACGTGAGCTTCGGCATTTCCGGCGAGCCGCCTGAGGACGTGCCGCCCAGCGTGAGCTCGACGACACCGGCCCACGGCGCCACGAACGTGGCGCACAACACGACGCTCAGCGTCAACTTCAGCGAACCGGTCAGCTTCGCCACCGGCGCCACCACCCTGGAATGCACGACTTCCGGTGTCCACGCCGTGACCGTCCCGGCGGGATCGACGAGCTATGCGCTGTCGCACACGCCGGCCTTTGCCGCCAGCGAAACCTGCACCTGGACGATCCTCGCCAGCGGCGTCACCGATCTCGATGGCGATCCTGACAACATGGTCGCCGACCATGTCGTCACCTTCACCACCGCAGCTTCGGCGGGCGGGCCGGGCCCGAACCTGACCTGGACCTTGCCCAAGCCAGGTGCGACGGCCGTTCCGCGCGCGAGCGACCTGCGCGTGATCTTCGACACCGCGGTCACGACCGCGCCGAACGCGTTCTCGCTGACCTGCAACGGCACGCCGATCGCGCTCGCCTCGGCCGGCAGCGGCACGACGCGCACGCTGACTCCGGCCAGCGTGATGCCGGTCGGCGCGAGCTGCGCCTTCGCCATCGACGCCGCCGGCGTGACCAACGGCTCGGGCGTGCCGATGGACGCGCCGGTGACGATCGCCTTCACGGTCGCCCCGGCCTACGACTCGGCCGTGTACTACGCGCCGATCAATACGACCGCCCCGGGCCAGTTGCGCTGCACCCTGCATCAGCTCATCCGCGGCCACGTGATGTATCCGTACAGCGGTGCGACGACCAACACCTGGACGATCCTCGAAACCGTGCAGGCGCAGCCCGGCAATCCGTCCAAGGTCATCGACGTCTACCGCAACCGCGCCTACAACACGATCAGCGACCGCGCCGGCACCGGCTCGGGCCTCACCTACAACCGCGAGCACACCTGGCCGAACTCGCTCGGCTTCCCGAGCCAGACCGGCAACCTCGGCTTGCCGAATGCGCCGTACACCGACACGCATATGCTGTGGCTGTCCGACACGCAGTGGAACTCCGACCGCGGCAACAAGCCGTTCGCGTTCTGCTCGACCGGCTGTGGCGAGCGCATCACCGAAGCCAACGGCGGCGTCGGCGGTGGCAGCGGCGTCTATCCGGGCAACTCGAACTGGGTGCGCTCGCCGAACGGCAGCGATGGCTCGTTCGAGGTATGGAACCACCGCAAGGGCGAGATGGCGCGCGCGATCTTCTACATGGCGATCCGCTATGAAGGCGGCACCGATCCGTTGAGCGGACAGACCGAACCGCAACTCGAACTGACCGATGATCGCGGCCAGATCGGCAGCGGCAGCACCTCGTACATGGGCTTGCTGACCGACCTGCTGGCGTGGCACGCCGGCGATCCGCCCGACGACGAGGAACGCGCGCGCAACGACGCGGTGCAGGGCTTCCAGGGCAATCGCAACCCGTTCGTCGACCATCCGGAATGGGCGACGCGCGCGCTGTTCGAATCGACCAACCCTGCCGTCTGCGAACCGGCGAACAACGACCTGATCTTTGCGGATGGCTTCGAGGTTTCGGTGCCGTGAGGTCTGGATCTGCCGACGCCCTCCTTCTCCCCGCGAGCAGTGGGAAGGGACGGCGAAGGCGGTCATTTCCCCGGCCGCAACCCTGGGAACCTTCCAAGTCCGGGATCCTGGCGCAAGCCGGGATCCCTTCAAGGGACGCCCTGATCCACTTGCGACACGGCGTCGGAAAGGTTCTTGCTGCGTCACTTCTGCAGCGGCCCGCACGTCCGATCACCCACGGGGATCCCGGCTTGCGCCGGGATGACGATCAACAGTGGCGCAATTCGAGGTTCCCGTGAGCGGCGCACTGATCGTCTTCACCACCCTCCCCGACGCGGCCACCGCCGCGTCGGTGGCGCGCGTGCTGGTCGAGGAGCACCTCGCCGCCTGCGTCAGCCGCGTGCCGGCGGTTGCTTCGACCTATGTCTGGGACGGCGCCGTGCACGAAGAAACCGAGCTGCTGCTGCTCATCAAGACCACACGCGAGCGCTTCGAGGCGCTGCGCGAGCGGCTGCTGGCCGTGCATCCGTATGAACTGCCGGAGATAATCGCGGTCGAAGCCGCCGCCGGGCACGCGCCCTACCTCGCCTGGATCGCGGATTCCACGCGCGCCGACCGGTTGCCCTGAAACGTTCCAAGCGGAGCCCTCCGTGCTGCGAATCCTCCTCGCCGGCCTCGTCGCCCTCACCGTTCCGACCTGCGTCCTCGCCCAGGAACAGGACGGCCTGCTTCCGGTCGAACAGGCCTTCGCGCTGCGCGCCGAAATCCGCGAACCCGGCCGTATCGACCTGCACTGGGATATCGCCAAGGACTACTACCTCTACAAATCGCGCATCTCGGCGAAGACGGCCCAGGCCGGCACCACGCTCGGCAAGCCCGAGCTGCCCAAGGGCATCGAGCGCCATGACGAGTTCTTCGGCGACGTCGAGATCTACCACGATGCGGTCGATGCGCACATCGACTACACGGCCGACCCGGCAACCACGACCATCGAGCTGAGCGTCACCGTGCAGGGCTGCCACGAGGTCGATCCCAAGATCTGCTATCCGCCGCATCCGACCCGGCTTGCGCTCGTCGTGCCGGCCATGGCTGCGGCCACTCCATCGCTGTTCGGCAGCGCGCCGGCCGGGGGCGTACTCGGCCTCGCCGCGCAACCCTTGAACGACGACGAGCCGCTGCCGGCCGAACAGGCATTCGTGTTCGAGGCGATCGCGATGAGCCCGACCGAAGTGCTCGCGCGCTGGACGATGCCGAACGGCTACTACCTCTATCGCGACCGCAGCCGCGTCGACGCCGTCGATGCGGCCGGCGTCGAACTCGGCCAGCCGACATGGCCGCAAGGCATCGACCACGAGGACGAGCATTTCGGCACGGTCGTCGTCTACTACGGCCAGGTCGAACTGCCGATCGCATTGAAACGCGCCGACGGCGCGGCCGGCACGTTCACCCTGCGCGGCGAGTTCCAGGGCTGCAAGGAAAACGGCATCTGCTATCCGGTCATGCAGCGCGACGTGGTCGTCGACCTGCCGGCCGCCAGCAAGGAACAACTCGCCGCCGCCGCCGCTTCGTTCAAGCCGGCAACGCCTGCCGCCGCGATGGTCGCCGATGCCTCGGCCGACAATGCGCTGCGCTCCACCGCCCCGCCGGCGATTACCGACGGCGGCGTGCTCGGCGCGCTCCTGCTCGCCGTGCTCGGCGGCCTGATCCTCAACCTGATGCCCTGCGTGCTGCCGGTGCTCTCGCTGAAGGTGCTCGGGTTGGCCGCCAGCGGCGAAAGCCTGGCCAAGGCGCGCGGGCATGCGCTTTGGTACACCGCCGGCGTGCTCGCCGGCTTCGCCATCGTCGGCCTCGGCGTGGTCGCCCTTCGGGCGGCCGGCCAGGCGCTCGGCTGGGGCTTCCAGTTGCAGCAGCCGGGCTTCGTCGCCGTGCTCGTCTACGTGCTGTTCGCGGTGGGCCTCAGTCTTTCCGGCGTGTTCACCATCGGCGCCGGCCTCGGCGGCGTCGGCCAGTCGCTGGCGGGCAAGTCCGGCCCGGCCGGCGACTTCTTCACCGGCCTGCTCGCCTGTGTCGTCGCCAGCCCATGTACGGCGCCGTTCATGGGCCCGGCGCTGGCCTTCGCATTCGCCGCTGCGCCGGTCGTCGCCCTGCTGATCTTCCTCGCGCTCGGGCTCGGCCTCGCCCTGCCGTTCCTCGTCATCGGTTTCGTGCCGGCGCTGGCCTCGCGCCTGCCCAGGCCCGGTGCGTGGATGGAGACGTTCAAACAGGTGCTCGCGTTTCCGATGTACCTCACCGCGGCATGGTTGCTGTGGGTGCTTGGCCACCAGCGCGGCGTCGATGCGATCGGCTGGATACTGGCCGGTGCGATCGTGCTCGCGCTTGCGTTGTGGTGGCATGAGCGCAGCCGCTGGAACGGACGCACGCTCGGTCGCGTACTCGCCGGCATCGTCTTTCTCGTCGCGCTGTGGCCATTGTGGAAAGTCACCCAACTGGAGCCGCCGGCGAAGGCGGCCGTCGAAGCCAGCGACGGCTCCGTCGCGTACTCGGCCGATGCGCTCGCGCGCCTGCGCGCCGACGGCCGCACGGTGTTCGTCAACATGACCGCCGACTGGTGCGTGACCTGCAAGGCCAACGAGAAGGGCGTGCTCTCGACCGACGCCTTCAAGGCCGCGCTCGAACGCGCGGACGCGGTGTACATGAAGGGCGACTGGACCAATACCGATCCGGCGATCACCGAATTCCTGCAGCAGCATCGCGCGGTCGGCGTGCCGCTGTATGTCGTGTTCAGCGGCCGCGAGGGTCCAGGCCAGGTCCTGCCGACCCTTTTGACCACGGGCATCGTCGAGGACGCGCTCCTCGCGACAACGCGCTGAGCGATGGCAATGCCGGATCGCAACACGCTGCTCATCGTCGCACTGGCCATCGTCGGCGCGCTCGGCGGTCTCGGCCTGAGCCTGTGGCTGCGGCCGCCGTCGGCGCCCTTGCCCGTGGCGACCACGACGATGCAGGCGCGCACGCTCGCCATCGGCGACCTGCGCGAGGATGTCGCGCTGCCCGACCGCGAAGGCCGCACACGGCACCTGTCGGAATGGGATGGCCGGCTCGTGCTGCTGAACTTCTGGGCGAGCTGGTGCGGCCCCTGCCGCGAGGAAATGCCGTTGCTCGATCAGATGCAGGCGCGGCATGCGGACAAGGGGCTCACCGTGATCGGCATCGCCGCCGAGGAGGCCGAACCGGCGCTCGCCTTCCTGCAATCGCATCCGGTCGACTATCAGATCTTGATCGACGCGCCGGCCGGAACGGCCGATGTCTCGCTGCGCTTCGGCAACACGCGCAGCGTGCTGCCGTACAACGTGCTGATCGGCCGCGACGGCCGCATCCTCGCCAGCCGCGTCGGCAACTTCGACGAGGCGGGCCTCGAACGCTGGCTGGCGCCGCATCTGTGATCAGGTGGGCCGGGCCGCCACGTGCCGGCGTCGATCCGGTTGCCGCGGGCTGCGGCACACGGTTCCCGTTTCCGGATCGGCGGGCGCATGACCGTCGTCGTGGACGATGACTCGGGATGCCCTGATCAACCCCACAGACGCCATTGTGGGATTGATCGGAGCATCCCAGGGACGCCTCCTCAAACCATGTTTCCCCGCGCAACCATGGCAACGATCATGTTGATCAGATAGAGCACGTCATCGCGCTCACGCGGATCGATGGCGACGACCGGCAGGTCGAGACCGCACTGCGCGAGATGACGCACATGGTCTTCCGGCGAAGTTGCCGCGGCAGCATCCTGGCGATTCAGGGCGACGATTGCAGGCACCGCGCCGATCAGTTCCGCGCTCCAGGTCAGATGCCTTTCGAGCGTGGCCAGCGAATCCGGTCGTGTGCTGTCGATGAGGATGACCAGGCCCATCACGCCTTCGCCGAGCAGGGGTCGAAGGGCATCGAAGTTCTCATCACCCGCTATGCCATAGAGATGCAGCACATCGCCATCGTCCAGGGTGAGCTCGCCGACATCGAGGACCACGCTGATGTTGCCCAATGCCGGGATCAACAACGCTCCGGCATCGACCGGCCGATCGTCGCTGACCGCGCGGATCGCAGTCGTCTTGCCGACGCCGGCGGCGCCGATGAAGACCAGCTTGTGGGTGTTCACCGCGCCCCCGACAATTCACGCAGGCGCGCGCGCAGATGCTGCATGAACGATGGTGACGGGATCGTCGCCGGTTCCGGCGCACCGGACCGCTGTGATGGACGCAGTTCCAGTCGTGCCTGTCGCGCCTGCAACAGCCGGTAGATGCCCTGGCGCAGCTGCGCTTCGTCGAGACCCTCGATGGCCGCCGCCTCGAGCACGGCCGGCAGACGCGCACCGCGATGCAGGCAGGCGAACACGCCGATCCAACGCAAGTGGTCGGGCAGGCGCGCGAGATTCGGCCACAGCTCCAGTTTTAGGAAGGCATCCGGATGCACGAGCTTGACCGCGACGCTGCGCTGGAAGTCCGCGTCGGCACCGTTCAGCCAGGCGATTTCCTCGCGCCGCAGGATCGTGCGCGCGTTCGCATGCAGGGTTTCGGCGATCTGCAGGCTGAGCGGTTCGTGTCGCTGCACCGGCGCATTCCTGGCGAGGGCGTGGGCAACGACGGAGTAGGACTGGTCGAAGGCGATGCCGGTCCTGCCGGGGATCATCACGCAATATCCCCATTCGCCGTGGCAGCGCAGCGGACCGAGTGCCGAATCGTCCAGTGCCGTGATCAGCCCGTCCTGCGCCTTCGCGGCGGCATCGGCATCCGCTTGGCGCTTGCGCGGCACGATCAGGTCCCGCGGATCGGGAGTCGTCGGTGGCGTCGGCTGGTCGTTCATCGGCACTGGCGCTGGAGGAAGGAAGACGGCCCGTCACGTGAATGCCGTCGAATGCGCATGCGGCTCTGCAAGAGCCCTGCCAACCACGGCACGAAGCCGGAGCAGTCAAGATGTTTGACAGTTGGCGACGATGTGAAGCGCGCCTGGGCGGCATGCGCGCCGGATATTCCTCCTGGCCGGCGCGGAGGGCGTCCGGATCCATCCTGAACAGGATGCGTCGCGACATCTTCATGGCGGGCGGATTGCTGCGCCCCGGCCGCGTCCAGTGTCAGCTTCGGACACTCACGGGATGCCCGTCACACCGACAGGCGCGCCGCCACGAGATCGAGTTCGCCATCGAGTTTCTGCAGCACGGTGTCGTCGATCGCGGCATTCCTGCGCAGTTGGCGGTAGGTGCTGCGTTCGGCCTCCAGGCCGACCAGGCGCAGCTTGCGTTCGATCTCGCGCGCGTGGCGGGCCTGCCTTGGGCCGGACTGCCCCGGCGTCGCGTGCACGCGGCGGCGATAGTCCTCCATCACGCGCGCGGCGATGTCCGCATAGAGCGACGCATCGGTGCGCTCGCTTGCCAGTTCGTGGAGCTTGTCCTCGATAGCGCGGATGGCGGCGACGGCGGCGGCTACGCGTGCCTCGCCTTCGAGGTGGTCGTGATCGTCCTCGGGCAGTTCCAGGCCACGCAGCACCTGCGGCAGGGCGAAGCTCGCGGCCAGCAGTGACATCAGGATCACGCCCGCGGCGAGGAAGATGGCCAGATCTCGCGCGGGGAAGGGGCTGCCGTCGTTCATCGCCAGCGGCAGGGTCATCACGCCGGCGAGCGTAAGCGCACCACGCACGCCGGCCAGCGACATCGCCGCGACCGCGCGCCAGGCCACCGGCGGATGCGCCTCGCCACGCCTGCGCGCCCGGTACACGGTGATGCGCAACGATACCCACACCCAGGCGAAGCGCATCGACGCCAGCGCCGCATTGATCACCAGCACGTACACCAGCAGCCACCACGGGTTGTCATGCCCGGTGTCGGCCACCGTGTTGATCGAACGATCGAGCAGGGCCGGAAGCTGTTCCCCCAGCAGGACGAAGATCGTGCCGTTGAGGATGAACTGCACCGTGTCCCAGAACGCGCGGCGCTGCACGCGCGTGGTCGCCATCAACGTGCCTGACTCGAAAAAGGTCATGCTGATGCCGGCCGCGACTGCGGCGAGGATGCCCGACGCATGGAAGTGCTCGGCGGCGAGATACGAAGCAAAAGGGATCAGCACGCTGATCAGGATGCTCGAACCCGGATCTTCACCAAAGCGACGTACCGCGAAGCTCTTGACCCGTGTCACCACCCAGGCCACCGCGACACCGATCCCAAGGCCACCAAGCGCCACCCAGCTGAAGCTGACCAACGCATCGGCAAGCGAGAACGCACCGGTCAGCGCGGCGGCCACGGCAAAGCGCATGCAGACCAGGCCTGAAGCGTCGTTGAGCAGCGACTCACCTTCCAGGATGTGCATCATCCGCTTCGGAATCGGCACACGCTGCGCGATCGCCGACACCGCGATCGGATCGGTGGGCGAAAGGATCGCCGCGAGCGCGAACGACACCGCATACGGCATGGCCGGAATCAGCCAGTGGATGAACAGGCCGACACCAAGCACGGTCATCACCACCAGGCCGAGCGCCAGCTCCAGCACCATGCCCTTGTCGCGGAACAGTTCGTCCTTGGGGATGCGCCAGCCGTCGAGGAACAGCAGCGGCGGCAGGAACAGCAGGAAGAACAGATGTGGATCCAGTTCCACGCTTTCACCGGTGACCTGCACCAGGGCGAACCCGAGTGCGATCTGCACCAGTGGCAACGGCAGCCGCGTGGCGCGCGCGAGCAGGCCGCTGACGGTGACGGCCAGCAGCATGACCAGAACGATGGTGATGGTGTGCATCGCGCGTGCCTCCGTGGCGGGATCGGCCTGCGGGTGGTCCGAAGCGCGAAGGATACCGAAGGCGTGTGAGAGCCGGGATTCGGTGGAGCCGGGATTGGGGATTGGGGATTCGGCAGAGTGGAAAAGCAGCGGCGCGCGATACCCTGCTTTGCCGAATCCCGAATCCCGAATCCCGAATCCCCAATCCCGGCTCCCATGGTTGCTGCCAGCCCCCAAGCGAGCGAGGATTGGCCGGTGAATGAAGTAAGCCAATTGCTGGCCGCAGCCAACGACGGTGACCGCGAGGCGGGCGACCGCGCATTCGCGCTGGTGTACGCCGACCTCAAGCGTCTGGCGCGGCGCCAGGCGATGTCCGGCGGGGCCGGGCACGGCGCCACCTCGCTGGTGCATGAAGCCTGGTTGCGCATGAACCAGGCCGACGCCCTGCGCGGCAACGACCGCGACCACTTCTATGCCCTGTCGGCGCGCGTCATGCGGCAACTGGCCGTCGATCGCGCGCGCCACGTGACCGCGGCCAAGCGCGGCGGCGGGGAGGTCGAGGACGACATCGACATGCTGGCCGATCATGTCGGCGCGCTCGGCCAGGCCGAGCGTCTGCTCGAACTCGACCAGGCCCTGCAGCGCCTCGCAGCGATCGATCCGCAGTTGGTGCGACTGGTCGAGATGCGTTTCTTCGCCGGGCTGGAACTGGAAGAGATCGAATCGCTGACCGGCCGTTCGGCGCGCAGCCTGCGGCGCGACTGGCGGCGCGCGCGCGCCGTGCTGAACATGGCACCCGATGGCGGAGCCGACGCGGATGGATGAGGCGCGCTGGCAGGCGCTCTCGCAGCATCTGGCCGAATTGTTCGAGATGGACCCGGCGCGGCACGCCGCCTATCTGGCACGCATCGCCGCCGACGACACCACAATGGCCACGGATCTGGCGCGCCTGCTCGAAGCCGAGGCGCGCGAGGGCCTGATCGACGAAGGCATGGCCGGCGCGGCACCGGCGATCCTCAGTGAACTGACCGGCGGTTCCGCCGCTGCCGCCACATCGGGCCACGAGCGCCGCGTCGGCCCGTACCGGCTCGTCGAATGCGTCGGTCGCGGCGGCATGGGCGAAATCTGGCGAGGCGAGCGTGACGGCGATTTCACCCAGATCGTGGCGGTGAAGCTGATCCGCCCGCTACTCGACAGCCCACACCTGCGCGAGCGTTTCGCGCGCGAGCGTCGCATCCTGGCGCGCCTGGAACACCCAGGCATCGCGCGCCTGTTCGACGGCGGCGTCACCGATGACGGCATCCCGTGGTACGCGATGGAGTTCGTGCGCGGGCAGGACATCGTGCAGCATGTGCAGCACAAACAACCCGGCCTGCGCGAGCGCGTCGAACTGATGCTGCAGGTCTGCGACGCGGTCGCCTACGCGCAGGCGCAGCTTGTCGTGCATCGTGACATCAAGCCATCCAACCTGATGATGGACGAAGCCGGCCGCGTGCGTGTGCTTGACTTCGGCATCGCCCACCTGCTCGATGACAGTCTCGAAGCTCGCCTCACCGGCACCAGCATGCGGCTCTACTCGCCGAGCTACGCCGCGCCCGAACAGATCCGCGGCCAGCGCGTCGGTACCGCCACCGACGTGTTTTCGCTCGGCGCAGTGCTGTACGAACTCATCACCGGCCAGCCGCCGTACCCCGCGCGCAGCGCCGCGCCCGATCGCCTGCTCGCCACGCTCGACGAGGAAACCGCGCCGCGTCCGAGCCGCGCGCTGCGCGCATCGACCGGCACCTCGTCGATCAGCCTGCGCGGACTCGACGCGGACCTCGACACCATCGTCGCCACCGCGCTGCAACCCGAAGCCGCGCGCCGCTACGTCGGCGCGGCGCAACTGGCTGACGATCTTCGCCGCTGGCTCGACGGCCACCCGATCGCCGCGCGCCCGGATACCACCGGCTACCGCGTCGCGCGCTTCGTCGCGCGCCATCGCGTGGCCGTCGCCAGCGCCGCCGCCATACTGCTGGCCCTCATGGTCGGCCTCGGCGTGGCCCTGTGGCAGACCCGGATCGCACGCGAACAGGCCGAGCGCAGCGAGCAGACCTTCAGCTTCGTCATGTCCCTCATCAACCAGATGACCCCAGCCCGCACCGGCACCGACATGACCGTCAACGCCCTGCTGCACGAAGGCCTCAAGCGCATCGACGAGGAGTTGCCCGACGCGCCGGACATCCGCGCCTTCCTGCGTGGCGATTTCGCCAAGGCGCTCTCCGGCCTCGGCGAATACGAGGCCGCGCTGCCGCACCAGGAGCGTGCGGTGCGCGAGATCGACACCCTGCCGGCCAGTGCGCGACGCGACGACTCCATGGCTGCCACCCTGGTCAACCTCGCCCTCACCTATCGCCAACTGGCGAGGCTGGAGGATGCCGAAACCGCCGCACGACGCGCCCTGGCCCTGCTCGAACGGCTGCCCGGCGACGACCACCGCCTCCACGCCATCCGCGCGCGCAGCATCCTCGCCAACATCGCCACCCGGCGCAACCGCACCGACGAGGCCATCGCCCTGCACGAGCGCGTTCTCGCCGACCGCAGCACCTTGCCGAACGTGGGGCCGGCCGATCTGGCCGTGGACTACAACAACCTTGCCGCCGCCCATCTCACTGCGGATCGCCATGTGGATGCGGAACGCCGCTATCGCGAACTGGATGCGCTGCTGCTGTCGGATCCGTCCACCCCGCCTTCGCGCCGTGTCTACGCACTGACCGGGCTGGCCTGGGCACTGTACGGGCAGGCACGCCACGACGAGGCCATCGAATTGATCGACGTCGCGCAGGAACTGGGGGCGCGCACGCTCAACCGCGAACACCCGGTGGTCGTCAACGGTAACGTGCTGCGTGCCCGCATCGCCCTCGCGCAGGGCGCCGACAACGAGGCCGACGCGTTGTTCGCTGCCGCCATTCCGAAGCTCTCGCCGCTGTATCGCGGCGCGGCAGAGCTGTACTGGGGCATGGGCTTGATGCGGCAAGGCCGCGAAGCCGACGCACTGGCGCAGCTCGATGCCGCCGTCAAGCATCTCACCGACGACAGTGCGCAAGCCCTGCTGGCGAACACCGCGCATGCCGCGCTGCGTTCGCGCACGGAACCGCAGGCGCTCGACGAAGCGCGGCAAAGCCTCGCCCGCTTCGTCGACAGCGCGCAGACGCAGATCGACGAGTATCCGCGCGCCATGCTGCTGCTGGCCGATGCCCTCGCCCACCACGGCGGCCACGCCGAAGCACAGGCCCTGCGCCGCGAAGCCGCCGACGCCTTCGCGCGCATCTTCGGCCCGGAGCATCCCGATACGCGGGCTGCGATGGCAATGCCCTGATCCATTCGATCGCGACTAAAGTCGCTCCCACAGAGGATGTTGATTTTGTGGGAGCGACTGACCAGCCGTTCGGTTGTTGAAAACCAGTCGCGATGCTTCTGGCCACCGATCGAAATGCCTTGGCCGCTGATTCGCGCTTTTTTTTCGTCAGGTGAATCGACCGCCCTTTTTCCCGGGCGTTCAAGGAGCCGCCATGCCTGCCGCGTCCCCGGTCATGGCCTGGCGGGAACCACCGGCGCGTCGAACCGCAGCTCGAAGGGTGGGGACATCTGCAGATCCTCCGCGTCACCGGCGTACTTCACATCGCCGGCGATGCGCCCCTTGCGCACCTTGACCGTCGATTTCACGCTGCGCTGGAAACAGTAGCCACAGCCATTTCCGGAGTAGCCCTCCCACGAGCCGTCCTTGGCGAACATCAGAAAAGCCACACGGAATCCCGGCACGCCGGTTTGCCTGATCGCCTTCGTGCGATCGGGCGCGGCATCGATCGCGGCGGCATCCAGCGGTGCGTTGGCGATCGCCACGCGGATTCCCGGATTATTGAAAATGCCTACACCATCCTCCCAGGCATAGGCCCCGACGACATCGAAGGCGCCGCCCGCCGCAGCGAACTTCCCCTCCGCTTTGGCACCGGCCTTCACCGGCACCTTGCCGGCGTTGGCACCGATGCCAACGAAAACCGCAACAGCGATGGCCACTCCCGCGCAGCCAAGCATCCCCAACGCCGGGCCCATCAGCCTCTTCGACATCGTGTGCTCCCCGTTCCGGTCATGTCCGGTATCCCGTCAAAGCGGAAAAAGCCGGCGCCGGCGGCCAACACCCATTGCGGGCCTTGGCTGCTGACTCCGGCTTTTTCCGTTGAGATGGATGTTGCGCAACGCCGCCGACCCGGAGATCGACACGCATGCCCTTCCGTTCACACCGCACCTTGGCCGCGTGCCTGCTGGCAGCGCTGCTGGCCATGACCGGCGGCTGCGCCTCGCTCGGCGGCTACGACACTCCGGTCGTCGACGCGTACGGCTTCTTCGACGGCCGCAAGGTCATCGACGCCGTCGCCGTGCGCGACGGCGAAGGGCTGATCCTGATCTTCGCGCGCCTGCGCTTCGATCGCCGCCAATGGCAGGACGATGCCCTGCTCACGCCCGAGGATCTCGGCCTGTTCCTGCGCAACGACGACGACTACGCACCGCGCCTCGAACTGCGTCTGGACGCGTCCGGTCGCCTGCTCGGACATCGCCTGCGCTACGGCAACCACTCGGCCGACTGGCACGACGCGAGCGCGCGCGCCGACGCGCTGCGCATCACCGTCCACGACGCCGACCGCCTTGCCGGTCATCTCGATCTGGTGACTCCCCGGCACGAAGCGCACATCGACTTCGACCTGCCGCTGCTGGCCTTCGGCCCGCTGCCGCGATCCGGCACGCCCCTGCCGGCCGATGGCGGCGAACCGGGCCGCTTCCTGCTGGAAAAATCCCGCGCCGCATGGGGCGGCGACCTCGACCGCGTGCTCGCCCTGATGACACCACGCGAACGCAGCGCGGCGCTCGGCAGCCACGACGACGAGGGCCTGCGCGGTGACCTCGGCATGAGCGGTTCGTCGTTCTTCATGCTCAAGCAGCGCATGGCGATCCCGTACGTGGAACGCGTCGCCGGCGGCGTGCAGGATGGGGACACCGCCTGGGTGGACTTCATCGGATCGGACGGCATCATCGGTCACCACGACATCACCGGAACCGTGGTGCTGGTACGCGACCGCGGCGGCTACTGGCGGGTGGACCGGGTCATCACGGCGGACGAAATCGAGCGCGAGCTGGACGTGCTCGAGTATGGAGAGAGCCCACGATGACCGTGACACGCCAGCGTGGGCACCTGCTCACGGCCGCCGCGTCTTGCCGCTAGCGGCAGGCCTTCGGCAACGCCCGGTGCTGCGCGAGAACATCCACGCCTGCATGAAGATGCCCTGATCGAGGCCACCAGCGCAGCCGCCGGGGATGCCCGGGAGCATCCCTGCTGGACACAACTTCGCCGAACGTCGCCGAACTGGACATGTCGGGCGCGTTCCACGACACTTGCGGCCGCGTTTGAACCGGCCCTTCGGCCGGCGCGGCGGAGTCGTCTTGGCCTCGATCCTCGTCCTCCATGGACCGAACCTCAACCTGCTCGGCATGCGCGAGCCGGAGGTCTATGGCACGACCACGCTGGCCGCCATCGACGCCGATCTCGCCGCACGTGCGCAGGCGGCCGGACATGCGCTGAACGTGTTCCAGTCGAATGCCGAGCATGCCCTGATCGAACGCGTCCATGCCGCCAGGGCCGATGGCACCGCGTTCATCCTGATCAATGCGGGCGCCTTCACGCATACCAGCATCGCCCTGCGCGATGCCCTGGCGGCGGTGGCGATTCCTTTCATCGAGGTGCATCTGTCGAACGTGTACGCGCGCGAACCGTTCCGCCACCACAGCTACCTCAGCGACATCGCCGTCGGCGTGGTCTGCGGGCTCGGGCCGATCGGCTACGGGCTGGCCCTGGCGGCGGCGATCCAGCGCCTGGAACGCACGAGCTGATTCCCCGAGCACCGCCCGCATGCCGGCGGCCGTCCCCATTCACGAGCAAGAGGCCCACCATGGACCTGCGCAAGATCAAGAAACTCATCGACCTGCTCGAGGAGTCCAACCTCGCCGAACTCGAGATCAAGGAAGGCGAGGAGATCGTCCGCCTGTCGCGTTTCCCGAAGGGCATGGCACCAAGCTTCGCGCCACAGGTACCGGTCGCGCACGTGCAGGTCGAAGCGCCGCGCGCCACCGAACGCGCACCCGACAGTGGCGCTGCGGCAGCGACCGCAGCCGCTGACGCCGAACAAGGCCATACCGTGCGCTCGCCGATGGTCGGCACCTTCTATGCCTCGCCGAACCCTGAAGCGCCGCCGTTCGTGAAGGTCGGCCAGTCGGTCAAGGTCGGCGACACCCTCGGCATCATCGAGGCGATGAAGATGTTCAACCAGATCGAGGCCGACGTCTCCGGCACCGTCCTCGCGGTGCTTGCGCAGACCGGGCATCCCGTCGAGTTCGACGAACCGTTGTTCGTGATTGGCTGAATAGCCGGGATTGGGGATTCGGAGTTCGGCTCGTGAAGGGTGATTCGTGATGTTTGATTCGGCAAAGCGGCCACGCGAACGACTGGACGTCCGGCAGGACGCCATGTCGCTCGTCGAGGCCGTCTGTCGCTTGACGACACGATTCCCGGACAACGGAAGGTTCGGCCTCGTCAGCGAGATGCGGCGCGCCGCGATCAGCATCCCGTCCAACATCTCGGAAGGTGCCGCAGGACGATCCACATCGGAATATCTGCGCTGCCCCTCAATGGCTCTCGGCTCGCTCGCGGAGCTCGATACACAGATCCAGATCACCAACCGCCTCGAACTGTCGACGCCATCGACGGAACTCGGGGATCTGCTGCAACGGACTTTCGCTCGGCTGAATGCATTGATCCTCGCGATCGAGAAGCGGCGCAACGATGCGCGCTCTACCGAATTCCCAATCCCGAATCCCCAATCCCGGCCCTCCCATGCTCGATAAGGTTGTCATCGCCAACCGTGGCGAAATCGCCCTGCGCATCCTGCGCGCCTGCCACGTGCTCGGCATCAAGACGGTGGCCGTGCATTCGACGGTCGATCGCAACCTCAAGCACGTCGGCATGGCCGACGAGTCGGTGTGCATCGGCCCGGCTCCGGCGGCGGAGAGCTATCTCAACGTGCCGGCGATCATCGCTGCCGCGGAAGTGACCGATGCGCAGGCAATCCACCCGGGCTACGGCTTCCTCAGCGAGAACGCCGACTTTGCCGAGCGTGTCGAGCAGTCGGGCTTCGTCTTCATCGGCCCGCGTGCCGACACGATCCGCATGATGGGCGACAAGGTCGAGGCGATCCGCGCCATGAAGGCGGCCGGCGTGCCCTGCGTGCCGGGTTCAGGCGGACCGCTCGGCGACGACGGCGCCGACAACGCACGCATCGCCCGCGACATCGGCTATCCGGTCATCATCAAGGCGGCTGGCGGCGGCGGCGGCCGCGGCATGCGCGTGGTGCACACCGAGGCTCACCTGGCCAACGCGATCGCGATGACCAAGAGCGAGGCCAAGGCCGCGTTCGGCAACGGCGAGGTCTACATGGAGAAGTTCCTCGAGAACCCGCGCCATGTCGAGATCCAGGTGCTGGCCGACGGCCAGGGCAATGCGATCCACCTCGGCGAGCGCGACTGTTCCATGCAGCGCCGCCACCAGAAGGTCGTCGAGGAAGCGCCGGCACCGGGCATCAGCGACGAACTGCGCGCCGAGATCGGCAGAGTCTGCGTCGAGGCCTGCCTGCGCATCGGCTATCGCGGCGCCGGCACCTTCGAGTTCCTGTTCGAGGAAGGGCGCTTCTACTTCATCGAGATGAACACACGCATCCAGGTCGAGCATCCGGTCACCGAGATGATCACCGGCATCGACCTCGTGCGCGAACAGCTGCTGATCGCTGCCGGCGAGAAGCTGTCGATCCGCCAGGAGGATGTACGCCTGACCGGCCATGCGATCGAGTGCCGCATCAATGCGGAAGACCCCGATACGTTCATGCCGAGCCCCGGCACGGTGAAACGATTCCTCGCCGCCGGCGGGCCAGGGGTGCGCACCGACACGCACATCTATGATGGCTACCGCATCCCGCCGAACTACGATTCGATGATCGGCAAGCTGATCGTGCACGGCCGCGACCGCGCCACTGCCGTCGCGCGCATGCGCAACGCGCTGGCCGAGGTCGTCATCGAGGGTGTGAAGACGAACCTGCCGCTGCAGCAGCGCATCATGGCCGATGGCGGCTTCCAGACTGGCGGCATGAACATCCACTACCTCGAGAAGCGCATGGCCGAGGCGCGCGAGAAGGCGATCGGCCTCGGCTGATCGTTGCGCTGCCATGTTCGAACTCTGCTTGAACCTGCGCATCGACCAGCAGGCGGCCGTCGAGGCCGCGCTGGACGACGTCGGCGCACTGTCGATCACCCTGCTCGACGCCGACGCAGATACCAGCAACGAGCAGGCCATCCTCGAGCCGGCGGTCGGCGAGACGCCGCTGTGGCCGATGATCGCGCTGGTCGCGCTGTTCGAGGCCGACGTCGATCGCGCCGGTCTCGTGCACGTGCTCGGCGAACTCGTGCCCGACATCACGCCGGAGCAGATCGGCTTCCGCGAGGTCGAGGAACAGGACTGGACGCGCGCGTGGATGGATCGCTTCCAGCCGATGCGTTTCGGCGAACGCGTGTGGATCTACCCGTGGAACATCGAGCCGCCGTCCGATGGCGACGCGGTCGTCGTGCGCCTCGATCCGGGTCTCGCCTTCGGCACCGGCACGCACCCGACCACGGCCCTGTGCCTCGAATGGCTGGATGGCGCCGACCTGGCCGGTCGCGACGTGATCGACTACGGCTGCGGCTCGGGCGTGCTGGCGATCGCCGCAGCCCTGCTCGGTGCGCGCCGTGTCGTCGCGGTCGACAATGATCCGCAAGCGCTTTCGGCCACGCTCGACAACGCGGCACGCAACGGCGTCGACGCACGCATCGCCGTGGCCGCACCCGGCGACGAGGACACCGCGCCGGCCGACGTGCTGGTCGCCAACATCCTCGCCGGCCCGCTGCACGAGCTCGCCGGCCTGTTCGCCGCGCGCGTGAAACCCGGTGGCGGGCTCGCCCTGTCCGGCATCCTCGTCGGCCAGGACGCGGAACTGTGCACGCGCTACGCCGAATGGTTCGATGATCTCGTGGTGACGCAGCGCGAGGACTGGGTGCGCATCACCGCCCGGCGATCGGCGCGCTGAGCCCCGCACCTCACCGGCAGGAGCCTCTTCAGGGGCGATGCTTTTCGAAGCGCCCGCCAAAAGCCGCGCCCGCAAACGGGCTCCTACGGCTAGAATTTGTGCATGTTCGCGCAATGCCCCGAGTGCCTGACCATCTTCCGCATCACCACGGCCGATCTCGCCGCGGCGCGCGGCAGCATGCGTTGCGGCCACTGCAATGCACTGTTCGATGCCCTGGCAACCTTGACCGCGCAGCTGCCGCCCGAGCCGATCGGCGAACTCGCGCGAAACCGCGAGCATGAATCGCCGCCGCAGCTCAGCCATCCGGTGTTCCGGCCGACGCCGCCAGGCCAGGGCTCGCTGTTTGTCGATGCGGATGACCGCCCGCGCCGCAGCCATGGCAGCATGGCACCCGAGTTCGCGCGGCGTACGTCACGCACGCATGGAGCAAGGCGCAACGGTCGCTGGATCGCCGGCAGCGCCCTGCTCGCCGTCGTCCTCGCCGGCCAGATCGCCTGGGCCGAGCGGGCGCACTGGATCGATGATGCACGCTTCCGGCCATGGCTCGATACGGTCTGCGACACGCTCGGCTGCACCCTGCCGCTGCGCCGCGACGACGCTCTGCTCGAACTGGCCTCACGCGACATCCGCCCGCACCCATCGGTGCCTGGCGCACTGATCGTGTCGGCCACGCTGCACAACGCGGCCGACTTCGCCCAACCATTCCCACCAGTGCAGGTCACCCTGTCCGACTTCGACGAGAAACGCATCGCCATGCGGCGTTTCCTGCCGCGCGACTACCTCGCCGACGAGGCGGGCCTGCGCAAGGGGCTCGCTCCCGGCGCGAACGCCGCGATCGTGTTCGAAGTGGTCGATCCGGGGCGCAACGCGGTGGCGTTCGAGTTCAGCTTTGAATAGCAGGGAATGCGGCATGGTTGGGAGCAGGAGCGAAGAGCCGAGCCGTTTTGACCATTCCCTGCTCCCCATTCTCCATTCCCATCTTCTCCCCCCGCGCCGGCCGGAGTAGACTCGTTTCCCCCTCGCGTGGGCCGGGCTTGTACAACGGTCTGCGTCGAAGCCTCCAGCCATCGGGATCCCGACAGCCGTGAATGCCGTTGCCCCTCTGCGTGTCGACGCCGCGCAGGATTCGTCATTGCAACCCGCGCTGCGCGAATGTGTCGCGCGCGCCGTGCGCCGCTACCTTGCCGATGTCGATTCGCAGCCGGGCGAAGGCCTGCACGCATTGGTCCTCGCCGAAGTCGAGTGCCCGCTGCTGCGTGAAGTCATGGCCTGGTACGGCGGCAACCAGAGCAAGGCCGCGGCGGCGCTCGGCATCAATCGTGCAACCCTGCGCAGGAAGCTGCAGCACTACGGCCTCACCTGAATCCTGCGCACGCGCGTGCGGCGCGGGCGCGTCGCACCGACCCCCACCCGCCCCAAGACCAGCCCGAGAATCCGGAGAGCTCGATGTTCGACGCCTCGCTCGTCCACCCGCGCCGCGCCCTGCTGAGCGTCTCCGACAAGACCGGCCTCACCGACTTCGCGCGCGGTCTCGACGCACTCGGTATCCGGCTCGTCTCGACCGGCGGCACCGCAACTGCGCTGCGTGACGCGAAACTCCAGGTCACCGAGGTCAGCGCCCTGACCGGCTTCCCGGAGATCATGGACGGCCGCGTCAAAACCCTGCATCCGCTCGTGCACGGCGGCCTGCTCGGCCGACGCGGCGTCGACGAAGCCGTGATGGCCGAGCACGGCATCCGCCCGATCGACCTGCTGGTGGTCAACCTGTATCCGTTCGAGCGGGTCACCGCGCAGCCCGATTGCGGACTCGCCGAGGCCATCGAGAACATCGACGTCGGCGGTCCGGCGATGCTGCGCGCGGCGGCGAAGAACCACGAGCACGTCGCCGTCGTCGTCGATCCGGCCGACTACGCCGAAGTGCTCGAGGCGCTGGCCCATGGCGGCACCACCATCGAACTGCGCCGGCGCCTCGCCGCCAAGGCCTTCGCCCATACCGCCGCCTACGACGGGCGCATCGCCAACTGGCTCGGCGCGCGCATCGACGGCGACACCAGCGAGGCCTTCGCGCCGACCCTGCACATGAGCTTCGAGCGCAAGCAGGTCCTGCGCTACGGCGAAAACCCGCACCAGGGCGCTGCGCTGTACGTGCAGCGCGAGATACCGGCCGGTACGGTCGCCGGCGCACAGGTACTGGCCGGCAAGGAACTCTCGTACAACAACCTCGCCGACGCCGATGCCGCACTCGAGTGCGTGAAGGCGTTCCAGCGCACGCCGGCCTGCGTCATCGTCAAGCACGCCAATCCCTGCGGCGTCGCCCTCGCCTCGAGCATCAGCGAGGCCTATGAGCACGCCTACGCCTGCGATCCGGTCTCGGCCTTCGGCGGCATCATCGCCTTCAACCACCGCCTCGATGCCGACACCGCCACGCGCATCCTCGAACGCCAGTTCGTCGAGGTGGTGATTGCGCCGGAGGTCGACGAAGGCGCGCTCGCCGCGTTCATGAGGAAGCCGAACGTGCGCCTGCTCGCCAGCGGCAACTGGCCTGAACACGCACCGCCGTATGCCGATTTCAAGCGCATCGCCGGCGGCCTGCTCGTGCAGGACGTCGATCGCGACACCCTGCTGCTCACCGACCTCAAGGTCGTCTCGCGCCGCGTGCCCGAGCCCGACGAACTGCGTGACCTGCTGTTCGCCTGGCATGTCGCCATGTTCGTCAAGTCGAATGCGATCGTCTACGCACGCGGCGGCCGCACCATCGGCATCGGCGCCGGACAGATGAGTCGCGTGATCAGCGCGCGCATCGCCGCGATGAAAGCCGAGGAAGCCGGCCTCGACGTACCGGGCAGCGTGATGGCCTCCGACGCCTTCTTTCCGTTCCGCGACGGCATCGACACCGCCGCCGCCGCCGGCATCCGTGCCGTGATCCAACCCGGCGGCTCGATGCGCGACAGCGAAGTCATCGCCGCCGCCGACGAGCACGACATGGCGATGGTGTTTACCGGCGTGAGGCATTTCCGTCATTGAGGGCGGCAATGGCGGCGGAGCCGGGAATGCGGAACAGGGAATGGAGCATGGTTGAAGCCGCCCTGTTCTTCGCTCCCTGCTCCTGACCAATCCGTGTTCCCCATACTCCATCCAAGGTTCCACCACTATTCCCCATTCCCGGCTCTTCCATGAAACTCCTCGTCATCGGTTCCGGCGGCCGTGAACACGCCCTCGCCTGGAAGCTCGCGCAGTCGCCGCATGTCGGCGAGGTGATCGTTGCGCCGGGCAATGCGGGCACCGCGCGCGAACCGCGCGTACGCAATGCCGATGTCGCCGCGTCCGACATCGAGGGCCTGCTCACGCTCGCACTGGAAGAGGACGTCGCGCTGACCGTGGTCGGCCCGGAAGGGCCTCTGGTCGCCGGCATCGTCGACCGCTTCCGCGATGCCGGCCTGGCCTGCTTCGGCCCGCGCCGCATCGCCGCCCAGCTCGAGGGCTCGAAGGCCTTCGCCAAAGCCTTCCTCGAACGCCACAACATCCCGACCGCGCGCTACGCGGTGTTCACCGAAGTCGATGCAGCACTGGCCTACATACGCAAACACGGCGCACCGATCGTCATCAAGGCCGATGGCCTCGCCGCCGGCAAGGGCGTCGTCGTCGCCCTGACCCTGGGCGACGCCGAGCAGGCCGTACGCGACATGCTCGGCGCACATGCCCTCGGCGATGCCTCGGCGCGCGTCGTCATCGAAGAGTTCCTCGACGGCGAGGAGGCGAGCTACATCGTCATCGCCGACGGCACGCATGCGCTGCCGATGGCGACCAGCCAGGACCACAAGCGCGTCGGCGAGGCCGACACCGGCCCGAACACCGGCGGCATGGGCGCCTACTCACCGGCACCGGTGGTCACTCCCGAGGTCGAACGGCGCATCCTCGACGAAATCATCAACCCGACCCTCGCCGGCATGGCCGCCGAAGGCGCGCCGTTCATCGGCTTCCTCTACGCAGGACTGATGATCGGTCGCGACGGCGCGCCGAAGGTGATCGAGTTCAACGTGCGCTTCGGTGACCCGGAAACGCAACCGATCCTGCTGCGCCTGCGCTCGGACCTCGTCGAACTCGTCGAGGCCGCCTTGCAGGGCCGCCTCGACCGCGTCGATGCGCAATGGGATCCGCGTCCGGCGATCGGCGTGGTGATCGCCGCACAGGGCTATCCCGGCAAGGTGCGCACGGGCGATCCCATCGACGGCCTCGATGCGCCGCCCGGCGCGGACACGAAGCTGTTCCACGCCGGCACGCGCGTTTCCGACGGCAAGGTGCTCAGCGCCGGCGGCCGCGTGCTGACCGCCTGCGCGCTCGGCGACGACATCGCCCAGGCGCGCGAGCGCGCCTACGCCCTCGCCCGCTCGATCCGTTTTGAAGGTTGTTTCTTCCGCCGCGACATTGGTCATCGCGCGCTGGGGCGTAGCTAAGCTGGAGCGGGGAATCGAGAATGGGGAATGGTCAAGAGCAAGAAGCGAAGAGCTGAGCGGCTTTGACCATTCCCGATTCCCTATTCGCCATTCCCGACTCAGGAGTCCGCCATGTCCGTTTTCCTGCGTCCGCTCATCGCCATCATCGCCGGCCTCGTGGTCGGCAGCATCGTCAACATGGGCATCATCACCTTCGGCGGAAAACTGATTCCGCCACCGGCCGGCGCCGATGTCGCAACGATGGAAGGCCTCACCGCGACGATGCACCTGTTCGAGTCGAAGCATTTCCTCACGCCGTTCCTCGCGCATGCGCTCGGCACCTTCGTCGGCGCGCTGGTCGCCGCGCTGATCGCATCGAAGCGTCCGCTGATTCCGGCCTGCATCGTCGGCGGCCTGTTCCTGCTCGGCGGCATCGCCGCCGTGTTCATGCTGCCGGCGCCGGCCTGGTTCAATGCCACCGATTTGCTGCTCGCCTATGCACCGGCGACCTGGCTCGCCTTGAAGCTGGCGCAACGACGCCACCCCACGCGGGCCTGATCCACTCGGAGATGGCGCCATGTACACGACGATCCTGTTCCTGCACATCCTCGGCGCGACGATCTGGACCGGCGGTCATCTCGTGCTTGCGTTCAGCGTGCTGCCGGCGGCACTGAAGGCACGCGATCCGGCGCGCCTGCTCGCCTTCGAGAAGAGCTACGAGGGTCTCGGCATGAGCGCGCTGGCCGTGCAGGTGCTTACCGGCCTCTGGCTCGCCCACACGCTGCAACCGTCCATCGCCGACTGGTTCGCGCTGGCGTCGCCGCAGTCGAAACTGATCCTGCTCAAGCTCGGCCTGCTCCTGCTCACCGCGGCCACCGCGATCGACGCGCGCCTGCGCATCATCCCCAAGCTCGACGCGCGTACGCTGCCGAAAATGGCCGTGCGCATCGCCCTGGTCACGCTGTTCTCGGTGCTGTTCGTCGCCGCCGGCGTGTCGTTCCGCGGCGGGCTGCTGTTCGGGATGGTGTAACCACACCCTGCAGGAGCCCGTTCACGGGCGATGCTTTTTGATGCGATCCAAAGAAAGCATCGCCCCTGAAGGGGCTCCTACGAAAGCATGGAAGGCCGCAGGAGCGCATCCTGTGCGCGATCGTTCTTGTGTTGCGCCAATCGCGCTCAGGATGCGCTCCTGCACGGAAGCAAGTCGGGTGGTCAGGCTACGCGCCGGCGCCACGCGCGCAGCGGTGCGGCGGCGGTGTCGCGGCCGAGCAGGGTCGCGGCGACGTGCTCGCCGGATTCGCAGCCGCCTTCCATGAAGCCCTGGTTGTCGAACGAGCAATGCTCGCCGGCGAAATGCAGATCGCCGACCGGCATGCCGATCGCACCGCGCAGCGTGGTCCACTGGCCCGGGCGGAAGCAGGCGTAGCTGCCGAGCGACCAGGCATGACTCGGCCAGTGGAAGCGCGCTTCGCGCATGCCGGCGCGCGCCGCGGCGATGCCGGGCCAGATCGCTTCGAGTTGGTTGGCGGCGGTGTCGGCCTGCATGCGCGGCGTGCCTTCGCCGATGGCGATGCCGTGGCGGCCGCCGGTGAAGTTGGTGAGGATTCCCGCGGCGCCGCCCTGCATGCGGCTGGTTTCCCATGTGGTCTGCAACGGCAGGTCGGTGAAGCTGCTTGCCGTCATCGCGTGGCGCGTGCGCCAGACGCGCTCGCTGAAACCGATCATCAGCTTGGCGTTGGTGCCGTAGCCGAGTTCGTCGATCGCGCGCCGCTTGACCGCCGGCAGTTCGACATCGAGGCGCACGCGGCGCAGCGTGGTGAACGGGATCGCCAGCACGACGCGGCGCGCGCGCACTTCGACCGTGGCGCCGCCGCGCGCGAAGGCCAGCACATGCCTGCCATCGGCATTGAGGCGAACCGATTCGAGCACGTGGCCGGTGTGGATGGCGTCGTCGATACGCGCGGCCAGCGCGCTGGTGACGCGATCGTTGCCACCGCGTACGTGGTAGCGCTCGTCGCTCTCGCCGAAGATGCGGAAGTGGTCGAGGCCCGGATCGATGAAGTCGAGCAGGTTCAGCGCCGACTGCTCGTCGCATTCGAGGCCCATCTCGGTCGTGTAGGCGACTTCGATCAAACGACGCAGCCAGCCCGAGGCGCCGTTGCGGTCGAGCCAGCCGCTGATCGTTTCGCGGTCGAGCGCTTCGGTACCGCCCGGAGCGTCCCAAGTGATGTCGGCTTCGGGCAGGGTGTCGGCGTCGCGCGCGATCACTTCGGCGATCGGCGCGAAGGCGTGCAGGATTTCGGCTTCGTTGTAGCGGCGTCCGTCGCAGAACCAGACCTCGCCGTCGGCGGCGGTCGGATCCTGGGCGAGGTCGTCGAGTTCGAGGCCGAGTTCGGCGGCGAGCGCGTGCATGCGCACATGGCCGGTGTCGATAAGTTCACCACCGAGTTCGCAGACCTGGTTGTCGGCGAAATGGCCGCGCAGGCTGAGCATGCGTCCGCCGACACGCTCCTGCGCCTCGAACAGGCGCACGCGCACGCCGGCCTGGCGCAATCGCCATGCGCAGGCGAGGCCGGCGATGCCCGCTCCGACGATCACGACTTCATCGTCGTCCACCGGACGTGCGGGCACGCGCGCGCAGGCGGCCAATGCCAGGGTCGCCGCGGCAGCGCCGCCGGCGAGCACGCGCCGGCGCGAGGCATCGAAGCGCGCCGCGCGTTCTCGCTCGATCAGTTCATCCAGCGGCGCGCCGGTGGCGCGCGCGATCGCCGCCAGCCGGGCGCCACGACGCAGCAATCCCGCCCATGGAGTCCTCGCCATCGCCACACTCCCTCATGTGCTGTGGAGAACGCAGCATAGCCGAGGCCTGCCGCGCGCAACAAAGCATTGCCGGGTCGCCGCAGCCCCGTGGCCGCTGGCACCACCCTTTTTCGTGGAAGGGTGCGTACCCGGCACAACGCCGACAGGGGGATCCACCATGCGCCAGTCCATCTTCGTCACGAGCCTGCTCGTCCTGTTTGCCGTGGAAGCACAAGCCGCCACCTTCAACGTCACCCGCATCGACGATCCGGAACCTGATGCCTGCGTCCCCGCCGACTGCTCGCTGCGCGAAGCCGTGCTGGCTGCCAACGCCGCCGCCGGAGCCGACACCGTGGTGCTGCCGGCGGGCGTCTACACGCTGACGCGCGGCGTGCTGCCGAGGGTGGAAGGCCAGTCCATGCTGCTGCAGGGCGCCGGCTCGGGCCAGACTCGCATCACCTCAAACGAGATCACCGGCGTGACCCGGTTTCTCGGCGCGCGCACCAACGCCGAACTGGGCATCACCGGCCTGACCCTGGCGGTGCAAGGCGGCGCCGGCCTGACTGCGCTGGAAATCCTCAATTCGACACTGCTGGCAACCGACCTCGTCACCGAAGCCAGCGGTCGCATCGACATCGACGGCGGTTCGACCGCGACCTTCCGCAACGCCAGGCTCGAGCGCAGCCTCAACAACAGCGGAGCGCTGCTGGTCGAAGACAGCGAGCTGTTCAACGTGTATCAGAGCGGCAGCACGGCGCAGGCCACGCTGCGCCGGGTTCTGATCGACAAGCTGGACCCGGACTACGCTTTTCCTTCGAGCGTCCTGTTGACGACCGGTGTGATGACGATCGAGGATTCGACGGTCACCCACAGCTCGATCGCCGCCACCGGCGGGGCGCTGACCCTGCACCGCCTGCACTACCTCGACAACGGCTCGCCGGTGAGCATCCAGTCGGGCGCCAGCGTCGCCATCGACGACAGCCTGTTCGAGAACAACACTGCGCGCGCGCTTTTCCTCGACTCTCCGCAGTCCAGCTCGACCATCAGCGGCTCGACGTTCAGCAACAACCGCACGAACAGCGAGTTCGGTGGTGGCGCCCTCTACGTGGGCACCGGGACCACACTCGACATCCGCAACAGCACGTTCGCCGGCAACACCTTCGAGACAGGCATACCCGCCGGCACGCGCGGCGCGGCGATCGGCTTCGCCGGCAACGACGCGCAGCTGACCCTGCGCCACGTCACCATCGTGCCGCCGACAGCCGTGCCCTCCGGCATCCACGGCACCGCCATCGGCGGCTCCGGCAACACGGCCACGCTCAAGATATTCAACTCCATCGTGCGCGGCACCTGCGCGCTGGAGGCCGGCGTCCTGCAAGGCATCTCCCGCGGCAACATCGAAAACCCCAACAACACCTGCGGACTGAACACGGCGACCAATCAGGTCAGCGTCACCAACGCCGCGCTTGCCCTCGGCACGCTGGCCGATCACGGCGGCCCCACGCCAACGTATTCCCTGAACGAGGGCAGCGTCGCCATCGACAACGCCCATGTCCTCTACTACCTGTCCCTCGACCAGCGCGGCTATTCGCGCTCCGGCCCGAGCACCAGCGACATCGGCGCCTACGAATTCGGCGCGACGATCGAGCGGCTGTTCGCCGATGGCTTTGACGGGTGAGGCGCGAGCCTCGACGAACCTCCTTGCTCGCTCGTCCCGGCGCAGTCCGGGGCGACGAACTTTGACACGCTTTCAGGGCTATCCACGACTCCTTGGCCGCCGTCACCGCGGTTTTTCGTGGAGTGAAGGGCAACCCGACACGCTGCCGACAGCGAGGCCCCCCATGCGCCCGTCCACCGTCTTGATCCTGCTCACTCTGCTCGCGCTGGATGCCGGTGCGGAGACCATCACCGTCAACCGCACCGACGACCCCGCCCCCCGTCCCTGCATAAATGACGCCTGCCGCATCGAAGGCTGCGAACCTGTCGCCTGCTCGCTGCGCGAGGCGATGCTGACGGCCACTGTCAACGGCGCCGCGGACAACACCATCGTGCTGCCGGCCGGCGACTACACGCTGACCCGCGGCGTGCTGCCCGCCATGAACGGCCAAGACCTGCACATCCAGGGGGCCGGCTCGGCGCAGACCCTCATCGCCCTGGACGCAGGACATTCGGGGGGCATCATGCTCAAGACGGGCCTCAACAGCCAACTGCGCCTCACCGGCATCAGCCTCAAGGCGGGGGGCAATCCCGAGTGGGCATTGATGATTTCGAATTCGGCGTTTTCGGCGGACGACATCGTCATCGATGCCGGCTCGGTCCTCATCTCGGACTCCACCGCGACCCTGCGCAATGCCGTCGTGCGGCGGATGTTCAGGAACACCGGCACAACGCTGATAGAAGACAGCGCCTTGCACAGGGTGCACCAACCGAGGGTCGACTTCCCCGCCGTTCCCGTGCAGCTCACCCTGCGCCGAACCCTGGTCGACGACGCGATCTTCCCGGACGCTCCCTTCAGCTCCAACTTCGAACTGCGCGGCGGCACGATGACCATCGAGGATTCGACGATCACGCGCAGCAGCATGCTCGTCGACAAAATGCTGCTGACGCTGCGCCGCGTGCACTACGTCGACAACGCGGGACCGGTCAGCAGCTACGGCGGGACCACCATCGTCATCGAAGACAGCCTGTTCGAGAACAACACCAACCTGGCGCTGTTTGGTCAACTCGCACTGAATGGCGACGGCAGCCACTGGACCATCCGTGGATCGACGTTCCGCAACAACCGCTCGAGCAGGAGCGTCGTTGGCGCCGTCTACATGGCGGACGGAACGACACTCGACATCCGCAACAGCACGTTCGCGGGCAACAGCTTCTCTCTCGACGCGCCCGCTGGCGCACGCGGCGCGGCGATCGGCTTCAACGGCAACGCACAGGTTGCGCTGCGCCACGTCACCATCGTCCCTCCGGCCGTGATGCCCATCGGCACCACCGGCAGCGCCATCGGCGGCACCGGCACCACGGCCACGGTCGGCATCTACAACTCCATCGTGCGCGGCACCTGCGCGCTGGAGGCCGGCGTGCTGCAAGGCGTCTCCCGCGGCAACATCGAAAGCCCCGGCAACACCTGCGGACTGAGCGCGGCGACCAATCAGGTCAGCGTCACCAACGCCGCGCTTGCCCTCGGCACGCTGGCCGATCACGGCGGCCCCACGCCGACCTATTCCCTCAACCCCGGCAGTGTCGCCATCGACAATGCCAACACCCTGTACTACCTGCACACCGACCAGCGCGGCTACCTGCGCTCCGGTGCCAATACCAGCGACATCGGCGCCTTCGAGCACGACGGCATCGACCGCATCTTCAAGAACGGGTTTGATGGGTGAGCGGGTTTGATGGGTGAGGATGCCTTCGGCCGAAAATCCCTACCCCAGCGCAGCGAGGGAAGGTGCAAATAGTTCGGAGCATGGCCACGCAAGAGGCCACAACACGTCGCCGACGACCATCCTTCCCCGTCGCGCACAGACGCGATCTAATGGCGGCAACTCGCCGACGGGATTGCCGCCATGAAACCGCTATCGATCGTCGTCCTCGGGGGCACCGGCTTCGTCGGCCGCCGGCTCGTGCCGCGCCTGCATGCCGATGGCCATCGGATCCGCGTGCTCTCGCGCAACCGCGAGCGGCGCCGCGAACTCGGTGTGTTGCCACGGGTATGCGTCGAGAACTGCGACGTGCACGACCGCGCCGCGCTCAAGCGGCATCTGGCCGGTGCCGATGCGGCGATCAACCTGGTCGGCATCCTCAACGAGCGCGGCAGCGACGGCAGTGGCTTCCGCAAGGCCCATGTCGAGCTCACCGCCACGCTGATCGCCGCCTGCAAGGCGACCGGCGTGCACCGCCTGCTGCAGATGAGCGCGCTGCGCGCCGGCGAAGGCGCCAGCCACTACCTGCACACCCGCGGCGAGGCCGAAGCGCGTGTGCGCGCCTCGCACCTGGCGTGGACGATCTTCCGCCCGTCGGTGATCTTCGGTCCCGGCGACGGCCTGTTCTGCCGCTTCGCCGAGCTGCTGCGCAAGGCGCCGGTGCTGCCGATCGCGCGCGCCGGGGCGCGCTTCGCACCGGTGTACGTGGGCGATGTCGCAGAGGCTTTCGCGCGCGCGCTCGTGCATCCGCACACGACCGGTCACACCTACGAACTGATCGGCCCGCGCGTCGTCACCCTGCGCGAGATCGTGCGCTGGACCGGCCATCTGAGCGGCCATCGCCGTCCCGTCATCGGCCTGCCCGACGCACTCGGCGCCATGCAGGCACGCATCGGCGAATGGCTGCCCGGCAAGCCGATCTCGCGTGACAACTTCCGTTCGCTGCGGCTCGACTCCATCGGTGACAAGGATGGCCTCGGCCAGCTCGGCATCGTCGCCACACCGATGGAACTCATCGTGCCGGCCATGCTCGGTGCCGATCGGCGTGAAGCCGAGCTGGCGCGTTACCGCGCAACGCATCGCGGCTGAGCGGCCGCGGCGCTCTGGCACAATCAGGCGATGAAGACCTATCTCGTCGGCGGCGCGGTGCGCGATCGCCTGCTTGGCCGCACCGTCAACGACCGCGATTTCGTCGTCGTCGGCAGCACGCCCGAGGCCATGCTCGCGGCCGGCTACCGTCCGGTCGGCAAGGATTTTCCAGTGTTCCTGCACCCGCAAACGCAGGATGAGTACGCGCTCGCGCGCACCGAACGCAAGAGCGGGCGCGGCTACCATGGTTTCAGTGTCGTCGCCGATCCGTCGGTGACGCTCGAGGACGACCTCGCCCGGCGCGACCTGACCATCAATGCGATGGCCGAGGATGCCGACGGCCAGTTGGTCGACCCCTGGGGTGGTGCGCGCGACCTTGCCGACCGCGTGCTGCGTCATGTCTCGCCGGCCTTCGTCGAAGACCCGGTGCGCGTGCTGCGCGTGGCGCGATTCCTCGCCCGCTACGCACCGCTAGGCTTCACCATCGCCGACGAGACGCTCGCGCTGATGCGCACGATAGTCGACGACGGTGAAGTCGACCACCTGGTGCCCGAGCGCGTCTGGGCGGAGACGCGCAAGGCGCTCGCCGAGCCGCAACCCTCGGCCTTCCTGCAGGCCCTGCGCGCCTGCGGTGCGTTGCGCGTGCTGTTTCCCGAAGTCGATGCACTGTACGGCGTGCCGCAGCGCGCCGAGTTCCATCCCGAGGTCGATACCGGCGTACACGTCGAGATGGTTCTCGACATGGCCGCGCGCCTGGCGCCAGGCGACGACCTGGTCGGCTGGTGCGCGCTCGTGCACGACCTCGGCAAGGCGCTGACGCCGAAGGTCGAGTTGCCGAGGCACGTCATGCACGAGGAGCGCGGCGTCGCTGCGGTGCGGGCGATCTCGCAGCGCCTGCGCGTGCCGGCCGAGCACGCCACACTGGCCGAACTGTGCTGCCGCCTGCATCTGCTCGCGCACCGTGCCGCCGAACTGAGGCCATCGACCATGCTCGAACTGTTCGAGAAGCTCGACGCCTTCCGCAAACCGCAGCGGGTCGAACAGTTCCTGCTCGTCTGCGAAGCCGACAAGCGCGGCCGCCTCGGCCTGTCCGAATCGGACTATCCGTCCGGTCCGCTGCTGCGCGACGCCTTTGCCGCCGCCTGCACGATCAAGGCCGCACCGTTCGTCAGCGCCGGCCTCGAGGGTCCGGCCATCGCCGTGGCGATGCGCAAGGAGCGCGTCAAGGCGATTGCCGCCATTCCGCGCGGGTAGAAAACGGCTGTAGGAAACGGCTTCAGCCGTGATGCCTTGTCTGTACAACCTCACAAAAAGCATCACGGCTAAAGCCGTTTCCTACGGGTCGACGCAAGATTGCGGCAACGCGTTCCGCGCACAATCGCTTTACCGCGACGCCGGCACATACCCGAGAAAATCCAACCCCGCCTGCAGCATCGCCAGCGTGCCCGTGCGCAACGCACCTTCGTCGACGAAGAAGCGCGGCGAATGGTTGCTCGGCGCGGTATCGGGATCCTGGCCCTCTGGCGTGGCACCGAAGAAGAAATAGACGCTCGGCGCACCGGCGCCGATGGCGAGGTGCGGGAAGTCCTCGGAGGCAGTCCAGCGCTTTGCTTCGATGACCTTGTCCTTGCCGATCGCGTTCTCGATGCTGGCGCGGCCGCCTCGGCCTGTCCGAATCGGACTATCCGTCCGGTCCGCTGCTGCGCGACGCCTTTGCCGCCGCCTGCACGATCAAGGCCGCACCGTTCGTCAGCGCCGGCCTCGAGGGTCCGGCCATCGCCGTGGCGATGCGCAAGGAGCGCGTCAAGGCGATTGCCGCCATTGCGCGCGGGTAGAAAACGGCTGTAGGAAACGGCTTCAGCCGTGATGCCTTGTCTGTACAACCTCACAAAAAGCATCACGGCTAAAGCCGTTTCCTACGGGTCGACGCAAGATTGCGGCAACGCGTTCCGCGCACAATCGCTTTACCGCGACGCCGGCACATACCCGAGAAAATCCAACCCCGCCTGCAGCATCGCCAGCGTGCCCGTGCGCAACGCACCTTCGTCGACGAAGAAGCGCGGCGAATGGTTGCTCGGCGCGGTATCGGGATCCTGGCCCTCTGGCGTGGCACCGAAGAAGAAATAGACGCTCGGCGCACCGGCGCCGATGGCGAGGTGCGGGAAGTCCTCGGAGGCAGTCCAGCGCTTTGCTTCGATGACCTTGTCCTTGCCGATCGCGTTCTCGATGCTGGCGCGCACGCGCGCGGTCAGGGCCGGATCGTTGTAGTTGACCGGGTTGCTGCCGGGTACGACCGGGATCTCGGCTTCGATCGTCGCCCCGTGCGCGGCGGCGACGTGTTCGGCGACGTTGCGCAGATCGGCCAGGGCCTGCTCGCGCATCGCGCTGTCGAAGGTGCGCACGGTGCCGTGCAGTTCGGCGCTGTCGGGCACGATGTTGAAGCGCTGGCCGCCGTTGAAGATGCCGAAAGTGACGACGGCCGGTTCCTTGTTGATGTCGAGGCGGCGGCTGACGATGGCCTGCGCCGAGGTGACGATTTCGGCGCCGGCGACGATCGGATCGATGCCACGCCACGGCGTCGCGCCGTGGCTCTGGCGACCCCGGATGGTCAGGCGGAAGGTATCCGAGCTGGCCATCATGCCGCCGGCACGCAGGGCGACCGTACCGACCGGATAGGCGCTGGTCACGTGCATGCCGAGCACGGCGTCCGGCTTGAAATCCTTGAACACGCCTTGCTCGACCATCAGCGGCGCGCCGCCGGTCTCGCCGGGCGGCGAGCCTTCCTCGGCGGGCTGGAAGATCAGCATGACCGAGCCGGGCAGGTCCTTGCGGATCGCGGCAAGCGCGCTGGCGACACCGAGCGTGGTCGCGGTATGCACATCGTGGCCGCAAGCGTGCATGACGCCGACCGTCTTGCCGAGGTATTCGCCTTTCGCCTTCGAGGCGAACGGCAGGTCGACTTCCTCGGTGACCGGCAAGCCGTCCATGTCGGCGCGGATCGCGAGCTTCGGGCCGGGCTTGCCGCCTTCGAGGATGCCGACCACGCCGGTATGCGCGATGCCGGTGCGTACCGCGTAGCCGAGCTTCTTCAACTCGGCGGCGACGATGCTCGCGGTGCGCGTCTCGCGGTTGCTCAATTCAGGGTGCTGGTGGAAGTCGCGGCGCAGTTCGGTGATGCGCGCGAGGCGCGCATCGACAAGGGTGGATGCCTCATCGGCCGCCATCGCCGCGGCAGCGGCCAACATGGCGACCAGCGCGGCGGCGGATTTCATTGACATGCGCGTCTCCCGTGGGCGTGGTGAACGCAGTCAAGCGCATGCGCGTGCGCGACGCAAGGCGACCACGCCAGCCGCATATGACTGCGCGGGATCTATCCCAGTGCGAACCCCCGGTTCGAAGCCGGCGCGAGGCGCGCGCCGCAGTCGGTTCCACGGAGCGATTGCGGCGACGTCGTCGCCACACTGGTGACCGAACCGGGTTGCCGGCCGCGCTCAGGCTTAAGCGTTGTTCGCGGCCCGCCTCATCCGCGGAAGGCGCGCCGCCGATGCCGACTCAAGCGAGATGTTCGCGGGCCATGTATTCCTCGCTCTGCATCTCGATCAGGCGTGACTCGGTTCGCGCGAACACCGCGCGCAGGCGGCGGCCGTCATAGAGCTCGATGATCGGCACGGCGGCCGACAGCACGAGGTTGACGCCGCGGTCGTACAGCTCGTCGACCAGTTCGACGAAACGCTGCGCGGCGTCTTCGGTCTGCGGAGTGAACTCGGGCACGCCCGAGACGAGGATCGTGTGGTAGCTGCGCGCAAGTTCGATGTAGTCTGCGACACCACGCGGACCATCGCAGAGCGCGGCGAAGTCGAACCAGATCACGCCGTCGGCTTCACGGCGCACATCGATCGGGCGCTCGTTGAGCGTCATCGTGAAGCACTCGCGCTCGGCACCGCGCGCGACACGATGGAAGGTCGCCAGCATCGCACGCTCCGCACGCATGTCGGGCGGCACGTGGTAGACCGGCGCCTGACGCAGCGCGCGCAGCCGCCAGTCGGTCGCCGAAACCAGTTCGACGACTTCGCAGTGCCGCTCGATCAAGGCGATCGCCGGCAGGAAGCGCTCGCGCTGCAGGCCGTCCCGGTAGAGGTTCGGCGGCGCCGTGTTCGAGGTGGTGACAAGGACCACGCCATCGGCGAACAAGGCCCTCAGCAGGTTGCCGAGGATCATCGCGTCACCGATGTCGAGCACGAAGAATTCGTCGAGGCAGAGCACGCGCGACTCGGCGGCGATGCGCGCGGCGACCGCGACCAGCGGATCGCTGTGGCCACTGAGCGTGCGCAGTTCGGCGTGAATGCCCCGCATGAAGCGATGGAAGTGCACGCGGCGCTTGTTCGGCGTCGGCAACGACTCGAAGAACAGGTCCATCAGGAAGGTCTTGCCGCGACCGACGCTGCCCCACAGATACAAGCCGCGCGGCGACGGCGAACGCTGGCCACGCAGACGCTGCCACAGGCTCGGCGGCGTCAACGCAGCCAGTTCGGCGTGGATGCGGTCGAGTGCGACCAGCACCGGCGCCTGTGCCGAATCGGCCTGCCACTCACCCGCGGCGACACCGCGCGCATAGCGCGCGCCCGGACTTTCGTGGCGGTTCATGCGGGCGCGCGCGGCGGCGGCAGGTGTGCGCGCATGGCGTTCTTGATCGCCCCGCGCAGATCCATCAGGCGGCGATGGAAGAAATGCGAGGTCTCCGGCATGCGCACCAGCTGCGGCGGATGCGGCAGCGTCGCGACCCAGGCAAACACCGCGGACGGATCGACAATTTCGTCCTCTTCGCCCTGCACGACCAGCCATGGGCAATCAGGCAGCTCGATCGTGTCGAAATCCCAGCGCCCGACCGGCGGTGCGACCGAGATCAAGGCCGCCGCACCGAGGCGCTTCGCCGCGGCGAGCGCGACATAGCTGCCAAACGAGAAACCGGCCAACCACAGCGCATCGCCTGGGCTGGCGCGGCGCGCCCACTCGACCACCGCAACGAGATCGTCGACTTCACCACGCCCTTCGTCGTGCACGCCCTCGGAATGACCGACACCACGGAAATTGAAACGCACGCAGGCGAGACCGAGCTCACCGAGCGCACGCTCGACGATGGTCACGACCTTGTTGTGCATGGTGCCGCCATGCAGCGGATGCGGATGGCAGATCACGGCCACGCCGCGCACCGGCGTACAGTCGGCATCGGCAGGCGTCGCCACGACTTCGAGTGCACCGACCGGACCGGGCAGCAGGAAGGCGGTGTGTTCGATGGGAAAAGTGGGTGGTGGGGTGGTGGGGACGGGCGGCATGGCGCTGATGATACGGCGGAGAAAGGGGCGAGGGCTCGACAATCGAACATCATCGCGCGAGGGAACGTTGTACGGCGATCTTTTGTAGCACCATTGCGAGCTCGTTCCAGCCTGCGCGTATCGAGCCCTCGCCCCTGGCCCCTGCCCAGTCCCTCCGATGAACCACCTCGCCCACGCCCTCCTCTCCGGACCCGATCCCGAACTCATGCTCGGCGGGCTGATGGGCGACTTCGTGCATGGCCGCGTCGATCCGGCCCTGCCCGACGGACTGCGCCGCGGCATTGCCCTGCATCGCGCGATCGACAGCCATACCGACGCACACCCGACGCTTGTCGCATTGCGGGAGCGTTTCGAGCCACCGTTCCGGCGCTACGCCGGCATCGTCATCGACATCTGGTTCGACCACCTGCTCGCCCGCGGGTTCGCCCACTGGAGCAACGAGCCGCTGGCGGCGTACTCGCGGCGCATCCACGACGTGATCGACGCCGCGCCGGTACCACTGCCGGAGCGCATGCGCGCGTTCGTGCGCTACATGCGCGCACACGGCCTGCCGGCTGCCTACACCGACCGCATGCTCGTCGCGCGCGTGTTCGCCGGTGTCAGCTCGCGCCTGCGCCACGCGAACCCGCTGGACCGGGTGATGCCCGAAGTCGAGCGGCTCGAGGATGCGCTCGAAGAATCCTTCCTCGCGTTTTTCCCGCAACTCGTCGAGTTCGCCGAAACCTGGCGCGCGCAAACTCTTCCGCCGTAGGAACGCACCCTGTACTCGATCCTCGCACCATCACCGAAAGGCAATCGCGCACAGGGTGGGCTCCTGCGATGATGGGGGATGCACGCAGGCGGCCCCTGAACACCCCGACTCCGCGCACGCGCTCGCCAGGCTTCAACTCTCGTAGGCGGACTCGCCGTGGCTGGCGATGTCGAGTCCCTCGCGCTCCTCGTCCTCGCCGACCCGCAGTCCGCCGACGACCCGCTTGACGATGAACAGGGCGATGACCGTCACTACCGCGCACCAGAGGATGGTGAACAGCACGCTTACGACCTGCACCGCGACCTGCCCGCCGATCGAGTAACCCGCCTCCTTGACGCCACCGAGCGACGGCGCGGCGAACACGCCGGTCAGGATCGCGCCGACGATGCCGCCGATGCCGTGCACGCCGAATACGTCGAGGCTGTCGTCTGCTCCGAGCCGGCGCTTGAGGCCGGTGACGCCCCAGACGCAGACCGCCCCGGCGACGAAACCGATGGCGATGCCGCCGAGCGGGCCGACGAACCCGGCTGCCGGCGTGATGCCGACCAGGCCCGCGATGGCGCCGGAGGCCGCGCCCAGTGCGGACGGCTTGCCCTTGGTGAAGGCCTCGACCAGCGACCAGCCGACCACCGCCGCGGCAGTCGCCACCAGGGTATTGATGAAGGCCAATGAAGCCAGCGCATCCGCCGCCAGCGCCGAACCGGCGTTGAAGCCGAACCAGCCGACCCACAACAAGGCCGCGCCGATCACGGTAAACGGCACGCTGTGCGGTTTGATCGCTTCCCTGCCGTAGCCCAGGCGCCTGCCGAGGAACGCGGCGCCGATCAGGCCGGCAACGCCGGCATTGATGTGCACCACAGTACCGCCGGCGAAATCGAGCGCACCTTCCGCGCCGGCGAGTTCAATCCCGGCAAGGTAGCCGCCACCCCAGACGATGTGCGCCATAGGCAGGTAGGCGAACGTGAACCACAGGATCGAGAACAGCATGACCGCGCCGAACCTCATGCGTTCGGCGAACGAGCCGACGATGAGCGCGGTGGTGATGCCGGCGAAAGTCGACTGGAAGGCGACGAACAGGAACTCCGGCAGTCCGTTCGTGACCGAGTCCGCACCGATGCCCCGCAGGAACGCCTTTTCGACGAACGAACCGAAGAACGGATTGCCCGCGGTGAACACCGCACTGTAGCCATAGGCAACCCACAGGATCACGGCCACGCAGAACACCAGCAGCACCTGCATGAACACGGACAGCACGTTCTTGGCACGCACCATGCCACCGTAGAACATCGCCAGACCCGGCACGACCATCAGCAGCACCAGGAAGGTCGAGGTCATCATCCAGGCCACGTTGCCGCTGTCGGGAAGCGCGGCCGCGACCGCCTCCGCCGCAAGTGCAGCCGGCGGCGCTTCGAGTGCGGCATCCTGGGCCGCGACGCGGCCCGCCGCGCCCATCATCAGCAGGCCGGACGCGATGATGGACGACGCATGAAAGCGCTGTTCGCAGCGCGACGACATCGACTCGTTCATGGCTGCTCCCGGCATCGCGTCAGAGGGCCTCCGCACCGATCTCGCCGGTGCGGATGCGGATGACCTGTTCGACCGGCGACACGAAGATCTTGCCGTCGCCGGTCTTGCCGGTGGCGGCGACAGCGAGGATCGCCTCGATCACGGCTTCGACACGCTCGTCGGTGACGACGGTTTCGATCCGCACCTTGGGCAGGAAATCGACGACGTACTCGGCGCCACGGTAGAGCTCGGTATGCCCCTTCTGGCGACCGAAGCCCTTGACCTCGGTAACGGTGATGCCGGACACGCCAACCTGCGACAGCGCTTCGCGGACTTCGTCGAGCTTGAACGGCCGGATGATGGCGGTGACCAGTTTCATGACGCGACCTCGATCGGGGGAGACGGAACACGGCGAACCTGTCGCCGGTGGGACGCGGGGCCATGCCGCCCCGCATGCCTCAGACGGAGTAGTACATCTGGTATTCGATCGGATGCGTCGCCGCGCGGAAGCGCGTGACTTCGCTCATCTTCAGTTCGATGTAACCGTCGATGAAGTCGTCGGAGAACACGCCGCCGGCCTTGAGGAAATCGCGGTCGCGGTCGAGCGCATCGAGGGCCTGATCGAGGCTCGAACACACCTGCGGAATGTTCTTCTCCTCCTCGGGCGGCAGGTCGTAAAGGTCCTTGTCCGACGGCGCGCCTGGATCGATCTTGTTGAGGATGCCGTCGAGGCCGGCCATCAGCAGCGCGGCGAAACCCAGGTACCCCGAGTTCATCGGATCGGGAAAGCGCACCTCGATGCGGCGCGCCTTCGGACTCGACACGAACGGAATGCGGCAGCTCGCCGAACGGTTGCGCGCCGAATAAGCCAGCATGACCGGCGCCTCGAAGCCCGGCACGAGGCGCTTGTAGCTGTTGGTCGTCGAGTTGGTGAAGGCGTTGATCGCGCGGGCATGCTTGAAGATGCCGCCGATATACCAGAGCGCGGTCTGCGAGAGGCCACCGTAGAGATCGCCGGCGAACAGGTTGACCCCGCCCTTGGCCAGCGACTGGTGCACGTGCATGCCAGAGCCGTTGTCGCCGACCAGCGGCTTGGCCATGAAGGTCGCCGTCTTGCCATTGCGGTGGGCGACGTTCTTGACCACGTACTTGAGCATGGCCAGCTCATCGGCCTTCTTCACCAGCGTGTTGAACTGCGTGCCGATCTCGCACTGGCCAGCAGTGGCGACCTCGTGGTGGTGCACTTCGACGACCTGGCCGAGCTCGGTGAGCACATTGCACATCTCGGCGCGCAGGTCCTGCAGCGAGTCCACCGGCGGCACCGGGAAGTAACCGCCCTTGATGCCCGGCCGGTGGCCACTGTTGCCTTCGGCGTAGCGATTCCTCGACGACCATGCGGCTTCCTCGGACTCGACCTCGAAGAACACGCGGCCCATGTCGTTCTGCCAGCGCACCGAATCGAAGATGAAGAACTCGGGCTCCGGGCCGAAAAACGCCGTGTCGGCGATGCCGGTGGACTTGAGATACGCCTCGGCGCGCTTGGCCAACGAGCGCGGATCACGCGAGTAGGCCTGCATCGTGTGCGGTTCGAGCACGTCGCAGTTGAGGATCAGGGTCGCATCGGCAAGAAACGGATCGACCACGGCAGTGCCCGGATCCGGCAACAGGACCATGTCGGACTCGTTGATGCCCTTCCAGCCGGCGATCGACGAACCGTCGAACATCTTGCCGTCCTCGAAAGTCGACTCGCTGATCGTCGACGCCGGAAAGGTCACGTGCTGGTGCGCACCGCGCAGGTCGGCGAAGCGCAGGTCGACGTACTTGATGTTCTGGTCCTTGATCAGCTTCAGGACGTTTTCGGCGGACATGGAAACCTCGGCAGATGGATGTGCCGAGGAATCAGCAACAGCCGTGCCAGATTTGCTGCTGCGCGGAAACTCTTTTGATTCAGATGGTTATGTTTGATTCTTGCGCGCGAAGGCGGCGCAGTCGCACCATATTGGTGCATTTGCGTGCGGCATTGCACAAGAATGCATCAGAGAATGCGGCGCAATGGGAGCGGGACGCCATGCGCGATTCCTCCCGACACGATTCCTTTCCGCATCGCCGGGACCAAAAAAAAAGCCGCCCGGTGGGCGGCGTTCTCATATGCGATGTGGGCGAGAACTACTTCACCTGGGCGATCATCCACTCGACCGTGGCCTTGACCTGCTCATCGTTGAGCGAGGCGTTGCCGCCGCGCGCCGGCATCATGCCGAGGCTGCCGGTGAAGCCTTCGCTTGCGTGCTGGACGAGGGTGTCGAGGCCGAGCGCGATGCGCTGGTTCCAGTGAGCCGTATCGGTCAGCTTGGGTGCACCACCGGCGCCACTGCCGTGGCAGGCGCTGCACAGGTTGGTGTAGATCACCGAACCATCGGTCGTGCCCCCGTAGGCGACCTGCGAAGCCGCGGCCTTGCGCGCGGCTTCCTCGGCCGCAGCAATCGCCGCGCGACCGGTTTCACCGGCATGCACGCCACCGACCGGGGCGAGACGGCGCTCGACCACGCTCGCCTGGCTCGTCGCAACCGGCTTCTTCGTACCGTTGTAGACACAAGTCGACAGTGCGATCAGGCCCAGCGCGACGAGCACCAGCCCGGTGATGACCTGGGCGAAATGCTTGAGGAAGACCGCATCGGTCTGCGGAACGGGATTGCTCACGGAGGGCCACCTCTTGATACGTCCGCCCCTGTTGGCGGGCACGGATTGACGCGCAAGTATAGCCAGCGCCCCACGGACGCGGAAGGGCGCGGCGTTGGTCGTGGTCGGGCCGGCGCGCTATGATCCGCGCCGCGTCGCGGCCGGGCTTCGCCCCGTCCCGCCCGCATCATGCAGCGGCATCTCATGCGCCCGTAGCTCAGCTGGATAGAGTACCGCCCTCCGAAGGCGGGGGTCACAGGTTCGAATCCTGTCGGGCGCGCCATTTCAGTACAGAACTCTGAACACCGATTGTCGCCGATTTCCCGCCTGAGGCGGCGACGAGGGTGCGCAGCAGTTCAGACTTCGATCCCATGATGCGGACTTCGTTGTCGGCCACCTCGATGCGCTGGGCCAGCGCGCGCAAGTGGTCGCGGCGGTAGCCGCCGCCTGCGAGCCGGATTCGCCTGCGCGCCACGCGGGCGAAGGCTTTCACACGGTCGGGGCTGACGGCCTGGTTTCCAGCATTGCCGAGCGCGGCTTCGGTGCGGGCGGCATCGCTGGCCGCCTGCTCCCGGATGGCTTTGAGACCAGCGATCCGCTCTTTCAGGCTCTCGTCCAGATCGGCCACGCCGGTCTCGATGGCGTCATAGAGCCGGTTGAGGCGCTGATCGGTTTCGGCGATTCGCTGGTGAAGCTCGGCCAGATGCTCACGGCGGCGCTCGGTGCGCTCCTGACGACGATCCAGAACGCTGGCGAGGATGGTTTCCAGCCGCTCGGGCTGTAGCAGGCGGTCTTCCAGATGGTGGGCGACCAGATCGTCCAGCTTGTCCATCGGGATTGAACGCCCTTCACAGCCGGTCTGGCCCTGCCGGGCCTTGGTCGAGCAGGTGTAGTAGCGATAGGTTCCGCCCGCGCTGCCCCGTCCGGTGCGCAGCGTCATCGCGCCACCGCACTTTGCGCAAAAGCAGATGCCGGTAAGAAGGGTGGGACCGCTGGTGACGCGCGCAGGCGTCATCCTGGGATCGCGGGATTTGAGGCGGGCCTGCACCGCCTCGAAGGTGTCGCGGTCGATCAGCGGCGGGCAGGCCATAATCGCCACCTCGCTCTCCGGCTTCTTCTCCCGATCCTTGTGCGAGCGCGTGTTGAACCTGTGCTCGCCGATATAAGTCGTGCGGGTCAGGATGGCGTGGATTTGGGCGAGACCCCAGCGCCCACCGTCACGGGTGAACAGGCGGCGTTCGTTGAGATAGCAGGTGATGGCCTTGACGCCCATCGGCCCCTTCACGCCATCGCCTTCGAGGAACAGCCGGAAGATCAGCCGGACCGTGTCGGCGTGGAGCGGATCGATCTCCAGCTTCTTCTTGATCTTCGCGCCGCGTTGCTCGGCGGCGACGATGCGGTAGCCGATAGGAGGAAGCGCACCGTTCCAAAAGCCTTGCCGGGCGTTCTCGTTCATGGCGCGCAGGACGTGCTTGGCGTTCTCCTTGGACTGGTATTCGTCGAACAGGGCCATGATCTGCCGCATCATGACGTGCATGGGGTCGTCGCCCATCTCCTGCGTGATCGAGACCAGTTTGACGCCGTTCTTCGCCAGCTTCCTGACGTTGAACTCAAGCTCGAAATGGTCACGGAAAAAGCGCGAGAAGCTGTGCACCACCACAACGTCGAACGGCGCGGGCTTCGATATGCCAGCTTCGATCATGCGCTGGAACTCGGGGCGGCGGTCGTTGGTGGCCGACGCGCCAGCCTCAATGAAGGTTTCAACCAACTCATACCCCCGCGCGGCACACCAGGCTTCGCCTTGGCGTTTCTGGTCGGGAATGGAGATGTCATGCTCGGCCTGCCGCGCAGTCGAAACGCGCAGATAGAGAGCGGCGCGTAGTGGCGCGGTCATGGGGCATGGCTCCTTCTCATCTCATGGGGCCGGTCCGAACAGGTCGTCGAAGAGATCGCCGAACCACGCCTCGAACACATCCACCTCGGCGTCGGTGACGGGCACACGCCCGGGCCAGTCATCGGTGACGGCCCAAGCTGACGGATCGTGTTTCGACGGACGCCCGATGCGGGGCAGCGGCTTGGCCTCGGCATAGGCGTAAAGATCGCTCGGGAGCGCGCCGGCTCGGGGGCGCCGATGACGTTTGGGGCTGTGAAGGGCGCGCATCCTGGACATGCACCAAGGATCGCCCAAGCCCGGCCAATCCTGAACAGCCCATGTGCCGTCGATAGCCGTCCTTTGCCGCTCGGTCGGGGCACAGCCTCGACCGTCATGGCTGCTTCCCCCTTCCGGCCCTCGGCGTCACCGCCAAGCCGAGGAACACGATCATCGCCTGGTTGAGCCGCACCATGTCCTCGTCGTCGAGCCGCCCGACCTGCGCGCCTAGCTTGGTCTTGGGAACGGTGGTGATCTTGTCCACCATCAGGCGGCAGGCAGAGCGCAGGCCATTGCGCTCATTCGACTCCACCACGAGACGGAACAACGGCGCGTCGGTCGGATCGGTGGTGAAGGCGCAAATCGTGATCGAGTCGGTGGCGTCGAAACTGTCATCCTGCACGATCACGGCTGGGCGCGGCTTGCTCGCATAGTCGTTGCCGCCGGAGACGGTCCACACCTCGCCGCGCCTCACGCGTCGCCCCAATCAGATACGGCGTCGATGAAAGCCTGATCCGCACGCGCATGGGCGCTGGCGGCGACCGCCTGTGACTGGCGATGGGCCTGTTCCTGGAACGACGGTGCGCGCACGTCCGGCACCCAAATCTGGATCGGACGCAGCCCCTGCGCGCGCAGCCGGTCGCGATGCTCGCGCACCTTTTCCCGGACGGGCTTGGCCTTCGATGTCGCCGCCATATCGGCCTCCATGCAATCAGTTACATGTAACCTATCATGAAGCGATCCCGACCGCCAGACCTTTCGGTCGGGAGGCTCAAGAATGGCTTCGGATTCGGACAGGTGCAGTTCAGCGCGCAAGAGCGCGCCGTGGCGGGAAACTGGCGGATTGCACCGTGCATCAAGCCATTGAATGAGCATGGAAATCGGGAATGTCGCACTGTGCGCCAATTCCTCGCACGGTGCGAAATCGGCTCATAACCCCTTGAAAAACAACCGCCCCACCGCCGCGCACTGTGCGGCCTTTTATCCTGCCATCATTGGTCGCCTTCTGTGCCGCGCCCTTTCCGGGTTGCTCAAAAGAGCCATTTCGCCTTAATTGGCGCAATGGGGGCGGTGCAGGAATCAGTCATGAAAATCATGTCGGCGCGCGAAGCGAAAAACGGCTTCGGGCTGATGATCGACATGGCGCGTGCAGCGCCGGTGCTGATCGAAAAGCACGGGCGCGGCGTCGTGGTGGTCATGTCGGTGGAGGAATTTGAACGACTGACCGGCAAATCCGCTGCAGATCGACGGTTGGCTAAGGATGAGAAGAGGAACTGAATGCCGATCCTGCACTGGCTGACACGCGATGAGGATGTCCGGGCGACGGCACGCGTGCCGTATCGCCTGCTAGAGGAAGCGTCCGTGCTGTCTGCCGGAGATCCGGCGGCGGCGAATATACTCATCCAAGGCGACAATCTCGATGCGCTGAAGGCGCTTCTGCCGTTCTATGCCGGGCAGGCGGCCAAAGCCGCTCGTGACGTACGGGCCGCCTTCGGCGGTCAGGCGCAAGGCCAGTTGGGAGCGACAAAGGAGCCTGGCATCTCTATTGGTGAGAACATCAAGGCTAACGGGGGATTTGAACGGATGAGCGACAAATGAGCGAGATTGTTGAAGGGCTGCAAATTCTGGCTCCTGACGCCCTTCCTATCCTCGCGGAACTTGATTCTCGCGATGCCTGCCTCTGGCTAATGCCGTCCTTTGCTGAGGCGGCAGGGCCAGAAGCGACCGCAGGGGTGTTGAGTCTGCCCTGGGAATTTGTCTTGAGTGAGACCGCATCGGAGGGCCTACTCAAGGCTGTTGATGCTTTGGACAGTGCAATCGAGTCTCCGCTCGTTCGCCGGAGGGGGCTGGTGCACGTCATCGATGTCCCGCCCTCAAACACCGTGCTGCCGCCCCGGGGCCTTCCGATCTTTCTGCTCAACGGCCGCACCGGGGCCGACAAGGCAGGGTTCGTCGCTCGGGCGCGCCGGATAGAAATGATCATGGAGTTGCAGCAGCGCGGGGTCCGGAACCTCGTGGTGCTCGGCGGGCCCGATCTGACGCTGCCCGTTGAACTGGGACAACTCTGGCAAGACGGATTCCAGTGCGGCTTGACGGTCGTTAGCGATGATCCCGAGGCTCGGCAGAAGATCACCAAATGGCGGGCCGACGCGGGGGCGCGGCGTGTAACACTGCTGCCGGCCCCTTCGACTCTGCTGTCGGAAGCCCTGCATAGGCGCTATACGGAGCGCGCCGACGACCGGCTCATCATCCGCGTCCGGGATGCACAAGGAAGCAGGCACCGGGTCGACCTGTCGGGACGCGATGATCCCGAGCATCCACTTCTGGGCAATTTCGAACTGCTCTCTGAGGTTCATCTGGAATATGTGACGCCGGAGGGGCTGAGTTCGGAGGAAATCAACGGGTTCTTCCGGGATCCGTCTGCCTCGTGGCGACCCTATGCCGCGCAAATGCCGTGGTCTCGGGACGATCGCGCCCGGAACACCTTGATAAAGGCGCTGCGGGACCTCGACCGTAGCGGGCCGGAGGCGAGCCGGATCTTCTACATCCGGGCGGAGTCCGGAGCAGGGGCGACCACGTTCATTCGCGACCTCGCCTTCGGGGCGGCCATGGACGGGTATCCGACGCTGATAGCCACCCAAGCTCCCTTTACCCCCAGCGGGCGTAGCGTAGTGAATTTCATTAACTCCTGCTTGAACGGTATCGCTTCAGCCGACATCGGGAAGGGTTTGCGCCAGTACGAGGCGCCTTGGCTGATCGTGTTCGATCGGTCGCAGTGGGAGGGACGCGAAGGGGATATCGCCGCTTTTTCTAGGCAGATCACGGAGGCTGGGCGCCGAATCTGCATCGTCTTCGTAACTGATGCGCTGCTACCAGTCGCCATCTACGCGGAGAAGCGTCTGGAACATCTGTGCGATCTGTCCCACGAGATCTCGCAGGAAGCGGCGATGGATTTGGGCCGGCACCTGAACCGGTTTCTTCGACCGCTGGGTACGGCGCGCGATGCCTACGAATGGCAGGCATTCGTCAACCACTCACTCCTCGGACCCGCGGCGGGCCGCTCGGTATTCTGGATCGCGCTGGCATTCTGGCTGCAACGGCAAATCGACCTTACCGAAACGGTACAGGGCTGGCTTTACGAACAGTTCCGGCAGAAGGTTGCTGATACGGTCGTGCGGCGCGCGATAGTAGACATCGCCGCCATGAGCACGGTGCGCCAGCTTCTGCCCGAGACACTGCTGCCACGGTCCGGAGATTTTCCGACCCGTGACAAACTCTCTGATCTGCAATCGACCGTCGGGGCCTTGGGCGTGGTGCGCCAGCGCTTTGACACGGTAAGCCACTGGGCGATGATCCACGATCAACTGGGACGGTTCCTTCTGACCGGGCTGTTTCACGACGCCCCCGCCCGCGCTTCGGCCGGGCTGGCGGAGGCGCAGAATCCCGATCACCTGCGGTTGATGGTTCTCGCGCGGATCGCCTCCAACCCGATGATTGCGCACCCGGACTTGGTGGAACTGGCCGAAACCTTCGCCACCAGCATCTTCAAGATCGACCCCGGACAGGGCCGCAGCGAGTTCGCCCTCTACTGGCGTGAAGCGCTGGAGGCTCTGGACGCGATGCCGAAAGCATTTCGGATAACCAGCCGGACGTTTCTTCACCATTGCTCGATATCGCGGCGGCGCATCGCGAAGGACGACGTCATGTTCCCGATCACCGATGACGAGCGCGCCGATTTGCTACGGCGCGCTGCCGGGGATATCGAAGACGCGCTGGCACTCGAGCACGATCCCGGGGGCGAGCCCGACCTGAACCTCTATAATTCGCTCGCTCATGCCTATCACGACCTCGCCGAGGTGGAGGCGCGTCGCGGAATGCCAGCCGAACAGGTGGCAGCCCTGCGCGCCAAGGCAAACAAATCGACCTATAGCGCCTACAGGCTGAACCCTGACAATTCTTACGTTCTGGAAGTCTATGCGCGCGACCGGCTCGTAGGGGCTAACGAGGATCCCGACGGCGCAGCGAGCGTCGCGCTAGAGGTTCTAGGAATCGTCTACGGGGCCATGCAGCGAGAGACCGCAGAGTTGCGACGAAGCGCGCTGTCGCGTCTCGCCGACAAGGCGTTCGACCTGCTGCTTCGGTCAGCCGGGGCGTTGCATGACACCGAGCCATCATCCGAAGGCGAGGCGATCCAGCAGGCACTGTCGGCCTTGGGCGAAGGGATGACCCGGCGTGAGGGCATGCTGCTGGAAGACTTCCCGCGTGCGAACCGGATCGACGCGGCCGTCCGGCTGGGGCATCCGTTGCTGCGGACCAACGCACAGGCGGTCCGGCTGCGCTACATCTTGGTCTGTATGGATCATCCGAAGGACTTCGCCCTTCAGCTGGAGCTGCTCGAAACCCTCGATGGCAACCCGGCGATCCTATCTCCGCAGCTGGATTTGGAATTGGCGATTCTCATGCATCAGAGAAACCGCCATCACGAGGCATCGCGGCGGTTCCAAAGACTCCGCCAGCTCTGGGCACGAGGGGAGCACTACGTAGAGGTTCCGGACCGTCTCCGCTGGTTGCTTGACGAGAGCACGGGGAATAGGCGGCAGGTCCGCGCCCGTATCGCGTCGGGCGGAGAGGGAGCACGGCTTCATGCCAGAGTCCAAGAACTCCAGAACGACCGGGTCCCGTTTCGTATAGCCGAATTTGATGGCACCCAACTGCGGCCTGGCACGAATATTAGCGGCCTCATCTCCTTCGGGCACAACGGTCCGTTGCTGCGGCCGCTAACGGCAGGTTGAGCATTGATCGGACTTGTCGAGAGATACGCCAATGGAAAGGGCTGGAATGTCGGCACGGCCAACGTCGTTGTCGAAGGGACGAGCGATGTCTGCTACCTGCGCCTCGCTCGGGACCTTTGGCAACGCGAGAGCAATCATGATCTTTTCGACTCTGGATTTGCCGTTTTCGAGGCGGGGCTGAAGGATGATGGCGGCGTTCAAGGGGTAGTGCGAGAGTTGCAGACGCTGCGGCAGATGGCTTCCCAGGACACAGCAAGCCTGATGATGGAACGAAAGTTCGTGGGGCTGTTTGACAACGACCACGCGGGCCGTAAGCACGCCCGAATGCTTTGCGAGATGGATTTCCGGGTGAAATACTATCGAGATGTGTTCCTCCTGCATCCGATCATGCCGGCTTCGAACGGCGTCCTAGGTCCTGAGCTACAGCGCCGGGCTGAAGCACAGAACTGCAGTTGCGCAGGGCTGGATTGGGAGATCGAGGATTTCCTGCCCGAGGACCTAATCCGGAGATTCTGCAAAGCAAATCCCGGCTTGCTCATCCGCGAGCAGAAAATGGCGGGCCGCGTGCATCGTGAGTTCACTAGGGTAGGTAAGGGACGGTTGCAGAGGTATGTCGCTGAGGAGGCACTCGTTGAGGACATGATCGAGGTCATACGTTTGATTTGCGCACTACGCGACTACTTGGGGCTTGAGCACCAATCCGTGCGTCCTTGACCGATCGTGTTGAGTCGGAGGCCCTGAGGGTGAGGGGCGTGCATACTCTCCCACCTCCCCGATCCACAAGATCGCCAGAAACGATAACCTTGGCCACTTTGAGATTGGCCTCGACAAACTGCTCGAACAGCCATGATCCAGTCAGCCTCCTCTTGTCTGATTGATCTGGCGACCAGATTCCGAACGTAGCATGCAGCCAGCAAGCCGCCATGCATCCAATAAGGAGGCCTCAGTTAGAGGGCGATGGCGTAAACGTAGTTCTCATCATCGCCCGTTGCTGCGCGCCAATCCCCTCTGTGCCCTATCTGTGCGCTGGCTGTGCCAAGGATTTCCAGGCGCTTTGGGCGGTTCCGTCGGATCGGTTGGTTGCAACGATCTCGGCTGATGGCCTTTCCTGTAGTCGACTGTGTGACACCGATGAACTGCGCGAGGCGATCCGGTTCGTCTGACGACAGAGGATGGAAATCCCCGTCTCACTCTGTTGCCAACTTCGCGATGGTCGACCGTGATACCGAAAGCTTCCACGCCTTCCGCACTTGTCCGTGATTCAGGGGAAACCGACCCCTCGCTGGCGCGAGGTCGACACTGGATCCTTACCTGCTCATGACGTGATGTCCGTCCGCCGCAGGGGCCTCGCGACGCGGTCTGTCGTCGAGGGCCGACAGGGCTGTTGACAGTCGGTTTATTATTAGACAGTATATGCGCCACTTATGGTGGCTATATGAAGCTGACACTAGAGCAACTGAGTGAGCAGGCCGGAGTTCCCGGTCGAACCATTCGCTACTACATCCAGAAAGGGCTGATCGCCGGCCCCGAAGGTGAAAGGCGCGGCGCCTGGTACACGGCCAATCACCTGTCGGACCTGCTGCGGATACGCCAGTGGCAGGAATCGGGCCTTTCCCTGGACGCCATTGCGGGTTTGCTTCAAGCCAAGCGCGAGCCACCCCTGGCCCCGCGTCGTCCGGGCGCAGTCGAGGTGCGTTCGCACCTTGTCCTGACCGACGGCATTGAACTGGTGGTGGCGCCGGAGCGTGCGGGCCTGACGCAGGAACAAGTGCGTCGATTGTTCCAGTCGGTGATGGCGGCCTTGGACACGATCAGGGATTCATCACAGGACTGAAGATCTGCCTCGGCAGACCACGGCAAGACATACGAGAGGACACCATGAACCGCATTCGTCGTCGAAATCACGCCACATCACCGCTGGCGCACTCCGTGCTCAAGGTCGAGATCGTGGACCTCTTGGCCGAGTACGAGTTGCGTCACAGCTTTCGCAATGAAGGTGACTCCGCCATCGAAGCGGTTTACTCGTTCCCCGTGCCGCTGGACGCCGCGTTCTGTGGCATGCAGGCGACTCTGGGCGATGAATCACTGGTGGCGCAGGTGCTTCCGGCCGAGCAGGCGAATCGGCGCTATGACGATGCCATCAGCGACGGCCATGCGGCGATCCTGCTTGAGCAGGTCGAACGAGGGATGCTGTGCGTCAACCTGGGCAATCTGAAGCCGGGCGAACAGGGCGAGATCGTCTTGCGCTTCAGCGCGATGCTCAATGTGGCTGATGGTGTTGCGCGGTTCAGTCTGCCCCTGGTGCATCGACCACGCTATGGCCGAATGCGGCTGGATGAAGTTGTCGAGCCGCAGCATGATTTCATGGCGGAACACCCGCTGGATGCCGAAATCCGTGTACGCGGACTGCTGGCTGGCCGGCCGGTGCGGTGCGCAATGGAAGGTGCACGCTTCGAGCAGCAACAGGACGAAACTGTGCTGCGCATTGGCAAGGCCATGCTGGACCGCGATCTGGTGCTGAACTTCGAACTCGGCAATGCGCCGTTGGCGCAGGCGCGATTGGTGGACGATGACGATGGCAGCATCGCCATGATGACCTTCACCATCCCGCAAGTGGCCATCGCGGCGGAAGGTGCCCGCGAGATCTGCCTGCTGCTTGACGGCTCCGGCTCGATGTCAGGCGACGCCATCGTTCAATCACGCCAGGCATTGGCTGCTGTGGTGGATGCCTTGGAGGACACCGACCGCATCCAGGTGATTCGCTTCGGCAGTCGGGCCATTCCCATGTTCAGGCGTCCGCTGCGGGCCTTGCCCCGCGTGAAGAGTGCCTTGCATGAGCTGATCGCCACCATCGATGCGGACCTGGGTGGCACGGAAATGGACGAGGCCCTCATGTTGGCGCTGGATTCGCTGGCCAGTACGGATGGGGAGCCTGGCGGCAAGGCTGTCATCCTGGTGACCGATGGTGCTGTCAGTGCGCAGGAGCTTGCGCACGCCAGTCGTCGCGCTGCCGAAATGGGTATTCGGGTTTTCGTTGTGGCGGTGGGCAGCAGCGCCGGTGTGGACGTGTTGGCACCCTTGGCCGAGGAAACCCATGCGACGCTGGAACGCGCCGTACCTGCCGAGCCGATCGATGCCGGCGTGATGCGGCAGTTCCGCCGCGTGCGCGCGGCGCCGGTAAAGGTTGAAGTGAATTGGGAAGGGGCGGATGTACAGGCCCTTCCGTTGGGCGCTACCTATCCGGGGGACGCCGTTACGGCCATTGCCTTCGCGAAGGATAAGAAACCGCGAAAAGCCACGGTACGCACAGCGGGCGAAGTCGCCTTTGAACTGGAATTTGGCCAAGTCCAAAGCATGCCCAGCATGCGCGTCTGGGCCGGGCAGCAGGCCTACAGTCATGCAGCAAAGGCAGACCGGGAAACCTTGGCGCTTCGTTATGGTCTGGTGAGCCCGGAAACCAAAGCCGTGCTGGTGAAGTTGCGAGGCGACCATGAACTGGCGGAGGGATTGCCACGCGTCACACCCGTGCGCCACATGCTGCCCCAAGGGATGTTGGTCGCAGGAATGTCGCTCCGCGCCTTGCCGGGTTTGAGCTACGGACTCGACAAATTCGAGGCATACGATATGGCGCCAGGCGATTCCACGATCGACCGCATGGATCTACCGAGTTTCCTGCGACGCAGCGTGCAGGATGATCCTGTCGTCATGGAGGTTGCGGAACATCCGGAAGCGGAATCGGCAACGAGGGATTCCCTGAGCATCCACCAGGCGGACAAGCAATCCGTACTGCAGGCCCTGCTGGCATTGCTCCTGACCGAGGGGCGCATACCCTCAATCGATGCCGTGGTTGCACAACTGGAGCCTCGCCTGCGGCCGCTTGCACGGGCCTGGCTTGAGTTCCATCACTTTGACGACATGGCGGAAGGCGCATTGCTGACCTTGCTGCACGATGCCCGGCTCGACTTGAGTGATGAGCAGGAAGCCGAACTGGCGATGGTGCTCGGGGGCAGAAGCCTGTCGAACCCCTGATCGTCTGTGAAGCGGGACTGCATCATGGAGCCTCCGCGAGTCGACCGAGATCCTTGAACCGCGCGAGCCCGGCGTCCGGGTTCGCGACAAACAAGGGATGGAACGAGGCATAGCCCCACGCGACCGCTTCGGCATGGCGCCCCTGGGCCTCGCGCAAGCTGCCCACGGTGGCGGCCACAAAGGTTGAGTTGTAAGGATCATCCGGAGCGACCCGCTGCAGGGCCGCGACTGCTTCTGCGGCGCGCGCGTCGGCTCGGTCCGGAGGCACACCCAAGGTCAGTGCCTGGACTTCGAGCATGGCCGTCAGCCAGGTGTAGATGCTGTCACCGCTGACCGATCTGAGCATCCCGAAGGATTCATGCAGGCGCCGCGCCGCGGCGTCGAAGCGACCTTTGGCCCGGTCCGGCGATGCATAGGCCTGCCGGCACGGGGTGAAGTTTGGACATGTGCGTCTCCGGATCTTGCCTGGCTTCGATGGCGCCACAGGCACAGGCAGGACCGGCATCAGGCGTGGCCTCTGTCACCGCCGCTTTCCGTGTCTGCTCGATAGGGGGACCGGAACAATGGAAGGACCGCGACGGCTCACATGCCAAGGATGGTTGGAATGGGCCACAACACGGATGCCCAGGCCCACTGCGATCCATGCGCGACATGACGGAACCCGCTTGATCCACACCGCCCGCCAGCGGCGCGGCACAGGCACGGCGTCCTGACCACGAGGAGCTCACACATGCGTATCCGAATGCTGGCTGCGGCCCTGAGCCTGATTCCCGCCGGCCAAGCACTGGCTCAAGCCGGGACTGGAGAAACCTGGGACACGTTCGGTCCAGACCGGGCCAGCGGCGTGTTCCTGAACATCACCCGTGAGCATCTGGAGAACAACTATGCCGATGCGATCGCGGTCGATCATGCCGACCGAATCCTGATCCTGAACGACTGGCGCGAGGATGGCAGCACCAATCTCGATTGCGCGCTGACCCGGCATATCGCCAATGCCCGCCTGCTCGACATGAGTTTTACCGGGCCGCAGGAGTTGGAGGCCACGCAGCGCATTGCGCTCGATCTCGGCGGCGCCAATCTCGATGTGTGCAATTCCCTCGCCGTGGATGATGTCAACCGCCCGATCATTGCCGGCTACGCCACCACAGGCTCCGGCACCAGTGGATTCCTGATGCGACGTCGAGCCAACGGTTCCGCAGACACCAGCTTCTCTGCCGACGGCCAAGTCGTGCTGGCCAGTGTTCTCGGTTTCGTTGGCACCGATTCGCACCTGGAGCATGTCCTGTCCATCGGCGACAAGATCGTCGCCTGTGGTTCGGTCAAGCGCGGCGCTTCCAGCAACATGCTGATCATGCGCTTCAGCGCCAACGGACAGCTCGACACCAGCTTCTCCGGCAACGGCTGGGCGGAAGTGGATTTCGGCGTCAGTGGCACGCGCAACGACAGCTGCAAACGCATCGTTGCCCTGCCCAATGGCCACCTCATCGCCGGCGGCACCATCACCGATGCCAATGGTGCTCGCGCCTACGGCTTCGCTCGTTTCAACTCAAGTGGTGGATTCGTCACCAGCTTCGGCAACCAGGGCCGCCTGCTCATCGAGAACACCTCACAAATCGCGTCCACTCCGAGCCTCACCGACCTCGCCTGGGATGCCGGCCGAAACCGTCTGTTGGCCGCATGCAATCTCAGCTTCGCCTTCTCACTCGCTGATACATCGTGCGTCATGGCCATTCGCGGCGCGAATGGCGCGCTCGATCCGACGTTCTCGAATGCCGGACGCCTCAGCTTCCGCTTCTCCAACTTCGGCGGTGGAATCCGGGAAACCGGGGACAGCACCCTGACGCGCATCCACGTGCGTGACGATGGCAGCTTCTATGCCCTCGGCACGCATGAAAACAGCGAGACGGATGCATCGACCTATGGCAGCTCCGATTTCGTCAGCATGCGTTTTGAAGCCGATGGCAGCGTGGTGGAATCCGGCCCCCAGGCCTACGCTGGCGATGGCATCACCTTCACGTCCATGCCTGAAGTTTCCGTGAGTCAAGTGGCGCACCCGAACAGTTCCTGGCGACGCGTCGGTGAGACCCTGGTGGATTCGACGATCTACCGAGGCAACCTCCTGTTCCTGGTCAACCGCAATCGCTTTCCTTCCTTCGTCTACGACCATGATGGCGATGGCAATCTCGACGAACCCGGTCCGATCGCGCCCGTGGCCGGCGCCCTCGTGACTGACGGCCTGTTCAGTGCGGACTTCGACTACGACGGGGTTGCCCCTTCGACGCTCGCCACGCCGATCACGCAACCACCCGCGGGGCTCGGCAACTATTGCAGCGTGCGCGCTGCGAATGGCGCGTTCGGTCTGCTTCCGCAGGGCAGCGGCAGTGACCCCTGCCAGGTTTTCCTCAACGACAACCCCAGCCTGATCATCGAGCGCGCCGGCAAGTATTCGCTGAGCGGCTTCAACTGGGTCATCGGCACCTGCAGCGGTGGTTTCATCACCCTGCGCTCGGGCAACGGCACTGCGCCATTCGACCTGGCCTTCAATGACGCTGCCGGCCGCAGCAACTGCGTGTTCACCGCATCGCCGGATGCCATGCCGGTGTTTTCGCGACCCTACACCGGCACCAACAGCGGCGTGGGCAATACCCAGTCCTTCAATCACGACCCCTACAAAATTTCGCTGGACGTCACGGATTTCGGCCAGTCCTCGACCAACGGGTTCAATGCCTGCGCCATCGACAATCGCGGTCGCCAGCGCAGCATCGGCAATCCGGACGCCAACCCATCCACCTGCAACTACGACAACTCCGGCGTCGACGAGCCGGCCATTGACATAGGCGTCACCAATTCACGCAACGTGATCGCAGTCGCGGATGGCCGCGTGACCATGGCCATCCCGCGACACGTACCACGGTTCTCTCCCGCAAGCATGGATCCCTATCAACGCGAAGTGTTCGTGCGCCACTCGGTCGGCGGCGGCCGCTATGCCGAGGAGTTCACCACCTACTACGCACACATGAGCGATACCGCAGTGCGCACGGGCGATCTCGTGCTGGCGGGTGACGTGCTCGGCCAGGTCGGCACGACCGGGGCGTCCAGCGGCGAGCATCTGCACCTGGGCGTGATCCGCCACACCAACCTGACGTTCCGCCCGACCTTTGAACTCAACTTCGTCGGGGGAAGTTGGGATCGCGATGCCAGCGTCGGCGCGGTCGATCCCTTCGGCTGGCTGGCGCCTCAGGGCTTCGATCCGTGGGCGTGGCGCTTCCGCAACCATGCCAGCAATCCCCTGCTCAACAATGCCGGCGCCCTCAGTCCGCAGCTCTGGAGAAACGGACAGGCCCCGCCACTGCAATGATGCGCTCCGAGCAGCAATACCGGTGCCGCGTCACCGGCGCAGGCACACCCGATCGTGCCTGCGCGGGTCGTTTCGGATCAGCTGCGCTCGCGACGCCGCAAGGGGCGAAGATGCCTGCTGGCGGTGCGCGCCTGGCGCAAACGTGAGGCATGTAACTCCTTGCGGGTAGCCAGAGGCCGCGCAAGCGCCGGTTTGGGCACGGGTTGCGCGACCGCGCGTTGGATTTCGCTACGCTGCGGCCGCTGATCCTCGCACTTCACGACCATTTCGCACCGCTCCGCGGCAGCGGTTGCATGACGACAAGGTGGCGGTACGCTGCGCGCATGAACACGCCCGAACCGTCGCCCCTGAAAAGCGTTCCCGCCGACTGCTCGGATCTCTATCGCCTCGCCGTGCGTGTCGCCGCGACCGGGACGAACGAAGAACTCCGCGCGATGGTGGAACGGCTGCAGCCCCGAGGAAAACTCAGCCTCGTGACTTCAAGGGATGCCCTGATCAATCCCGCAATGGCGCCGTGACATCCGCAAGGTTCGCAGCCGGCTTCATCCGAAGCTGCTGCACGGGTCGCCATTACCTCGATCAGCTTGCGGGCTAGTGGATGCCCTTGCGGTAGTCGCTGCCAACAGGCAGGGGGGCCAGCATCTTCCCAAGGATCTCGCGGCGCTCGGCCAGCGCCTTGTCGGAAGGAGCTGGAAGTCGCAAACCTCGTCTTGGTCGACCGCGATCATCTCCTTCAAGAGACCACGCGCCCGTGAAGGGACGAGGTCCCTCACGAACGAGTGCGCCGGTATCCTGCCGGGCCAGACATTGCCCTGTAGGCAACGAACTTGGAGTGGGGGCTTGAGTCGGGGCTTGCCGGATTCCCTGAATCTGCGACGCTCGGCAGAAACGAGCTGGAGTGACCATGGAACTGACGAATGATCGACGCCTGCGCCTGGACGCGTCGGACCGGAAACTGATCCGCGCCATCGCCGCCGAGGAGGCCGCCGAGATCGTGTCGATCGAGTTCATTCGCGAATGCGCGGTGAACGTCCGCAACGGATCGGCGACCCACGTCTACGCCGACATCATGCGTGTGATGTTCGATCACTTCCTGGCGGAAGCCGAAGCCCTGGTGCGCTCGGCAAGGCTTCAGTGAGGAAAGGCTTGCGGGTGCCGTCCGGAAGGGGCGGCAGCGGCCTGTCTTCGCCGGGAAACCGGCGACGGACCGATGTCCGGTTCGTCTTCGTTCCGTGGTTGCGATGAATCCTCTCGCGAACCCCATGCCAGCGTGGCCAGGGGGGCAGTCGGGGCGCGATGTCGTTCAACGAGCGCAGCTCGGCGTTGCGCCGGCTCGACACACCGTCGTCCGCCTTCGCCGTCGCGCATCGATCTGCGCCCACGCAAGACGGTAACGCCGTTGCGGGATCGATCAGAGCATCCTTGGCCGTGGCCGGTACCACGGCATGACGGTAGACATGCCGGCACCCGGATTCGAACTGGGGACCTACCGCTTACAAGGCGGTTGCTCTACCAACTGAGCTATGCCGGCACAGGCCGCGCATTCTAGGGATGCTCTGAGCAATCCCGCAATGGCGGGATTGCTCAGAGCATCCCTAGAAACACTCCACCGCCTGCTCGGCCACAGCAGCGACTGCGGCACGTGCGCGTGCATCGAGCGTGGCGTCGCGGGCGATCGCGTAGTCAATGAAATACACCGGCAGTTCCTCGGTGCGCTGGATGACTTCGGGCGCGAAGCCGAGCGCGGTGATCTCGGCACGGCGGCGCTCGGCATTGGCCTGCTCGCGGAACAGGCCGAGCGAAACCGTGTTCTGCTGCTCGCCGGCGGTGACCACGTAGTAGTCGCGCACGCCCTTCGATGACAACGAGCGCGCGAGGCCGAGCGCTTCCTCGCGCGACTTCACCGCCGGCAGGTAGACCCAGTAGCCGCGCGATTGGGTGGCGCGCGCATTGCGGTACTGGATGCGTCGCACCTGCGGGGTCAGCACCTGCATTGCCGCGCGCATGTCGGCCTGTGTCGCGAACGGACCGAGCGTGCGGCAGACGTCGTCGCCGCGACCGGCAACCGCCGCCGTGGACGCCGGTGAGGCACCGTCGCCGCCGTCGCGTTCGGACAGCAGGATCAGGCGGGCGACGCCGGGCTCGGGCAGCAGCTCCGGAGCGCGTTCGGCAGGTGCCGGCGCGAACGCGATCCAGCACGCGCCACCGATGTTGAGCGCGAGCAAAAACAGGAACAGGAAGCGCGGAAACATCCGGTCTCGGCTGGCCAATGATGAAGTCGCGCGGATTCTAGCCCGCCCGCTCACTCCACAGGGCGAGGCCGCGCAGGACGAGATCGTGGGCACGTTCGAGATCGGGCAGTTGCGCGCGCCATTCGTCGAGGCCACCGCCATCGCCGACCAGGGCGACCGCCGTGCCGAGACGACGCGCGACTTCGCCACGGAAACGCTCGACCAGGGCCACCGCGGCCAGGGCGGTACCCGACCAGGCACCATCGAGCGTGTCTTCGGCAATCTCGACAAGACGGCCCGCACCTGTGCCGACGCGCGCCGTGGCGAAGCCGAGAGCACGGCGCATCAGGTGTGGCGACGGCGCGATGAGGCCGCCGAGATGGCGACCGGAAGCATCGAGCGCATCGAGAGTCAGGGCCGTGCCGCAACCGACAACGACCTGTGCGCGGGGCGCCTGTGCATGCGCAGCGGCCATGGCGAGGAAGCGGTCGACGCCCAGCCGTAGCGGCTGGTGATAGGCGTTGACGATGCCCAGTGCGGCGGCCGGGCTGCGCACAAACTCGGCCTCGCGGCCGCAACGCGCAAGCAGCAGCGCGTGCAGCGCGGCCTCCCTATCTGTATCGACAACGCTGGCGACATGGATCGAATCGACGGCAGGCAGTCCGACCCACTGCGCTGCCAGCGCTTCATCGAACGGCGTGTCGGCATGCGCAAACGCGCCACCGGGCGAGAAGCCTTCGGGCGAGGCCAACGCCCATTTGAGGCGCGTGTTGCCGATGTCGACCAGCAGTCTCATGCCACCGTCCCGTCGATCGTGCGCACGCTGACCTCACCGCTATCGACGACGCACTCTCCGTGCGCGCAGGCCAGACGCAACCGGCCTTGCGCATCGACGCCACGACCAATGCCTTGCACGAGCGTGGGCGTGCCGAGCATGCGCAATGAGCGCCCAGCCAGCACGTCGAGACGCGCATAGTCGTCGACGAAGGCTGCGAAACCATGCAGCGCGAAAACATCGGTCGCCGCGGCGATCTCGGCGAGCAGGTCGGCGGCAAGCACATTGCGGCCCGGCATTGCCGTACCGGCGAGCGTCGCCAGATCGGTCCAGGGCTGGTCAATCGCCTGCCCTGCCACGCCGAGTCGCAGGTTGAGGCCAATGCCGATCACGGCCACGCACGGACCATGCGCCTCGCCGGTCAGTTCGATCAGGATGCCGGCAAGCTTGCGTCCGTCGACCACGACGTCGTTCGGCCACTTCAGCCCGACACCAGCCAGCTCGTGCTTCGCGAGCGCACGCACGACGGCAACCCCGATGGCGAGGCTGAGGCCGGCCAGCGCAGCCATGCTGCCGTCGAAGCGCCGACGCAGCGACAAGGCGATGCCACCGCCGAGCGGCATGTGCCAGCCCCGGCCACGACGCCCGCGCCCGTGCGTCTGCCGTTCGGCCAGGCAAGCCGCGAGCACGCGCTCATCGCCGGCCGCCGTGCGCAGCAACGCGCTGTTGGTCGAATCGATCCGCCAGTGCACCTCGATGCCACCAAAGCGCCGGCGCAAGACCGGCGACAGATGCGCCGCGATCGCCCGCGCATCGAGCAGTTCGATCGGTGCGGCCAGGCGATAGCCGCGCCCGGCCTGTGCCTCGATCGCCACGCCCTCGGTACGCAGCGCCTCGATCTGCTTCCACACCGCCGCGCGCGTGACACCGGCACGCGCGGCCAGCTCGCTGCCCGAGCAGGGCGACTGCGCACAAAGCGCGCGCAGCAGGCGCTGGGCGGCGTCTCCACTCATGCGCGCGAGCGACCGATGCGCGGCTCCTCGCCACGCCACAGGCGGCGCAGGTTGGCGCGATGGGTGAACACGATCAGCACGGCGACCGCCAGCGCGAACACGAGCAGGGCCGGCGGCGGCTGCCAACCGGCGACACCGGCAAGCCAGACGCACAACGGAAACGCAAGCGCGGCGAGCACGGTGGCAAGTCCGACGAAACGCGTCGCGAACACGATCGCCAGCCACACCGTCAGCATCGGCAGCACGAACACGGGCGCGAGCACGAGCACGCCGCCGACCGCCGTGCCGGCACCCTTGCCACCGCGGAAGCCGAAATACACCGGCCAGCAATGACCGATGACCGCGGCGAAAGCACAACCCGCGCCGAGCGCAATGGCATCAACGCCGATGCGCGCAGCAGCGACCTCGTCCAGACCGATCCATGCGGCGAGCGCGCCCTTGCCGATGTCGATCACGACCACCCCCAGGGCAAACTTCCAGCCGGCCACGCGCAGCGCATTGGTGCCGCCGGCGTTGCCGCTGCCATGATCGCGGATGTCGACCCCACGCCAGCGCCCGAGCACGAGGCTGCCGCTGATCGAACCGAGCAGCCAGGACGCAACAAGTTTGGCCAGCACGATCAGCATTGCCAGGGATTTCCACGAAACTGGTTCACGCGCTGCGACAGACCAGGCAATTTCGCGGCTGCAGCCGCGATCAGTATTTCCTCAAGCCACATCCAACCGTGGCATCACCGACAGCGCCACCGCACCGATACCGGCATGTGCGGCGATCGCGCTGCCGGCGTCGAGCACGTCGGTGCATTCGATGTCCGGTCGCCGCGCGAGCAGCGCGGCGCGCACGCGCTCGGCCTCGTCGCGATTGTCGCAATGCATGACCTGGGCGCGCCAGCGCTGCGACGGATCGAGCGTGGCGAGCACGCGGGCCGCAAAGCGCTCGGCGAGGCCGGCGTGGCCGACCATCACGCCTCGCACATGCAGGCGGCCGTCATCGCCGCCGATGCGCACGAACGGCACCAGGCGCAACCAGCGCGTGATCGGCAAGGCCCAGCGCGGCACACGGCCGCCGCGCACCGCCGACGACAGGTCACGCACGAAGGCGAAGGTCGCGGTCCGTGCGCGCGCACGTTCGACGGCGGCGACGATCTCGCCCGCATCGGCGCCGGCCAGCGCACGCTCGGCCGCGAGCATCGCGAGCAGACCCTCGCCGCCGGAGACATTGCCGGTATCGACCACGCGCACGCGCGCGACCAGCGCTGCCGCCGCGCTCTCGCCGGCTTGCAGGGTGCCCGACAACGCACGCGAGAGGCCGACGTAGACGACCTCGTGATGGTGGCTCAGCAGGAACTCGAACAGGCGGCGGAAATCACCCGGCGGCGGCTGCGAAGTGCGCACCGGCACATCGGCCGAACGCAGCATGGCGTGAAAGCCCTGCGCCGACAGCGATACCTTGTCCAGGTAGTCACGCGCACCGACAGTCACGCGTACCGGCACCAAATGGATCGGCAGGCGCTCGAAAGCCTCGGCCGGCAGGTCGGCCGCCGAATCGACCACGATGGCGACCCCGCCGCGCGCCTGCGCGCTGCGCTGCTGTGCGCGCATGTCGTCGGCCTTGCGCGCACGTACCTCGCCGAACGCGGACAGGGTCGCGAACAGGCGCTCCGGATCGTCGACATGCATGTGCACGCGCAGCTTCTCGCGCGTGCCGGCAAGGACGAGGCTCGAACCATCGATGCGTGCCAGCGCTTCGCGCACGGCGCTGCGGTCGAGGTCGGCGCCGGAGAGCACGCATTCGCTGCACCAGCGATGCCCCATGTCGACATCGGCGAATCCGCCAGCGACGACCACGCCATGTTCGCCACTCACGTCGTCGCTCGCCTCGAGCACGGCACGGCGCCCGCGACGCATGAAGTCATCGATGCCTTCGAGCAGATGCACGAAGCCCTGCGCACCGGCATCGACCACACCGGCCTTGCGCAGCACGGCGAGCTGGTCGGGCGTCGCCGCCAGTGCGGCACGGCTTGCCGCCAGCGCCACCGTGAATTGGGTGCGCAGGTCACCACCGGTCGGCAACGCGCCCTGCAGGGCACGCGCGAACGCGGAGATCACCGACAGCATCGTGCCTTCGCGCGGTTCGGCGACGGCAAGCCGCGCCTGTACCGCACCGGATGCGGCCGCCGCGGCCAGTGCATCCGCAGCGATCCGCGCAGACCCGGCGAGCGTCTCGCCGAAGCCCTGCAGGAACTGCGCAAGGATGGCCCCGGAATTGCCGCGCGCGCCGTCGATCGCCTCGCCGGCCACCGCGCGCAACACCTCGCCAGCGTGCGCCGAGCGCAACGGTCGCAGCGCCTCACGCACGGCGGCCAGGGTGAAGCCGAGGTTGCTGCCGGTGTCGCCATCGGCGACCGGAAAGACGTTGATGCGATTCAGGCCATCGCGCTCGGCGACCACGCGCGCGATGCCGGCGAGCAGGGCGCGCTTGAGCACGCGCCCGCCGGCATGCGGCACGAGAGGGCGCTGCGGGACGGGGATGGCGGACATCGCCCAAGTGTAGGCACAAGCACGGCACGAGGGTGACCGTGGACAATCCCGCCCACGAAACCGCACGAGGGCAACCCCCTGCGCTGCGGCACGAACCGCCGGCGCACCCACGGAACGACCGCATCGGCATGCAGCGCAAGGGACGCACCGATCGATCCCGCAATGGCGTCAGGACATCCAGAGCGGACAGGCGACCCTGTCCGCACGGTGTCCGGCGGACAGTCCGGTCGCCATGCCGTTTACGTCGATTTACGCAAACGATTGTTCCATGGGCGATTTTTCCGAGGTTACTTCTGGCATGGTGCGTGCTTTGTAGTTCAGGCCCCAGCTGACGCGGCCGGTGCTCGATGAACGAGCCGTCAAATGGGGTGGTGGAGCCCGTGCTACGGACATGCGACGATGCCGGGCCCTGGCGCTGTCCGAATCCCTGCATGCCTTGGAGGCGAGCATGATCACGCGCAAGTCATTCCTTTTCCTGTTGGCCGTGGGCATCGCCTGTCTGCCGTTCGGCGCGCGTGCCGCCCAGTTCGCTTTCGGTGGCGGCGAGATGGCGCCGATGGAGGTGTCCGAGCCCATGGGCACATCACGCGGCTTCGACCGCGACGCCATGCCATCGCGAAGCGCGCTCGGCGGGGATGCTCGGCTTTCCTATTCGCGTGCGACCATGGCCGACGCGGCCAGCGATGATGGCGCAGCGGCGCGTGGTGAAACCGACGCACCAGTGGCTGCCCCGGTGACGACGCCGCGCAACACCCCTCCGGCCACGCCGGCAGCGCCGAACCGCGCGCGCGCCGGCAGCCGCTGGCAGTCGCTGGTGCCAGGCGCGATCAAGTAGTCCGGCGTGACTGCGTGAATCCGCCGGCTTGGTGGCGTCGCCTGCGCGCGACCGTGTGGCCGCGCACCGTCATCATCGACGATGCCGACTGGGGCGCGCTGGTGGCCCGCTCCGAATTGTTCTCGTCACTCGATCCGGCCCGCCTGGCACGCCTGCGCGAGCGCTGCGGCGAGTTTCTCGCACGCAAGTCGTTCAGCGCTGCCGCCGGCCATGTCCTTGATGATGCGCAGTGCCTGGCCATCGCCGCCCAAGCCTGCCTGCCCGTGCTCGACCTCGGTATCGACTGGCTCGACGGCTGGCGCGAAATCGTGGTCTATCCTGGCGGTTTCCGCGTGCGCCGCGAGCACCACGATGAACACTCCGGGGTGATCACCGAAGGCGACGACGAGCTGATCGGTGAGGCGTGGGAACGCGGCCCGGTGATCCTGTCGTGGGCCGATATCGCAGCCGATCTCGACGATCCCTTCGCCGGCTTCAACGTCGTCATCCACGAAATCGCGCACAAGCTCGACATGCTCGACGGCGCGATGAATGGCGTGCCGCGCCTGCCGCGCACGATCGCGCGCGCGGAATGGATCGCCACGATGCAGGCGGCCTACGACGATTTCGTCGCGCGCGTCGATGCCGGCGAAGACATGCCGCTCGACCCATACGCCGCCGAGGCACCGGACGAGTTCTTCGCCGTGCTCGCAGAATCCTGGTTTTCGACTCCGACCACGGTGCAGGCGCTGGGTCCCGGCGTCAGCAGCCTGCTCGAACGACTGTTTTCCCCCACTCCACCCCTCACCGGGCCTGCAAACGCTGCCTGAGTGGATCCAGCAGCGCGCCGTACGGCTCCACTTGCGACGAGGGCGCCCGCAACGGCTGGCGCACCTGTGCCGAGCTGGCCGTGCGGACCGGGCGCCGACTTTCGTGCGGGCGCAGGCAGTCGGCGTGGAAAGGCAGGCCAACGAAGTGCAGGAGCGCCCGGACCTCGACTTCGCGATCGTCGAGGAGTCGCTCGTGTGATTGGCATCGAACCGGGATGCCCACGGTGTCCCAGTGCGCCATCAGGCGCAGATAGTCCCGGCAATAGTCCGCAACGTCGTCGAGTGAGTAGGAATAGTTGGCCAAGTCAGGGGCAAAAAGCTGCTTGTAGCAGGACCAGCAGGTCTCCACGAGGTCACGTCGACAGTCGATGATGTGCGCACCCGGCAGCATCCGGCGGATCGCACCCACGTACTTCCAGTTGTCCGGGAACTTGTCGGTCGACAGCGGCCGCGTCGCGCGCCAGCGTGCCGTGCGCGCCAGGTAGGCCTCGCCGAGACGGGCCCAGTCGTCGGCCGTCGCCGACGGCACCCAGTCGGGAAACGGCTGTCGCCGGCGCTCGGATTCTCCGGCCAGCAGTGAGGGAAGCACTGCAAGTTCGCTCGCGCCTTCGACCGAAGGATGCGATGCCAGGACCTGTTCGACCACCGTGGAGCCCGATCGCGGCATCCCGACCAGGAAGATCACTTCGCCACCACGTGCCGCGGATGCGGGCAATGGCGGCTCGTCGCGCGAGAACGCCCGCGCGACGTCATCGATGAAGCGGGCATGCGACGCTGCATTCCAGCGCAAGCGTTGCCGCAGCCCGCGATTGGCGAGTTCGAGCGCACGGAATGCCGCCTCGTATTGCCCATCGGCTTCCAGCGCGCGCGCGAGGGCGAAATCGATCAACGTCTGTTCGTCGGGCGCGTGGCCGTGCTGCTTCGAAAGGCGCTTGAGCGCCGCCAATTCGGCATCGTCCAGACGCACGGTCTTCATGTCGAGCAACGAGAACCAGGCTTCGGCGACCCGCTGTCCGGCGCGGATCAGCGACCGATACTCCGCGGCCGCTGCGTCGATCCGCCCGAGCATCAGATACAGCCGCCCCAGCTGAAGCCCGAGCCGCCGGTCTGCAACGCCCTGCAAGCGCGCCTGTTCGGCCAATGCCAACGCCTTGTCGGGAACGCCGGCCAGGTCATAGGCAATCGCCAGATCGACCAGCCGCGCCCCATCCAATGTTCCCTGCGCGATTCGATCGAGCATGGACATCGCTGGAGGCAGCTCATCGAGCTCGGTCAGCAACGACACCAGTTCGAACTGCAGCCGCAGATCGTTTGGCGACTTCGCGACCCCCTCCTCGAGCACTCTGCGCGCCTCGCCACGGCGGCCGGCGAGGCGATGCGTGCGCGCGACCAGCAGCGGTAGCTCGGGGTCCCCGGCCGCGAGCAACATGACGCCCGGCAGCAGGCGCTCGGCGCCGGGCAGATCCCTTGCCGTGAGTGCCTGCTTCAGTCTCGACAGGGATTCAGCCACCCGACGGGATGCCGTGGTCGTCTTGCGCGATGTCATCAAGCTTCACTCCGAACGATCGAACTGGTTCCTTGTCCAACGCCGTGGCGGCGCCTGAATCCAGCGGCACCAGGCATCAAGGCGCCTTGCAGGCGATGCACCCCGCCGGTAACCTCCCGAGGTTCCGTGTGCATCGATTGCGGAACCCCTACGCATTGCCTTCCCCAGTATCCATGAATCCGCATTTTCTCCGTAGCCTCGCCTTGTGCGCCGTGGCAGTCCTTCCTCGCCTCGCCTGGTCCTGCGAAGGAGCCGTGTTCATCGAGGTCGAACACGACGACGTCTATGCAGTCGATCACGAAGCCATCGTCGCCCAGCAGCCGTCGTTGGCCGATTGCGAGAGTCGCGCACTCTACCTGAGCCGGGCCGGAAAGCAGGTTCCCATCCGTGTCGTTGATGGCGGTAGCGGTCGTTTCGGCCCGGGAGCACGGATCGAATGGGTCGGCGAGCAGCTGCATGGACCGCAGAGCTGGTACAACCACTACAGCATCAACAACACCTACCTGCTGTCGGTAGCGGACGGCGAACACTCGCGCATCAAGGATGTGGCGCCGCACGAAGGCGCTCCGGCGGCGCTCGAGCGCGTGCTCCATCACGAATCCGACAGCCTCATGATCCGCCTGGACCAGAACCAGCAGAAGCCGGGTGAAGAACCCGACGTCTGGCAATGGGCGAAGCTGACCCACGCCGATCCGTCGCCGTTCGAGTTCGAATTCGACCTCCCGGACCTCGGTGGATACGGCGGCGTGTCGATCACGATGAACTTCCGCGGCCTCTCCCGCGCGCTGCGGTCCCATGGGCACGAACCCGTGTCCGACCACGTCGTCGAGGTATCCATCAACGGGCAACCTGTCCGCACGATCCAATGGGACGGGCGTGACGAGGAACGTTTCACGTTCCCGCTCGGCGCAGGCATTGCGCGCGGATCAGGCAACAAGCTGCAGCTGCGGATTCCCAAACGCATGCCCTCGTGGGACGAGCGCAACCCTATCGTCGACGTGGTCATGTTCAACTGGATCGAGTTCCGCTTTCCGATCCGCGGCACGCTCGATGAAAGAATGCTGCCGTTCGTCAGCAGCAGTGACCGCACGCACCCCATCGAACTGCAAGGCAACACCGACGTGGCGCTGTACGGCTCCGACGGAATCCGCCGCAGTGGTGTTGCGTCAGGGCGCGGAGGCACGCGCTTCGCCGGTGCGGCACGCGATGTGACCCTGTTCCCGGCGGCCGCCGGGCGGATCTCGGCGCCTGTGACGGTGCGCGCAGCGACACGCCATTTGTGGATGAACCCGACGCATGGCTATGACTATCTGATCGTCAGCCACGCCAGCCTGATCGAGTCGATCCGGCCGCTTGCCGAGTTCCACGAGCGACGCGGCCTCAAGGTCGCCGTGATCGACGTGCAGGACGTCTACGACGCCTTCAACCACGGCATCACCCATCCGCAGGCGATCCGCAACCTCGTCGAGCGTGCCTGGCACGACTGGCCGGCACCGAAGCCGCGCTTCCTGCTGCTGGTCGGCGATGCCAGCTTCGACATCCGCCACGACAGCTACAACGACCTCGCCTACGCGAAGTTCGCCAACAATCCGACCGAGCTCGCATTCCCGGGCCATTTCGCCGGCATCCCTGGCACCCAGTACGAAGCCTCGAGCAAGCGCATGGCGGGCCGCAACCTCATCCCGACCTGGCAGTTCCCGTCACCGGAAGGACAATCCGCCAGCGACAATCCGTTTGGCGCGGTCGATGGCGACCGCATCCATCCGGTGGTTGCCGTGGGGCGCTTCCCGGTCGTCGAGCCGGATGAAGTCAAGGCGATCGTCGACAAGACGATCGGCTACATGACCAAGCCGCAGGCCGGCAGCTGGAAGCGCGACGTCATGTTCATCACCGACGAGTCGGATTACTTCAAGAGCAGTTCCGACGAGATCGCCAAGGAGATCGGCAGGGAAGGCTTCGTCGCCGACAAGATCTACGCGAGCAAGGACGAGGCCGACAACCTCGCCCACCAGAGCGCGATCAAGGACGGCCTCAACGACGGCCAGTTGCTCGTGCACTTCATCGGCCATGGTGGTCGCTACATCTGGCGCACCGGCCCGCCGGACATCCGCAAGAACCACGACCTGTTCACCCTCGATGACGTCAGCGGCCTGAGCAACGCGTCGCGCCTGCCGATGATCCTGTCGATGACCTGCTACTCGGCGCCGTTCGACAACCCGACCGAGGACTCCATCGGCGAGCGCTTCCTGCGCGAGGCCGACAAGGGCGCGGTGGCGGTCTTCGCCGCATCGTGGCGCAACGCCCCATCGACCGCGTTCAGCAAGGCCCTGGTCAAGGAATTGCTCGCCCCGGGTGCGACCATCGGCGAGGGCATCGTACGCGCCAAGGCCGCCATCGATGATCGCGTGCTGATCGAGATGTACAACCTGCTCGGCGATCCGGCAGTCGTGCTCAAGCGGCCAGTGGACACCGTGCGGATCGCGCTGCGTGAGGACCGCTGGAACCCGACGCTCGGCATCGCCCTGCCCGGCCCGCACTTCGACGGCGAGGTCGATGTCGACTGGTTCGACGCAGACGGCACGCGCATTGCCGGTGGCCGCTATCGGATCGCGCAGACCCGCTTCGAACTGCCACTGCCGCGACTGGGTGACGGCCGCGAGGCCGCCAGTGTGCGCCTCTATGCCGGCGATCCGCGAACCGGCCGCGACGCCACCGCAAGCTTCGACATCAAGGCCGAGCGTGAACGCATCGCTGCACGCACTGTCGAGCCCGCGGCTGAATCAGCCAGCCCGCGCGTACCACCGAAACCCACGGCGCCCGACACGATCTCGAGTGTTGGATTCGACGCCGAGCATCCCCAGCTGATCGCCGGAAACTGAAGCATGCGTGCCACTGCGTCGGCCCTCGTCGAGCTGGCGCGACCCGGCCAGTGGCTCAAGAACGGTTTCGTCCTGCTGCCGCTGTTTTTCGGCCACGCCCTGCTGTCGGCGCCGGCCGTGCGCGGTGCCCTGCTCGCCACGCTGGCGTTCTGCCTCGCTTCCTCGGCCGTCTACGCGTTCAATGACGCCCGCGACGTCGAACGCGACCGCCGTCATCCCGACAAGTGTCGCCGCCCGCTCGCCCGTGGCGCCTTGTCGTTGCAGGCCGCGTTCGTGTTCGCTGCACTCGCCGCGGTGGCTGCACTCGCATTGGGCGCAATCGCAACGCCGGCGGTGGCCGTGACAATTGGTGCCTATCTCGCACTGAACCTCGCCTATTCACTCGGCCTCAAGCGCGTCGCCTGGCTCGACGTCATCCTCGTCGCCAGCGGTTTCGCCCTGCGCATCATCGCCGGTGGTTTCGGGGCCGGCGTGCCGCTGACGCCATGGATCCTCGTCATGGGCTTCCTGCTCGCCCTGATGCTCGCCCTCGGCAAGCGCCATGGCGATCTCGTCCACGTCGAGAATGGCGCGGCGCACGCCACGGACGCCTACCACGCGACGACGATCGAGCATGTGCTCGCGGTGCTTGCCGGCGCCGTATTCGTTGCCTATGTGTTCTACACCCTCTCGCCCGACGTGACCGCCCGCCATGGCCATCGCGCCCTGGTCTATTCGGCTCCATGGGTCGCGCTCGGTGTTGCACGCTATCTCATCCTCGTGTTCCGTCATGCCGCCGGCGGCGATCCAAGCCGCCTCGCCGTGCGCGACCCCTGGCTGCTCGGCGCGACCATCGGCTGGCTGGCCACCCTCGGCGTGATCCTCTACACCTGACGCGCCGGCCCAATCCGGCGACAATGTGGCGTTCCGACAACGACGAGGGGCTACGTGCCGGCTTTCGCATTCCAGGCACTCGATAGCGAGGGCAGGACGCAACGCGGCGTTCTGCAGGGCGATACCGCGCGCGCGGTACGGGGTCTGCTGCGCGAGCGCGGACTCAACCCGCTCATGGTCGAAGAAGTGAGTGGCAGCGAGGCATCGCCCTTGCGCATGCGCCGGCGCGGCCTGTCCGGTGCCGAACTCGCTCTGCTTACCCGCCAGCTCGCCACCCTGGTCGGCGCGGGGCTGCCGATCGACGAAGCGCTCGCCGCGCTGGCCGAGCAGAACGACAACGAACGCCAGCGCACATTGACCGTCTCCCTGCGCGCGCGCGTGATGGAAGGTGCCGGCCTCGCCCAGGCCATGGCGGATTTCCCTGGCAGCTTTCCCGAGATCTATCGCGCCACCGTCGCCGCCGGCGAGCAGTCCGGTCATCTCGACACGGTGCTGGCCAAGCTGGCCGGTTACGCCGAGGAACGTGATGCCCTGCGCCAGAAGCTGCTCGCCGCGCTGACCTATCCGATGCTGCTGACGATCGTCGCCTTGGCTGTTGTCGCCGGCCTGCTGGCCTGGGTCGTGCCGCAGATCGTTGGCGTGTTCCAGAACATGGGTCAGAGCCTGCCTTGGGCGACGCGCGCGCTGATCGCAACTTCGGCCTTGCTGCGCGACTGGGGCTGGCTGGCGGTACTGGTCCTCGGAGCAGCGATCATCGCCGCACGCATCGCCCTGCGCCGCGAGGAGGTACGCGTGCGCTGGCATGCCTGGCTGTTGCGCCTGCCGCTGGTCGGCCGGCTCGTGCGTGCAGCCAACACCGCACGCGCGGCGCGCACGCTGTCCTTGCTCGCCGGCGCCGCCGTGCCCTTGCTCGACGCACTGGCCATCGCCGCCCAGGTCGTGCCGAATCTGCCGATGCGCGAATCGCTGCGCCGCGCCGCGCACAAGGTGCGCGAAGGCAGCGGTTTCGCCCGCGCACTCGGCGAAAGCGGCCAGTTTCCACCGGTCGCCCTGCGCCTGATCGCCAGCGGCGAACGCTCCGGCGAACTGCCGCGCATGCTCGACGAGGCCGCCGCCCAGCAGCAGCGTGACCTCGACCGCTGGCTCGGCGTGCTCGCTGCCACGCTCGGCCCGTTCGTTATCTTGGTCGTCGGTGCGATCGTGCTGTTCATCGTCCTCGCCATCCTGTTGCCAATCTTCAACTTGAACCAGATGGTGAAGTAGCCGCGAACGATGAATCGGCGGTGGGGAATGGAGGCCGGCGAAAGAACCGCACATCGTTCCGACCCCTCACTACAATCCGATCTTCCCCTCGTCCATCCCCGTCCCCATTCCCCGTCGCCCCGATGATCCACTTCGACCAGGTCAGCAAGCGCTATGCCGAGGGCCATGAGGCGCTGAGCGGACTCAGTTTCGACATCGCGGCTGGCGAGATGGTGTTCGTTACCGGGCATTCCGGCGCGGGCAAGAGCACGCTGCTCAAGCTGCTGTCGCTGATCGAGCGACCGTCGCGCGGCGAGATCACGGTCAACGGCCTGCCGCTGGCGCGCGTGCGCGCACGTTCGGTGCCGCATGTGCGTCGCGACATCGGCATGGTGTTCCAGAACCACCGCCTGCTGATGGACCGCGACGTGTTCCACAACGTCGCCATGCCGCTGCGCATTGCCGGGGCAGGACGCGAGGAAACCGCCAAGCGCGTGCGCGCGGCGCTCGACAAGGTCGGCCTGCTCGACCGCGAACGCTCGTTGCCGGTCACTCTGTCGACCGGCGAACAACAGCGCGTCGGCATCGCCCGTGCGATCGTCGGCAAGCCGCCACTGATCATCGCCGACGAGCCGACCGGCAACCTCGACCCACAGCTTTCGGTCGAGGTCATGCGCCTGTTCGCCGAGTTCCAGCAGGTCGGCACGACCGTCATCGTCGCCAGCCACGACCTGCACCTGATCCGCCACATGGGCAAGCGTGTGCTCGTGCTCGACCACGGCCGCCTGATCGATGATTTCCGGCCGCAGGTCACGTGATGGCGAAGTCCGAACGCATCGGCGGCAACCGCCTGCGCCCCGCACCGGCGGCGAACGTCAGTGTGCGGCGTGCACGCCGCCCCCTCGGCACGCGCTTCGAAGGCTGGCGCCAGGCGCACCAGGATGCCTTCGGCGGCTGCCTGCAGCGCTTCGCCACCCGCCCCTGGGCCAGTCTGGTCACGATCCTCGTGATCGGCATTGCGTTGGCCCTGCCCCTGCTGTTCCACGTCATCCTCGACAATGCGCGCCAGCTCTCGGGTGGCCTGCGCGATGCACGCGACGTCACCGTGTTCCTGAAGATCGACGTCGATGCGGCGCGTGCTGCCGCGTTTGCCGCCGAACTCGGCCAACGTCACGATGTGGAAAGGATCGTCGTGCGCACCCCCGACGAGGGGCTGGCCGAGTTCCGCCAGCTTTCCGGCTTCAACGAAGCGCTTGACGTGCTCCAGCACAACCCCTTGCCGAGCGTGCTGGTGGTCACGCCGCGCTCGGCAAGCGACGACCCCGACCACGCCTCCCTACTCGACACGCTGCGCAACGACGCCCGCGCCGGCATGGTCCAATACGACGCGGCCTGGCGGAAGCGCCTGTCGGCCTTGCTCGGATTCGGCGAACGGGCGATGCTCGCCCTGATGGCCCTGCTCGCCGTCGCCACCCTGCTCATCATCGGCAACACGGTACGCATGGACATCCAGGGGAAATCCGAGGAAATCGCCGTGCTGCAATTGATCGGGGCCAGCAATGCGTTCGTGCGCCGCCCATTCCTCTATACGGGCGTCGCCTACGGCTTGCTCGGCGGTGCGCTCGCCCTGCTCGCGGTCGGCCTGGTCGAATGGGCGGTGGCCGCACCTGCCGCGGACCTGCTCGAGAGCTATCGCAACCGTTTCCGCCTTGCCGGCTTCGGCGCGCGCGAGGCGCTGGCCGTGCTCGGCGGCGGCGCCGTGCTCGGTTGGCTGGGCGCCTGGCTGGTCAGTAGCGGGCACTTGCGCGCCGGTCGTATCGGGGAAAGCCGCGCATGAATGTCTCGCTCGGCCGCCACCTCTCGTCCGACCACCCACGCGTACTCGTCGTCGATGGCTCGAAGCTGGTGCGCCGGGTGATCGAACAAACCCTCGTCGCCAGCCTGCCTGGCGTCACCGTGCTGCAGTGCGAGACCGGCGTCGAGGCGCTCGGCCATCTCGGCGAGGGCGCGATCGACTTCGTCACCACCGCGTTGCGCCTGTCCGACATGGACGGCATCGAACTGGCGCGGCGCATCCGTGAAAGCGCGCCGCAGGCCTACATGCCGATCGTGGTCGTTTCCGGCGACGTGCAGGAGCGCCTGCTCGAACGCTCGCTGAGCGACATCATCACCGACTATTTCGACAAGTCGCTCGGTTTCCAGGCACTGGCCGAGTTCATCCGCGGCTATGTACGCCCGACCGAGGCGACGCCCGGCGAGGTGCTCTATGTCGAGGACAGCCGTGTGGTCGCCCTGGCTACGCGGCGCATGCTCGAAAAGCACGGCCTCACCGTGTTGCATGTGGTCACCGTCGAGGAGGCGATCGACATGCTCGAGACCGCCCAGGCGATGGACCGCATCGGTGCCGACCTCGTCCTCACCGACGTCAACCTCAAGGGTGAACTGACCGGCGCCGACCTGCTCGATCGTATCCGCCGTCGCCTCGGCTACGGCAAGGGCCAATTGCCGGTGATCGTGATGACCGGTGACGACAATCCGCAGAAACAGGCCGCGTTGCTGCGCGCCGGCGCCAACGACCTCGTCGAAAAGCCGATCGACGAGCGCCTGCTGCTGACCAAGCTGCTGTTCCAATTGCGCGTCAGCCGCCACCTGCGGGCGCGCCTGGGCACACCGGCATGAGCGAAGGCCGCGAGCTGAAGCTCGAGACTTCGTGGAAGCAGCGCGTAGGCAGTTATCTCGAACGTCCCGAGATGCGCGCACTGTCGGGCTTTCTGCGCGAACGCAAGCAGCAAGGCAGGGTGATCTACCCGCGTGGCTCGCGCATCTTCGCCGCACTCGACACCACACCGTTCGATGCGGTCAAGGTCGTCATTCTCGGCCAGGATCCATACCATGGGCCCGGCCAGGCGCACGGTCTGTGCTTCTCGGTGCTGCCCGGCGTCGCCGTGCCGCCCTCGCTCGAGAACATCTTCCGCGAGATCGAGCGCGACCTCGGCCTGCCGCGCCCCGACCATGGCTGGCTGGTGCCGTGGGCACGCCAGGGCGTGCTCCTGCTCAACGCGGTGCTGACCGTTGAACAGGGCCAGGCCGGCTCCCACCAGGGCAAGGGTTGGGAAGGCTTCACCGATGCCTGCATCGATGCGCTCAACCGCGAGCGCGAGAAGCTCGTGTTCCTGCTCTGGGGCAGCTATGCCCAGGCCAAGGGCAAGTTGATCGACACACGCCGCCACCGCGTGCTCAAGGCTCCGCACCCTTCGCCACTGTCCGCCCACCGCGGCTTCCTCGGCTGCGGCCACTTCTCGGCCACCAACGCCTGGTTGGCCGAGGCCGGCATGGCCTCGATCGACTGGCGCCTGCCACCACGCAGCGAGCTGCCAACCGACGCGCAATGAGGCCTGTTTCGGCCCCATTGTTCACGAAATCGAGCCAATCTGCTTACTGCGCGTTGACGGCGCAGGGCTTACCATACTCGCAGGTTCAGTTTCTCCCCACGCCGCAACGCGTCGGGAACTCCCGGGGCTTTAGCACTCTCAATACCGGAGTGCTAGCATGGCTCCCAACAACGGAGGACTTCGATCGATGACTCAGACTCAGGCCCCCATGGTCGACACCCTGCCGGTCCCGAGCGCGCTCGGCAGCCTCGATGCCTACATCTCGGCCGTGCACCGCATCCCGATGCTGACCATCGAGGACGAGCAGGCGTTGGCCCGTGAGTACCAGACCGAGGGCAACCTCGAGTCGGCGCGTCGCATGGTCATGTCGCACCTGCGCTTCGTCGTCCACGTCGCGCGCGGCTACTCCGGCTACGGCCTGCAGATCGGCGACCTCATCCAGGAAGGCAACATCGGCCTGATGAAGGCGGTCAAGCGCTTCGACCCCGACCAGGGCGTGCGCCTGGTTTCGTTCGCCGTGCATTGGATTCGTGCCGAGATGCACGAGTTCATCCTGCGCAATTGGCGCATCGTCAAGGTCGCGACGACCAAGGCGCAGCGCAAGCTGTTCTTCAACCTGCGCAAGTCGAAGAAGCGCCTCGGCTGGATGAATGCCGACGAGGTCAACACGGTCGCGCGCGAACTCGGCGTGCCGGCAGCGACGGTGCTGGAGATGGAATCGCGCCTGAGCGGGCGTGACATCGGCTTCGACGCCCCGGTCGACGACGACGAGGATGCGCGTCCCTCGCCGGTGATGTATCTCGAAGACCACCAGAATACCGACCCGTATCTGACCATCGAGAACGATTCGGAAGAGGAGTCCTCGTTCGACACCCTGCAACGCGGCCTCGCCAAGCTCGATGCACGCTCGCGCGACATCATCCAGCGCCGCTGGCTGAAGGACGGCGAGAAGGCAACCCTGCAGGAACTCGCCGACGAATACGGCGTCTCGGCCGAACGCATCCGCCAGGTCGAGGCGAATGCCATGAAGAAGATGCGCGCGCTGTTCGTGGCGTAGGCTTGGCTTTTGCAATCATCCTTGATTGCTGATTCGACCGGGGTCGCGCAGGGATTCCGTTGCGCGCCTTCGTGGGAACCCAGAAGCGGCGTCCATGGCCGCACGTTTGAACAGAAGCATCTCTCCGACGGCCCGTTGATTCGGGCCGTTTCTTTTTGTGCGCCACGCTTCCGCAGGAAACGCTTTCAGGCGTGCTGCCATCTCTCTGTGGCGTTGTACAGCCAGGGCATCACGGCTGAAGCCGTTTCCTACGGAGAGCCACGCGGTAGGAAACGGCTTCAGCCGTGATGCTTTTTTCACCACGCTCTGCGGCTCAATACAAGTCCACCGGATCGACATCGATCGACCAGCGCACGCGGCGTGCGTCCGGCAGGGCGCGCACACGCTCGAGCCAGTCACCAAGGAAGGCGTGCAGCGGCGCGCGCTCGGCGGATTCGATTAGCAGGTGGCTACGTTCGTAGCCGGCGCGGCGCGGCATCGGCGCCGGCATCGGTGCGTGCACGAGCACGCCATCAGCGGCGCGCGCCTCGGCGCGGGCGGCGAAGAGGAAGTCCTGTGCCGTGGTCGCCTCGCGTGCCTCCGCACGCAGCAGGGCGAGATGGCCGAACGGCGGCAGCATCGCGGCGCGACGTTCGGCGAGCAGGCGCGCGGACAGGGCCGGATAGCCGCCGTCGAGCAGGGCCCGCAGCAACGGATGTTCCGGGTGATGCGTCTGCAGGATCACCTCGCCGGCGCGCGCGGCGCGGCCGGCGCGGCCGGCCACCTGCACGATGAGCTGGCCGAGTCGTTCACCGGCGCGGAAGTCGAGGCTATACAAGCCTTCATCGACGCCGACCACGACCACCAAGGTCAGCGCGGCGAGGTCATGCCCCTTCGCCAGCATCTGCGTGCCGACGAAGATGCGTGGACTGTTGCCGTCCAGTTCGGCGAACACGGCCTCGCGGCGTCCACGGCTGCGCGTGCTGTCGCGGTCGACGCGCACGACCTGCGCGCCGGGGAAGCGCTCGATGAGGGTTTCCTCCAATCGCTCGGTACCCTGCCCCTGCGGGGCGAGCGCTTCGCTGGTGCAGTCGGGACAGACCCTCGGCAGGCGCTTCTCGTCACCGCAATGGTGGCAGCACAGGCGGCCTGTGCCGCGATGCACGGTCATCGAGCGCGCGCAACGCATGCACTGCGCGGTCCAGCCGCAGGCATGGCAGAACAGCACCGGCGCATAGCCGCGGCGGTTGCGGAACACGAGCACCTGTCCACCCTCGCCGAGGTGGCGGCCGATCGCCTGCAGGGTTTCGACCGCCAGCCCCTGCTCGAGGCGCCTGTGGCGAATGTCCATGACGCGCAGCGCCGGCGGTCGCGCGTCACCGGCGCGTTCGCGCAGGACCAGATGCGCATAGCGCCCGACCTCGACATTGGCCAGACTCTCCAGCGACGGTGTCGCCGAGCCGAGCACGACCGGAATGCCGAGCGCCTTCGCGCGCACGATGGCGAGGTCGCGCGCGTGGTACCGGAATCCTTCGTGTTGCTTGTACGAGGCATCGTGCTCCTCGTCGACGACGATCAGGCCGGGCCGCGCCAACGGCACAAACGCCGCCGAGCGCGTGCCGAGCACCACCGCTGCCTCACCACGCGCGGCAGCAAGCCAGGCGCGGGCGCGCTCACCGTCGGCGAGTCCGGAGTGCAGGATCGCCACATCCAGGCCGAGGCGTTCGCGGAAGCGCCGCATGGTCTGCGGAGTCAGCGCGATTTCCGGCACCAGCACCAATGCCTGGCGGCCACGCCCGATCGCGTCGAGGATCGCGTGGAGGTAGACCTCGGTCTTGCCGCTGCCGGTGACGCCGTCGAGCAGGAACGTGGCGAAACGCTCAGCGGCGGCACTGATGGCCGCAACCGCTGCGGCCTGGGCCGGATTGAGCGGCGGCCCTGACCGCTCGGCCACGCGCCAGTGCGCCAGCATCTCTGGCGCGGCTACCGTCTCGATCCAGCCGCGTTCGCGCAGCCGCCGCGCGGCCTCGCGCCAACCTGGCTGTTCGGCATCAAGCACATCCGCCGTGACCGCGCCCGCGGCGAGGCGCGACAACAAGGCATCGAGCCGGGTGCCGCGACGCCGATGCGGGTCGACCAGCGCAACCCGACCGGCATCGGTCAGCGCATGCCAGGACGCGCGTGCGACCGCCGTCGTGCCCGCACTGCGCAGCGCGACCGGCAGGGCGGCCTCGACAACCTCACCGATCGGATGCTGGTAATACCGCGCCGCCCAGCACAATGTGGCCAGTAGTTCCCGCGACAGCCACGCGCGCTCGTCGAGCACCTCGAGTACGGACTTGAGATCGGCCTCGGCCTGGTCCGAGACATCGGCCTGCTCGATGACGACACCGACCACCCGACGCCGTCCGAACGGCACGAGCACGCGCGCGCCGAGCACCACCGTCATGCCGTCGGCGAGGCGATAGTCGAACAGGCGATGCAGCGGCACGGGCACCGCCACACGGACGAAATGCGGCATCGGCACGGGGTCTGGCAGCACGGCCGGGGAGTGTAGCGAAGCATGCCGGATGGCCGCTGGGCACTTGCGTCGCATAGTTGAGGAAATCGGCAGGAAAGTGATCCAAGTAGCTGCCGTTAACGGGTTTTCCCCCTTATCCACAAGCATTGTGGATAACTGTGTGGATCACGCCCTGAATAACGCCCCACGGAACGTGACCAAGGCCTCCGTCGTCATCTTGGTGAAACTTTGACCACTCACACAGAGGCTTTCAAGATCAATGGGTTGCATCACCATGCCTGGCTGTGGTCGCGCATCGCGACGGCGAACTCAGGTGCCGCGTTTGAAAACTCCCCAGTTGTGCAAAACCGCTTGACTTGTCCGCAAAAACGGCTACGGCGCCTCAATCCATGGCCAGCCCGATCAGCACCGCAACGAAGGCCCCGGTCGACAGCAGGAACGTGTAGCAGATGCCGATCAGGCCGTATTTCAGCGTCGTCATGATCCAGCCCTGGCGATAGACGCGCTTCTGCATCCAGTACAGGTAAACGAACATCCACAGCCATGCGAACAGTTGCAGCCAGCCGAGCGGCGCGACGATCCAATTCACCTCGGCGGCCCAGGATTTCAGGGTGCCGAGAATGACGAGCACGACGATCGACAGCAGCAGGAAGGCGTGGCTGTGCAGGGCGACCAGCAAGTGCTCCATGTAGAGCCTGCGCTTGAACAGATAGAACAGCTTGAGCAGCAGGGCAAATACGGGCATCAGGAAAAACAGGGTCTGTGGCAACACCGCGAAGGTCGCGCGGAACCCTTTCGAAGGCTGCTCGATCCAGCTCTCGACGTTGTCGCACATGTGCTGCAGGGTTTCGTTGAACTTCATGTTCGCGGCATCGGGCAGCCAATCGAAAGCGACCGGATTCGCCTCGCGATGCCAGGGTGTGCCCTTGAAGGTGAAGAAGACCGTGGTGCTGCCCTTGCCGCAGGAACCGACCACCTCCGCAGGGTCGGCCGAGGGCGCCTCGGTGCCGGCGAGCACGCGCTTGCGCCGCTCGCCGGACTCGCGCAGCTGTCGCTGGCGTTCGTCGAGTCGGGTCTTGGACCGGGCCGGGAGCGCATCGATATCGACGCCGTCGACCAGTGCGGCGAGACCATCGGCAACAGCCTGATCGACTTCGGCGCTGGTCGACGCTGTACCGATGCGCCCGCGCGCGAGTTCGAGCTTGCGCGCGCGACCGACACCGGCGAGTTCCTTGATGCCTTCCTCGAGCTGTCGGCGCGAGTCCGCATCGAGATCGGTCGCCGCCGCCACTTCGTTCAGGCTGGCGATGCTCTGCTTGATCGCCGTGTCGACTTCAGCCGCCGTTGTCGCCGCGTCGATCTGTGCACGCGCTGCCATGGCCCTGTCGGCGTTGGCGAACATGGCGTCACCGAGCATCGCCTGCACGAGGAAGAACGCCAGCAGACAGAGCACGAAGAACAGCCGGAACGGCGTGACATAGCGCGCGCGCCGACCGGCGATGTATTCGGTGGTCAGGAAACCCGGGCGGAAATACAGGTCGAACAGAGAGCGGAAGATGCGCGAATCGACATTGAAGACGATGTCGGACAGGTCACTGAAGACCTCCTTCAGGCTGCGCACCATGCCCTTCTCGGACTGTCCGCAGGCGTGGCAATAGGGGCCGTGCACGGGCGCGCCGCAGTTCGGACAAGTCGGCTCCGGCGCGGCGAACGTGGCATCGGCCTCGGCACGTACCTGCGCCACCGGAACCGGTGGCGACGGAATCGGCGGCAGCGGATCGAGGTCGGAATTCATCGTGCTTGCAACAACCCCTGCGCACGCAGCCAGTCGCAGGTGTCGGCGACCAGGCGGGCGAGCGGCGTGATGCGATAGTCGAGTTCGCGCATCGCCCTGGCACTGTCGACACGCAGGTGATAACAGGTCAACGCCACTGCCTGCGGTGTCAGCGACGGTTCACGGCGCGTGATCGCGGCGATCAGGTCGAGCATGCGCGCATGCGCACGCAGCAGTGCTGCCGGCAAGGCTTGCGCAGGCGCCTTGCGGCCAAGCGTGCCGGCGATCACCCGCACGAGTTCGAGGAAGGGCGCGTGTTCGCCACCGAGCAGGAAGCGCTTGCCTGCCACCGGCCGCCGCCACGCGGCGACATGGGCGAGGGCGACTTCGCGCACGTCGGCGAAGGTCCCCGAACCGGGCGGCGCGCCGGGCAGCTTGCCCTGGTCGATGAGCAGGAACAGGCGTGCCCAGTTGTGGCGATCATCCGGCCCGAGAATGTGCGCCGGATTGAGGATCACCGTCTCGATGCGACCGCGTGTGCTGGCCTCGTCGACGAGTTCTTCGGCGATCGCCTTGGTGCGTTCGTAGTTGATCCACGACTGCGCCCCAAGGCGCGGCGTGTCCTCGGTCAGCACGCAGTCCTGCCGACCATAGGCCGATACCGACGAGGTGTGCACGAAACGGCGCACCCCGGTTGCTTCGGCGGCGGCGAGTACGGCGCGGGTGCCATCGACATTCGTGCGCGTCTGCCGCTCGGCGTGACCGCGCCACGGACTGGTATCGGCCGCAACATGGAACAGCGCATCGGTCGGCGCGCTCAAGGCGGTGCGCAGCGCCTCGCCGTCGTCGAGCGCGCCGACGAAGGCCTCGACGCCCGCGGCACGCAGGCGTTGTGCCGCATCGGCCGAACGCACATACGCCGCAACCTGCGCACCCTCGGCACGCAGGGCATCGAGCAGATGTCCACCGAGGAACCCTGTTGCCCCGGTCACCAGTACGCGCATGCAATCTCCCCGTCGGGCATCCGGGCGGACCGCTATACTCCGCGCCCCGCCGAGTCCGCCAATGCCCGCCATTCTACCCATCGGCCGATCGCGTCTGACACGCGAGATCGGCGCCACCATAACGCTGGCGGCACCGCTCGTGCTCGGCCAGCTGTCGGCGGTCGGCATGAACGTCATCGACACGATGCTGGCCGGGCATCTCGATGGCCACACGCTCGGCGCGGTCGCGGTCGGCACCAATGTCTGGGTGCTGGCGATCGTCATCGTGATCGGCGTGATGATGGCCCTGCAGCCCTCGGTGGCGCAGTTGCACGGTGCAGGCCGCCTCACCGCGATCGGGCCGCTGTTCCGCCAGGCCTTGTGGATCGCGCTGCCGCTCGGACTCGGCCTGGCCTGCGTCGTGTACGTCGCCGGACCGCGATTGTTCGGTCTGATCGGCGTCGATGCCGCGCTGATCGCCGACGCGACGGCCTTCCTGCACGCGATCGCATTCGGCGCACCGGCACTGACCCTGTTCTTCGCCCTGCGTGGTCTCAGCGAAGGTCTCGGCCTGACCCGGCCGACGATGTGGTTCAGCCTGCTCGGCCTCGTCCTGCTCGGCCCGATCGGCTACTTGCTGATGTATGGCGCATTCGGCCTGCCACGCCTGGGCGCGCGCGGTTGCGGCATCGCCACCGCGATCGTGCTGTGGCTGCAATGCCTGGCCTTTGCCGCCTACGTCGCCGTGCATCCGCGCTACCGCGCGGTGCGGCCGTTCGCACGTTTCGAAGCGGTCGATGCGCGCGCGATCGGCGAACTGCTGCTGATCGGCGTGCCGATGGCAGTGACCTTGTTCATGGAGGCCAGTCTGTTCGTCGCCGTCGCCCTGCTGCTCGGCTCGCTTGGCACGGCGATCGTCGCCGGCCACCAGATCGCGATCAATGTCGTCTCGGTCGCCTTCATGGTGCCGCTCGGCATCGCCATGGCCACGACCGTGCGCGTCGGCCATGCAGTCGGCCGCGGCGACGTGACCGGTGTGCGCAGCGCGGCCGCGGTCGGCCTGCTGCTGACCGTGCTCGTGCAACTCGTCTCGGCCCTCGTGCTGGCGACGCTGTCGCCGCAGATCGCCGCGCTGTACACCGCCGACGTGACGGTGGCGGTACTGGCCGCGCAGCTCATCATGTACGCCGCGATCTTCCAGTTGTCCGACGGCATCCAGGCGGTGGCCAACGGCGCCCTGCGCGGACTCAAGGACACGCGCGTGCCGATGCTCATCACCTTCTTCGCCTACTGGTGCATCGGCATGCCGACCGGCTACCTGCTGGCCTTCCGTGCCGACCGCGGCGCGCCCGGCATGTGGATCGGCCTGATCGCCGGGCTCAGCGTCGCGGCGATCCTGCTCGCCTGGCGCTTCTGGCGCAGTGCGTTCCGCCGCGTGCCGGTCGCCACCTGACTTCCCGGCCATGCCGCGCGCCGCGCGTTCGGCTACGCTGCACCATGTTTCGTTCTCCAGCATCCTCAGGAGCCCCGTCATGTCGGACAAATCCCCAGGCCTGATCGGCCGCTTCTTCCGCGGCCTGTGGAACACGCTGAACTTCACGCGCAGGCTGGTCTTCAACCTGATCTTCGTGGTGATCCTGTTTGCCGTAGTCGTTTCGGCCATGCGCGGCAGCCCGACGATCGAGGCGAAGACTGCGCTCGTACTCGACCCGGAAGGCACCATCGTCGAGCAGTACAGCGGCGACCCGGTCGAACGCGCGCTCGCCAAAGTGGGTGGCGAAGGCGAGAAGCAGATCCAGCTGCGCGACCTGCTGCGCACGATCGACCTCGCCGCGAAGGATGCGCGCATCGAGCGCATCGTGCTGTTGCCCGATCAGGTCAGTGCAGGCCTGGCCACATTGCGCGAGATCGGGCAGGCGCTCGACCGCTTCCGCGATGCCGGCAAGGAATTGGTCGTCGTCTCCGAAGGCATGAGCCAGGGCGGCTACTACCTCGCCGCGCACGCGAACGAGATCCTGCTCGACCCGCAGGGCATGGTCCTGCTCGAAGGCCTGTCCTCGTACCGCAGCTACTACCGCGACGCGCTCGACAAGCTCGGCGTCGACGTGCACCTGATCAAGGTCGGCGAATACAAGTCGGCGGCTGAGCCGTTCGTGCTGAACAAGGCATCGGATGCGGCGAAGGAAGCGACTCGGTACTGGATGGGCGGGATCTGGGAGAGCTACCTCGATGAGATTGCCGCGCTGCGCAAGCTCGACCCGGCCACACTGCGCAACGACATCGCCAATCTCGACCAGCAGGTTGCCGCCTACCAGGGCGACCTGGCCAAACTGGCCCTTGAACGCAAACTGGTCGACCGCATCGCCACGCGCGCCGAAGTGCGCGAGCTGCTCAAGGCCAAAGGTGCGCCGAGCGCGGACGGCGAAACCTTCCGCCAGGTCAACTGGCGCGACTATCTCAGCATGCAGGTCGCGCTGCCCGACTCGCGTCCACAGGTCGGCGTGATCGTCGCCCAGGGCGACATCGTGCAGGGCGAGCGGCCGCAGGGTACGGTCGGCGGCTCGACGATCGCGCAGCTCATCCGCCAGGCGCGCAAGGACGAGGCGATCAAGGCGCTCGTGCTGCGCGTCGACTCACCGGGTGGCGACGCCTACGCCTCCGAGGTCATCCGCCGCGAGATCGAACTGATCCAGGCCGCCGGCAAGCCGGTGATCGTGTCGATGGGCGATGTCGCCGCCAGCGGCGGCTACTGGATTTCCATGAATGCCGACGAGATCTGGGCACAACCGAACACGATCACCGGCTCGATCGGCATCTTCGGTCTGTTCGTGACGATCCCCGAGGCACTCGGCAAGCTCGGCATCCATACCGACGGTGTCGGCACCGCGCCGCTCGCTGGCGCGCTCGACATCCGCCGCCCGTTCGATCCGAAGGCCGAGGCGATCATGACCAGCGTCATCGAGAAGGGCTATCGCGACTTCATCGGCAAGGTGGCCGATGCACGTGGCAAGAGCTCCACGGACATCGACACGGTCGCGCGCGGACGCGTGTGGTCGGGTGAGCAGGCCAAGGAGCGCGGATTGGTCGACAAGCTCGGAGGCCTGCAGCAGGCGATCGTCTCGGCAGCCGGCCGTGCCGGCCTCGGCGACGGCTACCGCACGCAGTACGTCGAGAAGCCGCTGTCCACATGGGAACGCCTGGCGCTGAGTCTCGGCGAGACCGAGGCCGCCGCGCGCATCGGTCGCTGGTCGGGCTTCGGCCTGCCGCCCGGCCTGCTGCCGAAGGGCGAAATCGAAGAGACTGTCGGCTTGCTGCGCACGCTAGGCGGCGGACGCCTCGGCGTCGTCGCGCACTGCTTCTGCGAACCGGAGCGGCGTTGACCGGCGCCTCTGCGCACACCTCTCTTTTCGTAGGGGCCCGTTCACGGGCGATGCTTCTCTACCGATTGCAACGCCCCATCGCCCGTAAACGGGCCCCTACCCGCCCTGCTCCTCGGCAGCGGCATCGCGCTTGCGCACCGCTTCGTCGAGTTCCTGCTGCACCGCCTTGGCCTTGTCCAGCGCCTTCAACTGCTCGTCGAACACGGTGGGCTGGCGTTCGCGCGCAACCGGTTCGGGCGGCGGCGCTTCCTTCGCACAAGCGACGAGCAGGGCCGTGATGATGATCGTGGCGACAGGTGCTTGACGTACCATGCGCGGAACCTCGCCTGCGCTGGCCGTTGCCAGCACCGGCGAGTCTGCGCGCCGGTGCGGTCGCCGGCAAGTCGACGGAGGGGACGATGATGCAGGCCTCACGCTGGCGACTCGACGGAAGAACCGCACTGGTCACCGGCGCGAGCCGCGGCATCGGCCTCGCCACCGTGCGTGAACTGGCCACGCTCGGTGCCGACGTGCTGCTGGTTTCCCGCGATGAAGCCCATCTCGAACAGACCATGGCCGAACTCGCCGACGAATTTCCGGCACGTTCGCTGCTCAGTTTCGCTGCCGACATCGGCGATCCCGAACAACGTCTCGAAGTGTTCGACTGGATCGCCGACCTCGAGGCGAGTCCGTCCCTGCTCATCAACAACGTCGGCGAGAACGTGTCGAAGCCCGCGCTCGATTATGCGGTCGAGGAAGTCCGCGCCCTGCTCGACACGAACCTGATCGCCGCGTTCGAGATGTGCCGTCTCGCCCATGCGCACCTCGCCGAACACGGCAACGCGGCAATCGTCAACGTTGGTTCGGTATCGGGCCTCGTCCACGTGCGCACCGGCGCGCCGTACGGCATGAGCAAGGCTGCCTTGCACCAGCTCTCGCGCAACCTCGCCTGTGAATGGGCCGGTGACGGCATCCGTGTCAACTCGGTCGCGCCGTGGTACATCCGCACGCGCCGCACCGAGGAACCGCTTGCCGACACCGACTATTTCGACGAAGTACTCGGGCGCACGCCGATGGGCCGCATCGGCGAGCCGGAGGAGGTCGCCGCGGCAATCGCCTTCCTCTGCCTGCCTGCCGCTGCCTACATCACCGGCGAATGCATCGCCGTCGACGGCGGTTTCCTGCACAACGGTTTCTGAGCAACGGCATCGATGTCCGGAAACGGCGAGTCGACCCCGGCGGCGCCTGCTAGATTGCGTCCATGGAACCCGCCACCGCCCCGCCATTCAGCGCCGCCATCTGCCAACAGGCACGGCTGACCCGCGACGCGCGCTTCGACGGATTGTTCTTCACTGCGGTCAGGACGACCGGCATCTATTGCCGTCCGGTCTGCCCGGCGCCGACCCCGCATGAACGCAACATCGTCTATTTCTCAAGCGCCGCCGCGGCCAGCGCCGCGGGTTTCCGTCCCTGCCTGCGCTGCCGCCCAGAAGCGGCGCCGGGCTCACCCCTGCATCGTGCGCGCAGCGAGCTGGTGCGCGCGGCCTTGCGTCTGATCGAAGACGGCGCACTCGACGACGCGCCTCTGGCCACGCTGGCCGCACGCATCGGCGTGGGCGAACGCCATCTGCGTCGTCTGTTTGCCGAAGAACTCGGCGCGAGCCCGCTCGATGTCGCCGCCACGCGCCGGCTGCTTTTCGCCAAACAGTTGCTCATCGAGACGGCGATGCCGGTCACCACGATCGCCGGCGCCGCGGGCTACGCGAGCGTGCGTCGATTCAATGCTGCCTTCGTCGCCGCCTACGGCAGGCCACCGCGCGATTTCCGGCGCACGCGCCAACCTGCTCGCACGACTGCCGCGGCAATCGAACTGACGTTGCCTTATCGGCCCCCCTACGATTTCCGGGCCCTGCTTGCGTTCTACGCACGCCGCGCGATTCCCGGGGTCGAGATCGTTGATGCGAGCACCTACCGACGCAGCGTCATCGTCGACGGCCGCAGCGCGATGATCGAAGTGGACGCATCACCGCATCGCGATGCCCTGCGCCTGCGCGTACACGGCGCAGCCGCACCGGCACTCGGCGCGCTGGTCGCGCGCGTGCGCCGCATGTTCGACGTCGACGCCGATCCGCGCGCGATCGCTGCCAAGTTGCGTGGTGATGCCTGGCTGCGTCCACTCGTGAAACGCTGGCCAGGCCAGCGTCTGCCTGGCGCCTGGGACGGCTTCGAGCTTGCCGTGCGTGCGGTGCTCGGGCAGCAAGTCAGCGTCGGCGCCGCACGCACACTGGCCGCACGACTGGTCCAACGCCATGGAACGGCGCATCCCGAATCCGCCGCGTTCGGCCTCGGCGCACTGTTCCCGTCGCCATCGACACTCGCCGAGGCCGACATCGAAGCGATCGGCCTGCCGCGCGCACGTGCCACCGCAATCCGCGCGATCGCCCAGGCCACACTCGATGGCCGCATCGGCTTCGGTGCCGAGCAGACCCTGACCGACTTCGTTGCGCGGCTGGCCGCCCTGCCCGGCATCGGCGCCTGGACCGCGCACTACATCGCCATGCGTGCGCTGTCACAGCCCGATGCATTCCCGGCCGGCGACCTCGTGCTGCGCAAGCTGGCCGGCGACGGCAAGCCCGTGTCGGAACGCGCCATGGAAACCCGCGCCGAGGCCTGGCGGCCCTGGCGTGCCTATGCGGTCATGCTGCTCTGGCGCAGCGCTGCCTGATCTCCAGGAATCCACCCATGTATTACGACCACATCGACAGCCCGATCGGCCGCATCCTGCTCGCCGGCGATGGGCGTGCCCTGACCTTCATCGGCCTGCCGGAATCACGCCGTCCATTCATGATTCCCGCGGACTGGCAGCGCGACACGCGACGCTTCGATGAAGCACGCCGCCAGTTCGATGCCTGGTTCGCCGGCCGTTTGCAGGCCTTCGATCTGCCCCTTGCCGCGCGCGGCACGCCGTTCCAGTTGCGCGTATGGGAGGCGCTGACGACGATCCCCTATGGCGAAACGATCAGCTACGCCGAACTCGCACGGCGCATAGGCCAACCCACCGCCTCACGTGCAGTCGGCCTCGCCAATGGCACCAACCCGCTGCCGATCATCGTGCCCTGCCATCGCGTGATCGGCGCAAGTGGCTCGCTGACCGGCTACGGCGGCGGTCTCGAGGCGAAGCGTTTCCTGCTCGATCACGAACGTCGGCATGCGGCCGTGTCGCAGCCTTCCCTCTTTCCGTCGTAAACGAGGCGCCCGTGGGAAACGGCTTTGGCCGTGATGCTCATTCCTTGAGGCGTGGTACAGACAGAGCATCACGGCCAAAGCCGTTTCGCTCGACAGATACGTCTACCGGCACGCCGCCGCACGCTCGCGCAGAGCGGCGATCTCCGCGCGGACCTGCGCCGAGGTGTCGCTGAACGCGCGGCGCAGGCGGTATTCGGCGGCATCGATCTCGCCTTCGAGGAAACGACAGGCTGCACCAGCATCGACCGGCTCGCAGGCATCCTCGACCCAGACATAGGCAGCCCCGATCTGCGCATCGGCTGATCGATCGATGCCCGGCTGGCGCAGGCCCGGCGCCGACACACCGGCACCACCAGGGCCATAGGCATCCGCGAGGCTGCGCCCCGGCACGCCGAGCATCGCAAGCGGCACCGCACGCCGTTCACCGATGCCGGTGTCGCTGAGATAACGCGAACCATCCCCGCGTCGGCACAGCCACGATGAGGGCATCGTCGGTGCCAATGCCGCGGCGCCCGGCATCGCTGCAACAGGCTGCCCCACATCCTCGGCTTCGTTGCGCTGCGGCGTGGTGGACGTCGATGCCTGCGGCGGATCGTCGACGAGCTGGATCCTGTGCACGGCCTCGCCTGCCGCGCACGGCCGATCCTGGTAGCGCACCTCGCCATCCGCGGTCGTGCAGCGGACGATCTCGACGGCAGCCACCGACGACGCCAGCCCACCGATGCCCACGAGAATGAGGAGTCGTTTCACAGGCGCCATGTTACGCGCTGCGCGCGCAAGATAAAGCGCATGCCGGTGCCCTTCCCGCAGGCCCGTCGGTGACCCCGGTCCCGGCAAGGGCGGCAACGCGGTCACCGTGGCACTCATGACCGGCGTCGCGCACCCTCGGGCAAGGCTGCGATGCGCGCGTACTCGCCATGCGTGAAGCGCGCGCGGTCGGCGAGATGATCTTCGATCATCGGCGTGGCGTCGTCGCCCCAGAACAGCAGGCCGTCGAGTGCGAGCGTCGGCACGCCGAATACGCCGGCGGCGATCGCCGCCTCGGTGTTCGTGCGCAGTTCCTCCTTGACTGAGGCGGCATTGATCACTGCCTCGACATCGCCCACGCCGAGCGCGGCACCGACCTCGCGCAGGGCATCGGCGCTGTCACCGGCGCGACCATGCGCCCAGACGTGCATGAAGATCGCCTCGATCGCCGGCCACGACGAACCGCAGGCGACGGCGAGGCGCAGGGCGGCGAGCGGATTGAACGGATGAGTCGGCGGAAAACGCAGGGCAACACCTTCGCGTTCGGCGCGCCACTGCACCGTGCGATAGGTGAATTCGCGCTTGACCGGAATCTCGGCCGGCCCGAGCTGCCCATGATGGGCGAGCACGGCGCCGAACACGATCGGCCGCGGCACGATCGCCACACGCTGGCGCAGGGCGAGCAGCTTGGGCCACTGCAGGTAGGCGAACGGCGAGATGAAGTCGAAATACCAGGTGGCGCTCATCAGTGCAGGGTCTTGTAGGTTTCCGGGTCGAAGGCATCGACCTGGATGACTTCGTCGCGGGCGTCGCGGGCTTCGTTGAGGCGGTCGTATTCGTCCTGCGTGATGACGCCGGCGTCAAGGCCGAGTTCGTCGAGCATGTGACCTGGCGCGCGGTCGATCGTGCCGGCGCGCACGGCGTCGCGCAGCTTGGTTTCGATCGGCAGCGCGCCGACGGCCATGTCGAGGGCGGCTTCGAGCGTGCCGAGGCCCGGTTCGTCGGGCGGCGGCACGAACACGTCGCAGGTCAGCGTGCGCCGCGCCTCGCGGTCCTCGAGGATGTCGCGCGCGACGCGCCGGCCGATCTCGTCCGATGGCGGGCGGAAGCGCGCGCCGAGCGGGAAGATCAGCACGCGCAGCAGCCATGCGGCCGGGCGCATCGGCAGGTTTTCGAGCACGCCGAGCATGGCCTCTTGCACGCGATGCAGGCAGGTTTCGACCGACCAGCGCGCGAGGGCGAGGTTGGCCGTGGTCTTGGCCTCGTCGTGGTAGCGCTTGAGCGCGGCCGAGGCGAGATAGAGATAGGCCAGTGCATCGGCGAGGCGGCCCGAGATTTTTTCGCGCCGCTTCAGCGAACCGCCGAGCGTGCCCATCGCGGTGTCGGAAAGGATCGTGAACGCCGCCGACAGGCGCGACAAGTGCTGGTACCAGCGCGCGGTGTCGAGCGCCGGCGGCGGCGCGGCGATACGCGAGCCGGTCAGGGCCAGCAGCAGCGCGCGCACCGAGCGCGTGACGACGAGGTTGATGTGGCCAAAAAGCGCGCGGTCGAAGGCGGCGAGGTCGTTCGCGGCGACCGCGTTGATCTCCTTCTCGACGAAGGGATGGCAGCGGATCGCACCCTGGCCGTAGATGATCATCGAGCGCGTGAGGATGTTGGCGCCCTCGACCGTGATGCCGATCGGCACCGCCGCCCATGCGCGCGACAGCGTGTTGCGCGGGCCGCGCTGGATCGCGCTGCCGGCGCGGATGTCCATGGCATCACTGACCACGGTGCGCATGCCTTCGGTGAGATAAGCCTTGGCGATCGAGCCGAGCACGGCCGGTTTCTCGCCGGCGTCGAGCGCGCCGCAGGTCAGCGTGCGCGTCGCCGTCATCAGGTAGGTCAGGCCGGCGATGCGCGCGAGCGGTTCCTCGATGCCCTCGAAGCGGCCGATCGGCGTATCGAACTGTTCGCGCACGGTCGCGTAGGCGCCGCAGATGCGCGTGGCCATCTGCGCGGCGCCGACACTGAGCGCCGGCAGCGAGATCGAACGACCCGCGGCCAGGCATTCCATCAACATGCGCCAACCATTGCCCACACCGGCGTGTTCGCCGATCACCGCGTCGAACGGCACCCACACGTCGTTGCCGACGATCGGCCCGTTGTGGAATGGCACGCCCATCGGATCGTGGCGCAAACCGATCTCCACACCCGGCGTGTCGCGCGGGATCAGCGCACAGGTGATGCCGCGATCCTCGACCTCGCCGATCAGGCGCTGCGGATCCTTGAGGCGGAAGGCGAGGCCGATCAGGGTCGCCACCGGGGCCAGCGTGATGTAGCGCTTCTTCCAGTTGAAACGCACGCCGAGCACTTCGACGCCATCGATCGTGCGTTTCTCGACGATACCCTCGGACTGCGTGGCCGCGGCATCCGAACCGGCCTCGGGGCCGGTCAATGCGAAGCACGGAATCTCGATACCCTCGGCCAGGCGGTGCAGATACTTCCGTTTCTGCGCATCGGTTCCGTAGTGCATGAGCAACTCGCCAGGACCGAGGGAGTTCGGCACCATCACCGTCACCGCCGCGGTCACCGAGCGGCTGGAAATGCGCGTGACGATGCGCGACTGCGCGATCGCCGAAAAACCGTGGCCGCCGTATTCCTTCGGGATGATCAGTCCGAACAGGCGGTACTCGCGGATCAGCGCCCAGATGTCCGGCGGCAGGTCGCGCTGCTGGTGGATGTCCCAGTCGTCGAGACGCGCGCAGAAGTCGTTGACCGGCCCGTCGAGGAAGGCGCGTTCCTCGTCGCTGAGCGCTTGCGGAGTGAAGTCGAGCAGCTTGCGCCAGTCCGGCATGCCGGAGAAGAGTTCGGCATCCCACCACACCGTGCCGGCTTCGAGCGCAATGCGCTCGGTCTCACCGAGACGCGGCAGCACCCGTGCAAAACGCGGCATCGCGAAGCGCGTGACGAGCTGGCGCCGGAGCGGCGGCAGGCCGAACAGCACGGCGATCACGACGAGCGTGATGACGACGCTCTGGAACACGAGCGGCGATTCGATGCCGCTCACGCGCCAGCCGACCAGCACGATGCCGGCACCAACCAGCCAGGCAAGAAAACCTAGGCCGCGAAAGGCCAGCACGAGGAATGCGAGCACGGCGAGAACGATGGCGATCCACATGGCGATTCCTCCGTCGACCGCCGGATTATGCCCCGCCGTGGTGGCGCCGGGAGCGTGCGTGCAGATCTTCGCCGGCCCGATGGCCGGTGAACGGGCTCCGGGACAAGCGCACGCCGCAGGAGGCCCTTCAGTAGGGGCATTGCATTGCGTGCGCCACGTCACGTTGCGCTTGCCGATTGCATCGCTGCACCGCTGCGCAACCGCCGCGCTACCATACCGACCATGCCTGTCGTAGATCAGCGCGATCCGGGACCCGAGGCGGCCTCGGGCATCGAACGCCTCATGCCCGAGGTGTACGAACGCCTGCGCCGCATGGCGCATCGCCAGCTTTCCGGGGAAGGCGCGCACACGCTCAACACGACTGCGCTCGTCCACGAAGCCTGGATCAATCTCGCCCAGGGCGCCGACCCTGTCTGGAAAGACCGCGCGCATTTCCTCGGCTACGCGGCGATCGCGATGCGCCACATCCTGGTCGACCACGCCCGCAGGCGCGGCGCGGCCAA